>NZ_JBKQQD010000513.1:0-10044 GCF_052144515.1 Mycobacterium sp. | reverse complement strand
AGAAGTGATGCGTCGCCACTGCGCTGCATGTCCGGAATGAGCGCTGCCGGGCCGGTGAGATGGACCTCGACACCGGGAGGAGGCGGCGTCTGCTTTACGATGTTGCGGACCGCCGCCACGGATTGCTGTGCCAAGGTGGTGCCTTGGTTGCCGGCCAGATTCAACTGCACATATGTGGCCTTGCCGTCGGGGCTTTGCACGCCCGACGCGGTGAGTCGATCTCCCCACAAATCCTGCACGTGTTCCACATGCGGGTCATTTCTTAAATTACGAACTAATTCTCGATAATACGTACGAACGTCATCCCCGAGCGGTTGCCGCCCTTCTAACACGATCATTGCGAAACTGTCCGAATCGGACTCTTTGAAGGCCTTGCCCATGCTCGTCATGGCCCGCACCGACGGTGCGTCTTGAGGAGCCAGTGGTACGGAATGCTGTTCGCCGACCTGCTCCAACGGTGGAACCGCAAATGTCACAACCAGGGTCAAAGCCACCCACGCCAAAATGATGAATGGTGACAGCCCGCGGATCGTCCGCGCTACGAAGGGGGGCCGAGGGCGTTCGGTGCTCATGCAGCCTTCACCGGGTACTTCAATGGGTAGACAGCAACGGAATGCTCGCCGTGCACTTCGAAGCGGCAGGAACTGCTGCCGCTATCGCTCTGTGCCACGATGCTCCCAACGGTTGCCGGTTTTGCCCTGACTGGAAATGACTGGAAATCCGCCACTTACTGCTGCTATCTCAGCAACAAGGCGCGTACCAACGGACGGGGCCCAGTGGGCCGAAGTAACGCACTGGCCGGTCGGGGGCGCACTTGCTGAGGCCACCAGAACCAGCGTCCCAGCAGCGCGGCGATGGAGGGCGTCATGAACGCGCGCACCACCAGCGTGTCGAACAGCAGCCCCAGACCGATCGTCGTGCCCAACTGACCGACACTGCGCAGGTCGCTGACCATCAGCGACCCCATGGTGAACGCGAACACCAGCCCGGCGTACGTCACGACCTTGCCGGTGCCACCCATCGCACGAATGATGCCGGTGTTTATGCCGGCGCCTATCTCCTCTTTCATCCGGGCTACCAGCAACAAATTGTAGTCAGACCCTACCGCCAAAAGAACGATCAAGGACATGACGAGTACCGCCCAGTGTAATTGAATACCGAGCAAATATTGCCAGACGAATACGGAGAGCCCGAACGACGCGCCCAGCGAAAGCAATACCGTGCCTACGATAACCAGGGCGGCAACAAAACTTCGCGTGACGATCAGCATGACGATGAAAATAAGGCAGAGCGCGGCAACTCCCGCGATCGCGAGATCGTATCTGGAGCCCTGCACCACGTCCTTCACCATCGCTGCGGTGCCGGCGAGATAGACCTTCGAGTCTTCCAGCGGAGTTCCCTTGAGCGC
Organism: Mycobacterium sp.; assembly: GCF_052144515.1. Lineage (GTDB taxonomy): Bacteria > Actinomycetota > Actinomycetes > Mycobacteriales > Mycobacteriaceae > Mycobacterium. The sequence continues at coordinate 8,636 of NZ_JBKQQD010000513.1, read as the reverse complement.
CTCGTCGGCCGCGCTCTTTATCGGATCGACCCGCGAAATGCCCTCGGGTGACGCCGGATCGCTCTTGAGCAGTATGAACATGCGGGCAGACTTCCCGTCCGGGGACAAGAATATGTTCATGACTCGTTGGAAGTCCTTGTTCTTCAACACGTCCGGCGGTAGATAGAAAGAATCGTCGTTTTTGGCGGTGTCGAACGCCTTGCCCATGGCAGTCGGATTGCTGTTAGCGTCGTCCATCTGTCCGGTGGTCCCGGACATGGTGCTGTGCATCGTGAGCAGCATGTTCCGCGAGGCCTGCGTGATCGCGATCATCTGGGGAAACTGGGCGAGCACCTGCGGCAGGATTACGTTTATCTGATCGAGGTCTACTATCACCTCGCCCAACTTGTCGGTCAACATGTCAGCACCGTCGATCGGCTCGAACAGGCTTCTCAGCGCCCAGCAGAGGGGAATGTCGTAGCAGTGCTTTTCCCAGTAGAAGTAGGTGCGGATCGGCCTGAAGAAATCCTCGAAATTCGCAAGGTTTTGCCGCAACTCGTTCGTGAGGTCCTGCATATCATGTGTTTTATGCACTAAGTCATGCGTCGTGGCGACCATCTGCTGCATCAGGCCATACATGCGTTGCATGATGTTCAGCGCCTCCGATAGCATATCGGCCTGCTTGAGGAGATCGACCATGCGCGCATTTTGGAAATGCATGAATTGTTGCTGGCCGGCCTCTTGCATACTGAGCAAATACGGTAGCGTCGTGTGGGCTATCGGGGCTCCCTCGGGCCGGGTAACGGACTGCACCTTCGAAATGCCCGGAACAGCGAGGGCGGCCTTGGCCAATTTGTCCAATACCAAGAAATCAGCCGGATTGCGCAGATCGTGATCGGTCTCGACCAACAGTATCTCGGGTACCGTCATTACCGATGGGGGAAAATGCCGCGCTGCGGCCTCGTACCCCAGATTGGCGGATATTCCTTTGGGGATAAACTGCTGGTCGTTGTAGCTGGGTTTATACCCCGGCAGTGTCAATAGCCCGACCAGCGCGACCGCTGACGTCGCGACAACAATCGGTGCGGGCCAACGGACGATCGCCGTGCCTACCCGTCGCCATCCGCGATACGTGATTTTCCGTTTCGGCTCGAACAGACCAAAACGACTTCCGACGGTGAGAACTGCCGGAACCAACGTGATCGCGACCGCGACGGCGACCGTTACCCCCACCGCGCAGGGGATTCCCAGGACCCTGAAAGAGGGCAGCCGGGTAAAGCTGAGGCAGAAAAGTGCTCCGGCAATCGTCAAACCTGACGCCACAACGACCTTGGTGACCCCGCGGAATGTGGTGTAGTAGGCCGTCTCCCTGTCCTCGCCGGCCTGACGTGCCTCCTGATACCGCCCGACGAAAAATATCGCGTAGTCCGTTCCGGCCGCGATCACGAGAGACACCAACAGATTCACGGCGAAGGTGTTGAGATCGATAATTTCCTGGTGGCCAAGCAATGCGACGATACCCCGGGCCAACTGCAATTCGACGCCGACCACGAGCAGCAAAAGAATTACGGTGATGACCGACCGGTAGACGATAAGCAACGTAATCAAGATCACCAGCAGGCTCACCACAGTGACTGTGGCCACCGTTCTGTCGCCACTGCGGCCCATGTCCGCTGCGATCGCCGCGGGGCCGGTGACATAAGCCGTGACCCCCGCCGGGGCCGGCGTCCGTTCGACGATGCGCCGGAGGGCTTCGACCGATTCGTTCCCCAAGGCCTGGCCCTGTTTACCGGCGATATCTACCTGCACATAGGCGGCTTTACCATCGGTGCTTTGTGCGGCGCCTCTGGTGAGTTCGTCACCCCAGAAATTCTGAATGTGCCGCACATGCTTCGGATCGTCTTTGAGCTGTGCAATCAAACGGTCGTAATACTTGTGGGCGTCATCGCCGAGGGCTTGCTGACCCTCCAAAACGATCATCGCCGAATTGCCGCCGGAATCAGACTGCGTGCCGCCGGAATCAGATTGCTTGAAGTCCGCAGTCATACGAACTACCGCTTTGAAGTACGGCGCATCGGTGGGATACAGCGACATGGAACGCTCTTGCGCGACCTGCTCCAGTGAGGGAACGCAAATAATCAAGAAAGCGATGGTCGCCAACCACGCCAAGATGATGGGCACCGAAAGCCGACGGATCATCCGCGCGAAAAATGGCGGACTGCGGTGCAGTTGATGGGTGCTCATGCGGCCTTCAGCATGCAGGAGGTAAAGGCGCTCGCTTCGTGGTGCGAGATGTTCTCCGCCTTGACCACGCCTTCCACCAGGATGCGGCAGCCGATGGTGTCACTATCGCCCTGAGCCGCGACACTTCCGATGGACGTTGCCGCGTTGATCGCGAACTCCACCGACCACGGCAGGCTTACCCCGTCGGCATGCTGCGGGTCAGCATTGGCGCCGAAATAGCTGATCACGGCCACGGTCCCTGGCGGTCCGAAGACCTCGTACCTCATGTGCTGGGGATTGTAAGGTTTGGCCTCGTCATTTTTGGTGTCGGCGTACGAGAAGCTTTTCTCAGAGCCGAAGACGCCTTGCAGCCGAGACACGCTCAAACCTCCAGCGGCGAGCACCACCAGTATGACCAGCGGAATCCACAGTCGCCTCAGAACTCGGAAAAACACAGCCCCCCGATTTCGACGACCCTTTCCGGACCCATTTTGTGCTCGCGGCGTGGATGAACCTTGGCGAGCACGTCGCAGAAGAATGCGTCGGCGGTCGCGCCGTTGGCTAGCGTCTCGGCCTCTCTCGATGTCGACATCGGACCGCGCTGGCTTAACATCTCGCACGTTGCCTCGAATCACCGCACCACCCTAGCCGACACGAGTGCAATAACGGTTGCAAACCATAATGGTCCGTCCGCGATTTAAGGAAGTTCTCAGTGTGGCTTCCCGATGCGACCTCAGGTGCGCGGCGCAGGTTTTCGGCCCTGTGTGTGTCGTTGCGTCGGGGCCGCACGGGGATGATTCGTTAGTCGATCTCGCCCGTCAGGCCGAACTCAGCGAGCGTGCTCGCAACCAGCTCACGCAAAGCGGGCTTTGTGTTCTCGGCGCCCGGTTGGTAGGCGAGGACGGTGATGGTGAACTTGCCGAGCGCTGGCGAGCGGTAAGACAGCAGCTGCAACCGGCCGCCCATTCGCTCAAGCCACTGTCGCGTTGCATGTTGGTTAATCGCTCGTGCGTACATGTACTCGCACTCGGTGCCATCGAGGCGGGTCACCAGCGGGACGTCGCCGAAGTTAGAACAAACTACCGGGTGATCGGGGTCGGCGGACGCCAGATCGACCGCCCGTTTCCACGTCCGCCTCGGCGTGAACGGGGTCAGCGCAGCGAGCTGCAACGACTCATCTGGCGTTTCCCGGAGAGTCTTCAGCGCCTGCTTGATGGCAGCGCGGGCGTCACGCAGATCCGTCGTTACCCGCGTCGGGTCGACACTGACGCGGGCAAAGGACACTGCGACCGCACGCGTATCGTCCTCGGTGCGGTCGCTCACAACGAGTTGCGCGGTGACCGCGCCGTCACCGTCATGTCGGAACCCCATGCGCTCCCCGAGTTTCGCGGCCAACCCGGCGGCCAGCGTGTTACTTGTTCCGCCAAGAGTCTTCGCACGAACATCCCAATCATCCAGGTCGATGTAGATCGTGATACCGGGCACCACGACAGGGGCATCGCCGTCGCCTCCGCGGACGTCGACGGGTCGCGATAATCGGACAATACCAAGCTGGCGACGACGGGCCAGTTTTGCCGCCGTGATAAGTGCCCGGGCAACCTCGGGTGCGTCCCGCGCTGTTTGGCGGGCATCCTGAACCACCGCGCGCAATCGAGTGCGTGAACGCGGCGGCGGGTAGCCAAGATCGCGCGTGTTGCCCAAGAGCGTACCAACAAACTCGACGAGGGACCCGATGCCGTCGAGCAGGTAGTGGGAAACCACCATGCTGACCGCGGTTGAGCCGTCCATAAGGGGGAGGACGCCGAGATGCCAGCCGGGTCCCCATTCCGGATCAACAGGCAATTGTGAGCGTTCATCAGCCCAGTCGCTGAGTTCAGCGCGTGGACGGGCGCACTCAGCGATATCGATGTCCGACGGCCCCGGATCTGAGACCCACCGATGCCGGGCGAACGGCAGCGGCGAACGCTCGATGCGCCGTGCGAACAACCCGCGACCGAGATTGTGGTGTAAACGCTGCAGCGCATCGAAGTCGATAGCATGCTCATAAACCCACACGCACTGCATGGCTTCGTTCTGGCCGGCGGCGCGATGCCCCGCAAAGAATGCTTGGTCCACCAACGCCAGCCGATTGTCCGGCCGCAGCTCGCCGTTGGATGCGCGGTTGGTAGAGGGTGCGCGTGCGGGCCGTATCCGGAGTGGCACTGATCAACCTCCGATGACACTCGATTCGCTCGTGACGCCGAGTGGTGCGTACACCTCGTCACGGACGCTCAGCGTAGCCGATCCGGCGTTCCAGCTCGGCCTTTTATATATAGCCCAGACCCCAGCCGTGGTCGACGGCGCCGGGGGGACGAGACTTACATCGGTGTCCAAACCGCCTCCGGTTACCGGGACTATTTACATCTGTTCGCGGCTCGGCAGTTTTTGCGCCGGTACGTTTCTCGAACCCGGATGCCTGCCGTCCAAATCGATCTCGTCAGACAGGGCCACCCCTTATGATGTCGCCGTGGCCAGCTTCGGAACGCTTTTCGAACCGATGCACCGACGGTGCAGGGTTGGCCTGCTGCCGAGCCATCTTGCGGTGGGCCAGCGTGTTCCGGTGCCGTACGCGGCGTCGAGCGCGGATTCCTGCTTGTGATCCCCCACGCGCAGAACGGAACCCGCCCGGTCGCTCTGTTCGTGCTGGGCTTTGGCCGGTCCGGAACTTCTGCGCTCACGCGGGTTCTCTCGCTGTGCGGCGGTACTCTCCCGCCCGGGCTGTTGGGCGGCAGCTCGGAAAATCCGCGCGGCTTTTGGGAGCCGCGTACGGCAATCCATCTCAACGAAGTAATCCTGCGCCGCCACGGCAGCTCCGGGTACGACCCGACGCTGCGCGCGCAGGAGGAAGGCGCGTTCGACGTCGAAAAGAACGCTCAGTACGTCGCCAAGATCAAGGCGTATCTCGAAAAGTTGCCGGCCGCGCCGCTGATGGTCATCAAGGAACCGAAGATGACTGCGCTGTCTGGCATGTGGTTCGAGGCGGCACGTCTGGCCGGCTACGACATCGCGGCCGTGGTTGCGGTGCGCCACCTGCAGGAGGTCATCGGGTCGCTTGAAAGACGCGCTAACAGTCAGAATTACGTTCAAAATGGGCCGGAGTACACGAGTGCTTCGTGGTTGAAATACACGTTGCTGGCCGAGAGAGGTACGCGCGGCGTGCCGCGCGTGTTCGTCGACTACGCCAACCTCCTCGAGGACTGGCGTCGGGAAATAGACCGGATTTCTGAGGCGCTCGCGATCGATCTCGACACTCGGGATGAGGGCGCAATCGACGGGTTTCTCACACCGAATCTTCGGCACCACCGACACTGCGGCCCGGTTGCAGAGCCCCTCGGCGCGGACTGGATGTCCGCGGTCTACGAAGCGCTCGCCGCGGCCGCGCGGGACGAACTCTGGGATGCATCTGAGCTGGATCGCGTATACGAGGCGTATAGCGCGAGCGAACGTGGTTTCCGGAGGGTGTTTGAGGATTTCGAACGGTACCGCAAGCTCACCTGGCTCATGCCGACGTTCGCGGTGAAGTTGAGCCTTGAGGTCCTCGCACTGGCTCACCGGCGCAGGGGGACGTGGGCCTAGACCGCCCGGCGGATGCTAAGACAATGATTGGAATGCAGCTCGCCGCAGCTCACGCCTGCATTTCGCATAGCGCTTAAGGGAAGTGAAAGGCTCGGATTCGCGATGAGATTTGTGCTGGCTTTCTATGGGACACGCGGCGATGTCGAGCCCGGCGTCGCTGTTGGTCGTGAACTGTTGCGCCGAGGGCACGACGTGCGCATGGCCGTCCCGCCCGACCTGATTGGTTTCGCCGAGGAGGTTGGGCTTGCGGCGGTCGCTTACGGGCCGGATACGCGGGCGTGGCTGGAAGACACGCGCGACTTCTGGGGATTTTTCTTCCGGAACTTCTGGCGGGTCCGGGACGTGAGGGAGTTTTTGCGTGAAGCTCGCGAGCCCGGCATTCGGTGTTGGGGGGAGATGAGCACGATGCTGACGTCGCTGGTGGACGGGGCCGACGTGCTGATGACCGGCGTGAGTTACGAGGAGCTCGCTGCCAACGTCGCGGAATATCGCGACATTCCGTTGGCCGCGCTGCTGTGGTTTCCGATACGGGTCAACGGCCAGCTCATTCCGAAGCTGCCGGCGGCGTTGATCCGCTCGGCGATGACGGCGTTCGAGTGGCTGGTCTGGCGCGGGGTGAAGAAGGTTCAGGACGCGCAGCGTCGTGAACTGGGCCTGCCGAAGGCAAAAGGACCCGTGCCGCGACGGATCGCGGAACGCGGTGCGCTGGAGATCCAGGCCTACGACGAGGTGTGTTTTCCCGGGTTGGCGACCGAGTGGGCGAAATGGGATGGCCAGCGGCCCTTTGTCGGCACGTTGACGATGGAGTTGCCAACGGATGCCGATGAGGAGGTAGCCTCGTGGATTGCCGCGGGGACGCCGCCGATTTGCTTCGGGTTCGGCAGCATCCCGGTCGAGTCTCCGGCCGACATGATCGCGATGATCGGCGCAGCCTGCGCGCAGTTAGGGGAGCGGGCATTGGTATGCGCCGGCTGGACCGACTTCACCAACGTCCCACATTTCGACCACGTCAAGGTGGTGGGTGCGGTGAATTACGCGGCGATCTTTCCGGCCTGCCGCGCGGTCGTGCACCATGGTGGCGCGGGCACCACGGCCGCGGGCCTGCGCGCCGGAGTCCCCACGTTGATCCTCTGGATGGCGGACGTTCAGCTGATATGGGGAGCTGCGGTCAAATGGCTGAAGGTCGGCACCGCCCGGCGCTTTTCGAGCACTACCGAGAAATCGCTGGTCGTGGACCTCCGTACCATCCTGGCCCCGAAATACGTCGCCCGGGCCCGCGAGATCGCGACCCGGATGACCAAACCCGCCGACAGCGTTGCGGCCGCCGCAGATCGCCTGGAAGATTTCGCCCGGCTCTCGTGACCGCCCGAATCACGGGATACCCACCGAGATCGACTGCTAGCATCGCGCTTCATGTCTGAAAGCGGCGCCCCGGTGCGGATCGGCATCTTGGGTGCTTCCCGCTTTGCGCCGATGACCCTCATCAACCCGGCCCGGGGAAGTAGCGAGGTCGTGGCGGCTGCGGTGGCAGATCGCGATGTGTCGCGTGCTCGAGCGTTTGCCGCCGAACACGGCATCGCCCGGGCGCATGACAGCTACGAGGCGCTGGTCGCCGACCCGGACCTGGATGCGGTGTACATCGTGCTGCCGACCAGCTTGCACGGCCGGTGGACCCGGGCCGCGCTGGCCGCGGGCAAGCACGTGCTGTGCGAAAAGCCGTTCACCGCCAATGCCGCCGAGGCCCGCGAGATCGCCGACCTGGCCGCCACGTCAGACCGGGTAGTGATGGAAGGGCTCCAATACCGCTACCATCCGTTGACGTTGCGCGTCGAGCAGATCATTGCCTCCGGGGAGCTGGGCACCCTGCAGCGAGTGGATGTCGCCGTGTGCGTGCTGCTGCCGAAGTCCTCCAACGCCAACGTCTACGACTACTCCCTTGCCGGAGGGGCGACAATGGACGCCGGAAGCTATGCGGTCCACATGGTGCGCACGTTCGGCGGCGCGACCCCGGAAGTCGTCTCGGCGCGGGCGAAGCTGCGCGGGCATGAGGTGGACCGCGCCATGACGGCCGAGTTGCGGTTTGCCGGCGGGCACACGGGCCGGATCCGCTGCGCGCTGTGGTCGTCGGACCTGTTCCGGGCGAGTGCGAAGGTGGTGGGTGACCGCGGAGAGCTGCGTTGGCTCAGTCCAGCGGCACCGCAGATTTTCCATCGGCTCTCGGTCCGATCAGCCGACAGCAAACGTGTCGAGCGCTTCCCGCGCCGCAGCTCCTTCGATTATCAGCTGGACGCTTTCGCCGCGGCGGTGCTGCGCGGGGAACCGGTGAAGACGACACCGCAAGACGCGATCGAGAACCACACCGTCATCGATGCGATCTATCAGGCCGCCGGCCTTGCGCTCCGCAAGCCGTCCTGAACGCGAGTCCGTTCGCCCAAGCGACGGTTCGAAGACCCTGCACCCACGGTATCGTGTGTATTTGTGATTGAGTTAGACGGCGTCACCAAGTCGTTCGACGGGAAAATGTACGCGTTGCAGGGCGTGAGCTTTTCGGTGTCCACGGGCTCGATCTGCGCTCTGCTCGGTCATAACGGCGCCGGTAAGACGACCACGATCAACATCCTGTCCACGCTGCTGCGGCCCACCTCCGGGCAGGCAGTCGTGGCCGGATACGACGTGGTCCGACACCCCGCCCTGGTACGCGCAAGCATCGGGAGTACCGGGCAGCTCGCCGCGCTCGATTGGCAGCTCACCGGGCGGGAGAACCTGGTGCTGTTCGGCCGGCTGCGGGGCATGCGGCGCAAACATGCGCAACTGCGCGC
>NZ_JBKQQD010000512.1:0-28704 GCF_052144515.1 Mycobacterium sp. | reverse complement strand
CGACGGCCCAAATCAGCCGCTGCCACCGACGTGTGTGAGGTTTCCGGACAAGTACATGTGTCCGACTGATGGGCCTCCGCCCGGCCCGGAGTGGACAACTCCGGGCCGTTGGTATCCGGGACTGTAACGACCGCAAGTGCGAGTGTGGGATCGGCCCGAACCGTGTTCTTGTTGGCTGGGGTCCGTGTGGTTGGTTGCGGACGCCGCGCCGGCCATTTGTCGTGGGCGTGCAAGGCGTGCGACGGCGTGATTTGCGCGCCTCAACTGGGCAAGGAGTGCCGTCCGCTGGCAGGCCCTCGCGGAAAGTGACGCGAGGGGCGGGGACGGCCGGGGCCCCCGAAGAGAAAATGACTTGAACCGCCCTCCGAGCTCACCTCATAGCCGCCGAATCCCGGTATCGGGAGCCATGTCTCGGACATGGTCATCGTGCTTCCTCCACCATCCCGAGGTCGGCCAGCGCCTGCAGATGGCGGCGAACCTCCTCCACGGGCATGTCCAGCCGCTTGGCCAGCCTCTCCTCGGGGAAGTCGCCGCTGTCTGCGGTGGTCACCTCTGCCAGTTCCCGAAGTACGCGGCGCTGAGTCTTGTTGGGCCAGTTCATCGTCACGATGCGGCCTCCCACTCGACCGGCACGCAACAGAACGATCCAGGGTAGTCGGGGGATGTCTCCTGGTGTGCCATCATGATGCCGATCACCTCGTCGGTGAAGCCGGTCCCGTCGATGACCTTCACGCTTCTGCCAGCGCAAATACGAGAGAAGGTGATGTGCGGGCGGAGGGACTCGAACCCTCACGCTCTTTCGAGCAATGGCACCTAAAGCCATCGCGTATGCCATTTCGCCACGCCCGCAGCCTGCCGATCGTACCGCTCCGCCTCGCTCACGCGACGACTTGTCGGCGATGCCTCCCAGCTTGGTAAATGAGCGGTGGCGCGCTCGAGGAATTCCTCGGGCCAAAGTCATGAACTTCCCCAGGCGGTACCTTCAAGGGGTGTCCGCTACGCGTCGTCGCAGGCCCGCGCTGATCGCTCTGGTGATCTTCGCGGCCGCCAGCTGCCTGGCTCTCGGCTGGTGGCAATGGACCAGGTTTCAGTCCGCGTCGGGCACCTTCCAGAACCTCGGCTATGCGTTGCAGTGGCCGCTGTTCGCCTGGTTCTCCGTCTACGCGTACCGCAACTTCGTCCGTTATGAAGAGACGCCGCCGGAGCCGCGGAATAAAGGCGTCGTCACCGAGGTGCCAGCCGGACTGCTCCCCGAGCGGCCGAGGCCTGTACAGCAGCCGCCCAATGATCCGGCACTGCGGGAGTACAACGCCTACCTGGCCGAGCTGGCGAAGACAGATGCCGAAAAACAGAACAGGGCCACCGCATGACCACACCCGAGACCCCTGAAGCACACACGCCCGCCACCCCCGTCGACAAGATCCGCACCGCGCTGCTCGGCTACCGCATCATGGCGTGGACGACGGGTCTCTGGCTCATCGCCCTGTGCTACGAGATCGTCTCGCATCTCGCTTTCCACCACGAGATCCGGTGGATCGAGGTGGTGCACGGCTGGGTGTACTTCGTCTATGTGTTGGCCGCCTTCAATCTCGCGATCAAGGTGCGATGGCCGATCGGCAAGACCATCGGCGTACTGCTCAGCGGCACCATCCCGCTGTTGGGCATCATCGTCGAGCACTTCCAGACCAAGGACGTCAAGGCACGCTTCGGGCTGTGAGCTCGAGCGTGAAGCTGGCGTCACGCTCGCGGCCCAGCGTGAAGCTGGCGTCACGCTCGGCGAGCCGCCAACGCTCGAAGCGCCGGCACTAACAGACCCAGCGCACGACCGCGATGCGATATCGCGTCCTTCTCCGCCGGGCTCAACTCCGCGGCGGTGCGGTCATACCTGTCAGGAATAAACAACGGGTCATAACCGAACCCACCCTCGCCGCGCGGCTCGCGGGCGATCGTGCCCGTCCACTCCCCGCGGACGACCACCTCGCCCGACCCCGACACCAGCGCGCAGGCCGACACGAACGCCGCACCGCGCCGACCGTCGGGCAAGTCGCGCAACTGCGCCAACAGCAGCGCGATGTTGCCGACGTCGTCGCCGTGCCGGCCCGACCAGCGCGCCGAGAGCACACTGGGCATGCCGTTCAACGCCGCTACCTCTAAACCCGAGTCGTCGGCGACACTCGCCAGACCCGTCGCGGCGAACGCGTCGCGCGCCTTGGCCAGCGCGTTGTCCTCGAAGGTCGCACCGGTTTCCGGTGCTTCGTCGAACGGCGCCACATCGTTGAGCGATACCAGCGTCAACCCCGACAGTCCGGCGCCGTCCAGCACCCGGCGCAGTTCGGCCAGCTTATTGAGATTGCGGCTGGCGACCAGTAGCCGGGTCAGCTGCCGAACGCCTTCGACGGTGGAGGTCCCTCGGGCAGCACGCCCGGGTACGGCAGCGCTAAGGCTTCGCGCTGTGCGGCGAACAACTTGTCGCACGCACCCAACGCCATGTCCAGCAGCTTGTCCAGCGTCGAGCGCGGGAACGTCGCGCCCTCACCCGTCCCCTGAACCTCCACCAGGGTCCCGGTGTCGGTGGCGACGACGTTCATGTCCACCTCGGCGCGCGAGTCTTCCTCGTAGGGCAGATCCACCCGGACCCTGCCGTCGACCACCCCGACGCTGACCGCCGCGATCGCGCACGACAACGGCCTGGGATCCGACAGCTTGCCCGCAGCCGACAGGTACGTCACCGCGTCGGCCAACGCCACATAGGCACCGGTGATGGCCGCGGTCCGAGTGCCACCGTCGGCCTGCAACACGTCGCAGTCCACGGCGATCGTGTTCTCCCCCAGCGCGCGCAGGTCAATGCACGCCCGCAACGACCGACCGACCAGCCGGCTGATCTCTTGGGTGCGCCCGCTGACCCGGCCTCTGACAGACTCGCGGTCCGACCGGGTGTGGGTGGCCGACGGCAGCATCGCGTACTCCGCAGTGAGCCAACCCAAGCCGGACCCTTTGCGCCAACGCGGCACCCCTTCGGTGACGCTGGCGGTGCACATGACTTTGGTTTGACCGAACTCGATCAGCACCGAACCCGCCGGGTGTTCGGTGAACCCTCGGGTAAGGACCACGGGGCGAAGCTCGTCGTCAAGGCGACCGTCATCTCGTTTGGACACCCAGTAACCCTAAGCCAACCTCGACGGGTAGCTCAGAGGTGTTCAGGGGCGCCCGATATCGAAGGTCTCACCAGACACCACCGCGTGCACGGGACCATCGAACTCGGCCTTGGCCTCCGTGATGACGTCCTCACGCGAGGTCCACGGCGGGATATGCGTCAACAGCAGCTCCCGGACACCCGCCTGTGCCGCGGTCCTGCCGGCCTCGGTGCCAGACAGATGCAGGTCGCGGGGACGGTCCGGCGAGTGCGTCCAGGAAGCCTCGCACAGGAAGACGTCAGCCCCGCGAGCCAGCTCGACAAGCTGGTCGCAGATGCCGGTGTCACCGCTATAGACCAGGGACGCGCCGGTGGGGTCGGTGATCCGCAAACCGTAGGACTCGGTGGGGTGAGCGACCACCCGCGGCACCACGGTGAGCGCGCCCACAGTCACCGGCTCACCGTCGACCCAGTGGCGGATATCGAAGATGTCCGAGCAGTCGTCGATCTCACCACCGTAAGGGGACGAGGCCGCCCCCAATCGCGACCAGGTATCGCTCGGGCCGTACAACAACGCCTTGCCGTCGGGTCGTGACGGGTGATAGCGACGCCAGACGTACAGGCCAGGCATATCCAGACAGTGGTCCGCGTGCAGATGAGACAACAGCACGTGCACCGAACTGGGGTCCGCGTGCCGCTGCAGCGCACCAAGCACTCCCCCGCCGAAGTCCAGGACCAGCGGTGGCGTGTCCGGCGCCCGGAGCAGATAACCCGATGCAGGCGAATCCGGACCCACGACGCTCCCGGAGCAGCCGAGCACGGTTATTCGCACGGTCACTACTTTGCCATGCCCGAAAGCGCAATGACGAAAACATTGCAGCATTCGGTGATGAGAATCTCTGCGCGCACCTAATAGACACGAGAATGACGCTGAACGGGTTGAACACCGGTCACCGCGGGACCCAGGAAGCGCGACGCCAGTTTGGTGAACTCCTCGGGGTCGCCGGTGGCCTCGAACACCCGGCTGGCGGGGGATGCGTCATGCGGACGCAGCAGGTCCCTTTCGGTGAGCACCCGCAGCACTTCCTTCGCGGTCTCCTCGGCGCTGGAGACCAGCGTGACGTTGTCGCCCATCGCCAACTGAATCAGTCCGGACAGCAGCGGGTAGTGCGTGCATCCGAGCACCAACGTGTCGACCTCGGCGCGCTGCAGCGGCTCCAAATACCCCTCCGCCAGTCCGAGCACCTGCCGACCGCTGGTCACACCGCGCTCGACAAAGTCGACGAAGCGCGGGCAGGCCACCGCGGTGATCTCGGTGTCGCGTGCCGCGGCGAACGCGTCTTGGTAGGCGTGCGAGGTGATGGTGGCCCGCGTGCCGATAACACCGATGCGCCCATTGCGGGTGGTGGCGACCGCACGTCGCACCGCCGGCAAGATCACTTCGACGACGGGCACGTCGTAACGCTCGCGAGCGTCCCGCAGGCACGCCGCAGACGCCGAGTTGCATGCGATCACGAGCGCCTTGACGCCGCGCTCGACCAGGTCGTCCCCGATGGCAAGCGCGTGCGCCCGGATCTCCGGGATGGTCAGCGGACCGTAGGGGCCGTTGCCGGTGTCGCCGACGTAGACGATGTCCTCGTCGGGCAGCTGGTCGATGATCGCGCGGGCAACGGTCAGTCCCCCGACGCCGGAATCGAAAACCCCGACGGGTGCCAGCGGGGAGCTCATGTCTTCAGACGCGGAGAACCGCTGCCGGCCTTTTTCAGGGCGCGACCCTTGCGCTCGGGAGCGGATAACAGATACGCGGCGATGACGCCGGCGACCGCGCCAGACAGGTGACCCTGCCAGGACACACCGCCGCATTGGTGGAGCACCGGCATGGCGCCGAGCAACACGCCCCCATAGAGAAACAGGACCACCAGCCCGATGATGATGTCCCACACCCTGCGGACGAACAGCCCGAACACCAGCAGGAACGCGAGGTAGCCGAAGATCAGGCCGGACGCGCCGATGTGGTCGGTCGGGCCGCAGCTGCTGCCCACGTTGCCGATCAGCCAGGTGCCTAAGCCGCCCAGGATCCAGATGATCGCGGTGGCCCACACGAACCGCGAAATTCCGGCCAGCGTCATCAAAAATCCCAGCACCAGCAGCGGGATCGTATTGGCCATCAGGTGCTGCCAGTTGGCGTGCAGAACCGGCGCGAAGATGATGCCCCACAGGCCGTCGGTGGTCTTCGGCCGGATGCCGTTGCCGTCCAGGGAATGGTTCGCCAGCAGGTCAATCAGTTCCACGAGGTACAGCAGCGCCACGAAGGTGAGGATCGTGGCCCCGCCCACCATCCACCGGGGGCGTTTCTTCGCCTGCCGGGCCGGCGTGTGCGGATATCCCTGGGTCACAGCTGCCCTTCTCGAGCGTTATCGGCATCGTCCAGGCTACCTGCAGGATGAGGCCTTGAACGCTCCCGGCAACATGCCCCGATAGGTCGGTATTCCAGCGACCGATTCGGCGGCGAGCACGCCGGCCAGCACCGCACGGGCCAGGCAATCAGCGGCGGCCGCACCCACCGCGGTGACCAGCCCTGTCTCCGGGGACAGCGCGGCGGGCGTGTCGGCCGCCGGGGGCACCTCGACCGCCCCGGTCGCCAGCGCGAACACCGTATCGCCGTCCAGCGGCGTGTGCGCGGGCCGGATGGTTCGGGCCAGACCGTCGTGGGCGGCGATCGCGACCCGCCGGCACGCCGCCTTGCTGAGCGCCGCATCGGTGGCGACCACCGCGATCGTCGTATTGAGTGGGTTCAACGGCGACGGCAGCTGCGCGAGCGCGGCGACCTGCTCGGCCGGCGGGGCCGTCAGCGCGAACTCCTCGGTCAGATCCGCCTGCCACGGCAGGCCGGTGGACCGGTCGACGACGTCGCCCGCGGAGTTCACCACGACGATCGCGCCGACAGTGGCGCCGGACTGCAGCGTGGTCAGGGTCGTTGAAGCCGTCCCGACACCGCCCTTGAACACACCGGCGCGCGCCCCCACTCCGGCGCCGACAGTTCCAACCGCCAGGGCGCCGGCTTGAGCCCCGAAGGCAGCAGCGGCCGCGGCGTAACCGAACTCAGCCGTCGGGCGGCACTCCCAGCCGCCGACGGGCAAATCGAAAATCACCGCTGCCGGCACGATGGGCACCACACCCTCGCCCATCGCCACGCCGCGCCCGTGTTCCTCCAGCCAGCGCATGACGCCGTCGGCGGCTGCCAGACCGTAGGCGCTGCCGCCGGCGAGCAGCACCGCATCGACGAAGCGCACACTGTTGGCGGGATCCAGCAGATCGGTCTCCCGGGTGCCGGGCGCACCGCCGCGGCAATCGACGGCGCCGACGGTCCCGGGTGGGGTCAGCACGACGGTGACCCCGCGGGCCCAACCGGCGCCGAGGGACGCGTCGGGGTCCAGCCGCTCGTAGTGGCCGACGCGGATCCCCCCAACATCAGTGATGGAGTTCATCCGGCCGCCATCAAGATCATCGGGCCTCCATCAGCACCAGGACCAGGTATTCCTGCAAGACGGTCAGCCACTGGTAGACGTCGAGATGCGCGGCCAACGGATGGTCGGCCGGCAGTCGATCCGGGCCTTCTGGGCCGACGTCGAGCATGACTCCCAGCGACAGCCGGATGTCGTTGACCGCGGCGATCCAGGCGTTCGCGCCCTCTTCGGTCAGCTCGAACCGACCGCCGTTTTCCGGAAGAGTGTCCAACAACTGCTGTGCCGCAACACGTTTGGCGTCGATGATCTCCGGCTCGTGCAGACTGCGCAGGGCAGCGTTGAGGCTATCGGAGGCATCAGGATCCAGCTCGTAGTCGTCATCATCCGGCTTGTGGAAGTCTGGCAACAGCCGACGAAGCGTCGGGTCCCCCGGCCGTTCGGTATTCCCGTTCTTTATCCCGGTGATCTCCTCGAGTTCGTCTGACGGCGCAGAAGATTCGCGCTCGTCTAGCAGGCCGATCATCGAGCTGACCAGGTTCTTCAGCAGGGCCGCCTCATGCGCGGCCAAGGCCGACCGAAAACGGGGACCGTCGGCGGTCTCGACGCGCTTCCATTTGCGCACAGAGGATCCTGGATGCCCTCTGATCTCAGCTGTCCTGCTGCAACGTCGCCCACAAACCGGCGGCATGCAGCTTGGACACGTCGACTTCCATGGACTCCCGGCTACCCGCCGACACAACCGCCTTACCCTCCTGGTGCACCTGCAGCATGAGCTTGGTGGCGTGCGGCTCGCTGTAGCCGAACAATTTCTGGAACACGTACGTCACGTAGGTCATCAAGTTGACGGGGTCGTCCCACACGATGGTGACCCATGGCCTGGCCGTGACGTCTACCGGAGCTGATTCGCGTTGCCCGGTAGTGCCCGGTTTGGTGGGCGCTGACGCAACAACCATGACCTATACGATACCGAGCCCGCCTTGCCAGCCGATACCGTTGCCTGATGAACGACGCGGTCTTGGCTGGGCTGCTCACCGACAAGTACGAGCTGACAATGCTGGCGGCGGCGCTGCGGGACGGCACCGCTGCGCGCCGCACCACGTTCGAATTGTTCGCCCGCCGGCTTCCCGAAGGGCGGCGTTACGGCGTCGTCGCCGGAACCGGCCGGCTGTTGGAGGCCTTGCCGCGGTTCAGGTTCGACGACGAGGCCTGCCAGTTACTGACGCAATTCCTCGACGCCGACACGTTGCGCTATCTGCGCGACTTTCGGTTCGGCGGCGACATCGACGGCTACGCCGAGGGCGAGCTTTATTTCCCGGGGTCCCCCGTGTTGTCGGTGCGCGGCAGCTTCG
The DNA here is from genome assembly GCF_052144515.1 of Mycobacterium sp. Classification (GTDB taxonomy): domain Bacteria; phylum Actinomycetota; class Actinomycetes; order Mycobacteriales; family Mycobacteriaceae; genus Mycobacterium. The sequence continues at coordinate 20,755 of NZ_JBKQQD010000512.1, read as the reverse complement.
CCGAATGCGTGGTGATCGAAACGCTGGCGCTGTCGATCTTCAACCACGACAGCGCGATCGCGTCCGCGGCCACACGCATGGTCAGCGCCGCCGGAGAGCGCCCGCTGATGGACATGGGAACGCGACGCACCCACGAGCGCGCGGCGGTCGCCGCGGCCAGGGCGGCGTACATCGCCGGCTTCGCCGCGACGTCCAACCTGGAGGCCCAGCGACAATACGGGGTCCCGACCGAGGGCACCGCCGCGCACGCCTTCACCATGCTGCACACGCGAGCGGGCGACCCCTCTGGAATAGGGGAGCTCGCCGCCTTCCGCGCCCAGGTCGACGCTCTGGGCACCGACACCACGCTGCTGGTGGACACCTACGACGTGACGGCCGGGGTCGCCAATGCCGTGGCCGCCGGCGGCGCCACGCTCGGCGCGGTCCGCATCGACTCCGGCGAACTCGGGGTGCTCGCCCGCCGGGTGCGCGAGCAGCTCGACCAGCTGGGCGCCACCCAGACCCGCATCGTCGTGTCCGGCGATCTCGACGAGTTTTCCATTGCCGCGCTGCGCGGCGATCCGGTGGACAGCTATGGCGTCGGCACGTCGTTGGTCACCGGCTCGGGCGCCCCCGCCGCGGGTATGGTCTACAAACTCGTCGAGGTGGACGGCATGCCTGTGCAGAAGCGCAGCAGCCACAAGGAGTCCGTCGGTGGCCACAAGGAGGCGGTGCGCTTGTCACGACCGACCGGCACGATCACCGAAGAGGTGGTGCATCCGGCCGGCCGAGCGCCTGACACCACCGAACCATGCCGGGTGCTGACCATCCCACTGGTCCGCGGCGGGCAGGTCGTCTCAGAGGTCTCAGTGACGGGTAATGGCGCCCTGATCGCGGCCCGTCAGCTGGTGGCGTCCGGGCTACGCAGCCTGCCGTGGGAGGGGCTGAGTTTGGCGCACGGCGACCCGGCGATCCCCACAACGCAGATCCCGGCCTGACTCAAGGAGCAACCACGCCAGAGGTATCCGTATCCATACCCGAACTGCTGGCCATCGCGGTGGCCGCGCTCGGCGGCAGCGGACGCAGCGGCCAGCAGCAGATGGCCGAGGCCGTAGCGCAGGCCTTCGAGACCGGCGAGCACCTGATCGTGCAGGCCGGCACCGGCACCGGCAAGTCGTTGGCGTATCTGGTTCCAGCGATTCTCCGCGCCGTCGACGGCGACGGACCGGTCGTCGTGTCGACGGCGACGATCGCGTTGCAGCGTCAACTGGTCGATCGCGACCTGCCGCGGCTGGCCGACTCGCTGGCCGATGCGCTACCGCATCGGCCGCAATTCGCCTTGCTCAAGGGGCGGCGAAACTACCTGTGCCTGAACAAGATCCATGGTGGCGGTTCGGCCGGTGAGGCAGACGGAGAGGACGAACGGCCGCAAGAAGAACTGTTCGACCCGATGGCGGCCACCGCCTTGGGCCGCGACGTGCAGCGGCTCAGCGCCTGGGCGTCGACGACCGATTCGGGCGACCGCGACGACCTCAAGCCAGGTGTTCCTGACCGGTCCTGGTCCCAAGTCAGCGTGTCCGCGCGGGAATGCCTCGGCGTGGCCCGCTGCCCATATGGCGCCGAGTGCTTTTCCGAACGGGCACGTGGCCGGGCCGGCGCCGCCGATATCGTGGTCACTAATCACGCGCTGCTGGCCATCGATGCCGTCGCCGATTCGGCGGTGCTGCCGGAACACTCGCTGCTGGTGGTCGACGAAGCACACGAATTGACCGACCGGGTGACGTCGGTGGCCACCGCTGAACTGACGTCGGCCGCGCTCGGTGTCGCCTCCCGGCGGATCGCCCGACTGGTGGATCCAGAACTGACCGAGCGGCTGGAGGCGACGTCGGCCACCTTCGCGTCGGCGATCCACGACGGGACGCCAGGCCGCATCGACTATCTCGACCAAGAGATGGCGACATACCTAACGGCGTTGCGCGACGCGGCCAGTGCGGCACGATCGGCCATCGAGAGCACCAGCGACTCCAAGGCGGCCGCGACCCGCGCCGAAGCGGCTGCGGCTCTGAGCGAGATATCGGTAACCGCGTCACGCATTTTGACGTCGTTCTCCCCCGCCATCCCCGATCGGACCGACGTGGTCTGGCTGGACCAGGAGGACAACCGCGGTTCTCCGCGCGCCGTGCTGCGGGTGGCTCCGCTGTCGGTCGCCGACCTGCTGCGCACCCGAGTGTTCTCGCGTTCGGCGACGGTGTTGACGTCGGCGACGCTGACGATCGGTGGAACCTTCGACGCGATGGCCGCCGCATGGGGCCTCACTGGTCCGGGCCCCGGAGAGTATCCGGCCTGGCGTGGCCTGGACGTCGGATCGCCGTTCCACCACGCCAAGGCCGGCATCCTCTACGTCGCCGCACATCTCCCGCCGCCGGGCCGCGACGGCGCCGGCTCGGCCGAGCAGCTGAACGAGATCGCCGAGCTCATCACCGCGGCCGGCGGGCGGACCCTGGGGCTGTTTTCGTCGATGCGGGCCGCCCGGGCCGCGGCCGAGGCCATGCGCACACGGCTGTCCACGCCGGTGTTGTGTCAAGGCGACGACAGCACCTCCACGCTGGTCGAGCAGTTCACCGCCGACGCGGCCACCTCGCTGTTCGGCACGTTGTCGTTGTGGCAGGGCGTCGACGTGCCCGGGCCGTCGCTTTCGTTGGTGCTGATCGACCGCATTCCGTTCCCGCGGCCGGACGATCCATTGCTGAGCGCACGCCAGCGCGCGGTGGCCGCCCGCGGCGGCAACGGTTTCATGGGAGTCGCCGCCAGCCATGCCGCGCTGCTGCTCGCGCAGGGTTCGGGCCGGCTGTTGCGCCGGGTCACCGACCGGGGCGTGGTTGCCGTGCTCGACTCCCGGATGGTCACCGCCCGCTACGGCGGTTACCTGCGGGCCTCGCTGCCGCCGTTCTGGCCGACCACCGACGCCGCGCAGGTCCGCGGGGCGCTGGAGCGGCTGCGCAACGCGCCAGACAGCCTGTCGGCCTGAGGCGCCTCCGCCGTCAAGCCAGGGTCACCAGACCCAGCTCGCTGCCCACGGCAAGCATCGGATGACGGGGCAGCACACGCACGGTGTATCCGACCGCGCCGGCCAGCGGCAGCGGTGTCGTCGTCGAGAAGACCTGTTTGCCTGCGTCAGCGGCGCCGGTATACGACATTTCGACCGTGATCGGATCCAGCAACACGTCGCCGGAGTCGACCCGGCCCAGCACCGCCTGCACCGTCACCTCGTCGGGCGCCAGGCCGGCCAAATTAACGGTCGCGGTCAGGGTCAGCTTCGAGCCCAGCACCGGGGTGTCCGGCAGGCCGGTGCTGTCGACGTCGGTGACGTAGATCTTCGGCCACGCTTTTTCGGCGCGCCGACGATAGGCGGCCAGTTCGCGGGCCCCGCCGTACTCACCGGCGCCATCAGTGGCCGCAACCGTCTTGCGCAGCGAGTGCGCCGCCGGCACGTAGTACTGCTCGACGTAGTCGCGCACCATGCGAGACGCCAGCACTTTGGGCCCGAGCGTCTGCAAGGTGTGGCGCACCATCTCGATCCAGCGCGGTGGCACTCCGCGGTGGTCACGTTCGTAGAACTTCGGCACCACCGCGTGTTCCAGTAGGTCATATAGCGCGCTGGCCTCCAGGTCGTCGCGACGGACCTCGTCAGTCAACCCGCTGGCAGACGGTATCTCCCAACCGTTTTCGCCGTCGTACCACTCGTCCCACCAGCCGTCGCGGATGGACAGATTCAGGCCGCCGTTGAGCGCGCTTTTCATTCCGGAGGTGCCGCACGCCTCGAGGGGCCGCAGCGGGTTGTTCAGCCACACGTCGCAGCCCCAATACAGAACCCGGGCCATCGACATGTCGTAGTTGGGCAAAAAGGCGATGCGGTGGCGCACGTGCGGCCGATCGGCGAAGCGCACCACCTGCTGGATGAGCGCCTTGCCGCCGTCGTCTGCCGGGTGGGATTTCCCGGCGACGATCAGCTGGATCGGCCGGTGTTCGTCGAGCAGCAGCCGTTCCAGGCGAGCGGGATCGCGCAGCATCAGTGTTAGCCGCTTGTAGGTCGGTACCCGCCGAGCGAATCCGACGGTGAGCACATTGGGATCGAACGCAGTCGCGATCCAGCTCAGTTCGGCATCGGAGGCACCGCGTTCCAACCACGACTGGCGTAGCCGCCGCCGGACGTCCTCCACCAGCAGCGCTCGCAACTGCGAGCGAATCCACCACAAATGGCCGGGATCGACCTGCTCCAGTCGCAGCCAGACGCCGGGGTCGCTGAACGACGAATCCGACCCGGCCAGTTCGCGCCCCAGCTGCAACCACTGCGGCGCCGCCCAGGTGCGCGCATGAATGCCGTTGGTGATCGACCCGATCGGCACCTCCTTGCGGTCGAAGCCGCGCCAGAGCCCGTTGAACATGGCCCGGCTCACGCGGCCGTGCAGCAGCGAAACGCCGTTGGCCCGTTGCGCCAGCCGCAGGCCCATGTGAGCCATGTTGAACTTGGTCGGATCCTCCTCGGCGCCGAGCGCGATGATCCGGGCCGTCGGCACGCCCGGCAGCAGCGTCGAGGCGTTGTTCCCATCTGCCGTGCCGCCCGGCTTGCCGTCAAGATGGTCATCGAAGTAGCGCTCAACCATGTCGACGGGGAACCGGTCGATACCGGCGGGCACCGGGGTGTGGGTGGTGAACAGGGTGCTCGACCGCACCACCGTCAACGCGGTGTCGTGGTCCAATCCCGCGTCGGTGATCAGCTCGCGGATGCGCTCGGCCCCGAGGAACCCGGCGTGCCCCTCGTTCATGTGGAACACCTCGGGCGCGGGCAGACCTTCGATGGCGGTAAACGCGCGGATCGCCCGCACCCCGCCGACGCCGGCCAGAATTTCTTGCCGGATGCGATGCTCCTGGTCGCCGCCGTACAGGCGGTCGGTGACGCTGCGCAGGTCGTGTTCGTTTTCCGGGACGTCGGAATCCAGCAAGAGCAGCGGGACGCGACCCACCTGCGCGACCCAGACCCGGGCCCGCAACTGCGCGGAGTCGGGCAGCGCCAGCTCGACCAGCACCGGATCGCCGTTGCCAGTGGTGAGCAGCCGCAACGGCAGCCCTTGCGGATCCAGTGACGGGTAATTCTCGTTCTGCCAGCCGTCGGCGGTCAGCGACTGCCGGAAATACCCGGAGCGGTAGTACAGGCCGACCGCGATCAGCGGCACTCCCAGATCGGAGGCGGACTTCAGGTGGTCGCCGGCGAGGATCCCCAGGCCGCCCGAGTAGTTGGGCAACACCTCGGCAACACCGAACTCCATCGAGAAATACGCGATGCCGGTCGGCATCTCCGCACCGTCCTGCTGCTGTTGCTGATACCACAGCGGACGACTCAGATAGTCGTTCAAGTCGGCAGCCAGCCAGTCGAGCCGACCCAGGAACCCCTCGTCGAGCGCCAACTGGTCGAGCCTTGACGGGTTCACCACCCCCAACAGCGCCACCGGGTCATAGCCGCAGTGCGCCCAGAGCGCCGGGTCGATGCTCGCGAACAGATCCTGCGTCGGTTTGTCCCACGACCAGCGCAGGTTGGTCGACAGCTGCTCCAGCGCGCCGAGACGCTCCGGAAGGTGGGCACGGACGGTAAATCGCCGGAGGGCTTTCACGCATCACTACCTTACTGAGGATTGCGATGCGCGCAGCGCGAGCGAGCGAGCGTTTACCTCCGTTTACCTCGGGGGCGTGTGACCGGCCACTAGGGTGGGTATCGGGTACTTACTGGGGCCGCAAGGATGCTTCCCCATTGGGGGGGAAGTTCCCCAGGAGGAGAAGTTTCCGGACGAAAGCACACAATCGGAACGGAGCTGTGGTGCCCGGTCGTGTCGAGATCGATAACGTCCAGCCCGTCGTCTCATGCGGCGCCTACCCTGCCAAAGCCGTAGTCGGTGAGGTTGTCCCAGTCAGCGCGGCGATATGGCGAGAAGGCCACGAGGCGGTCGCGGCGACCTTGGTCGTGCGCTACTTCGGGCCACGCTACCTAGCGACGGAAACACGGCGGATCCAGGCCGTGCAGGCCCCCGAAAAGCCGGTGATCGCCTCCCGCGACTCCACGCGGGTCGATCCGCAAAAAGTCAAGCCGCTGCTGATTCCGATGACGATGGGCCAAGAGCCCTACGTCTTCCACGGCCAGTTCACCCCCGACCGTGTCGGATTGTGGAGCTTCCGGGTCGACGGCTGGGGCGACCCGATTGACACCTGGCGGCATGGGCTGATGGCCAAGCTGGACGCCGGGCAGGGCGAGAAAGAACTGTCCAACGATTTGCTGGTCGGCGCTGCGCTGTTCGAGCGCGCCGCGACGGGTGTGCCACGCGCGCTGCGCGATCCGCTGCTGTCGGCCGCGACGGCGTTGCGCACCCCCGGGGATCCGGTGACCCGCAGCGCTTTGGCGCTGGCACCACAAATCGAGGAACTTCTGACGGCTTATCCGCTGCGCGACATCGTCACCCGCGGCGAGCAGTGCGGCGTCTGGGTGGACCGGCCCGCGGCACGCTTCAGCGCGTGGTACGAGATGTTTCCGCGTTCGACCGGCGGCTGGGACGCCGACGGAAAGCCGGTGCACGGCACCTTCACCACCGCGGCCGCGGCGCTTGGACGCATCGCCGACATGGGCTTCGACGTCGTGTATCTGCCCCCGATCCATCCGATCGGCAAAGTCCATCGCAAGGGCCGCAACAACTCCCCCACCGCCGCCCCCGGAGATGTGGGATCTCCGTGGGCGATCGGTAGCGACGAGGGCGGCCACGACGCGGTTCATCCGAGCCTGGGCACCATCGACGACTTCGACGCGTTCGTCGCGGCGGCGCGCGACGTCGGCCTGGAGGTGGCCCTGGACCTGGCGCTGCAATGCGCGCCGGATCATCCGTGGGCCCGCGAACACCGCAAGTGGTTCACCGAACTGCCCGATGGCACCATCGCGTACGCGGAGAATCCGCCCAAGAAGTACCAGGACATTTATCCGCTCAACTTCGACAACGATCCCGCAGGTCTCTACGACGAGGTGCTGCGCGTGGTCCGCCACTGGATTGACCACGGCGTCAAGTTCTTTCGGGTCGACAATCCGCACACCAAGCCGCCCGACTTCTGGGCCTGGCTGATCGGTCAGGTGAAGGCCACCGACCCCGACGTGCTCTTTTTGTCCGAAGCGTTCACGCCGCCGGCGCGCCAGTACGGGCTGGCCAAGCTCGGCTTCACGCAGTCCTACAGTTACTTCACCTGGCGCACAGCCAAGTGGGAACTCACCGAATTCGGCAACAACATCGCCGCACTCGCCGACTTCCGCCGGCCGAACCTGTTCGTCAACACGCCCGACATCCTGCACGCGATCCTTCAGCACAACGGCCCGGGCATGTTCGCGATCCGCGCGGTACTCGCGGCGACCATGAGCCCGGCCTGGGGCGTGTACTCGGGTTACGAGCTGTTCGAGCATCGCGCGGTGCGCGAGGGCAGCGAGGAATACCTGGACTCGGAGAAGTACGAATTGCGTCCCCGCGACTTCGCCGGTGAGCTCGCCGCGGGCAGATCACTGGAGCCGTTTCTCAAACAGCTCAACGCGATTCGTCGACTGCATCCCGCGCTGGAGCAGCTGCGCACCATTTATTTCCATCACATCGACAACGACGCGTTACTGGCCTACAGCAAGTTCGACCCGGCCACCGGCGACTGCGTCGTGGTGGTGGTGACGCTCAACGCGTTCGGGCCCGAGGAAGCGACGCTGTGGTTAGACATGGCCGCATTGGGTATGGATCCATACGAGCGGTTTTGGGTGCGGGACGAGATAACCGGCGCGGAATACCAATGGGGGCAAGCAAATTACATTCGCATCGACCCTGGGCAAACTGTCGCCCACATCATCAACATGCCCCTCGTACCGCAGGAATCGCGAAGTACGCTGCTGCGCAGGAGGTGAGCGGATATGAACCGAACCGACCAGCTTGCCGGGACACACTTGGCGCCCGACCCGGCCGACTTGGCCCGCCTGGTGGCCGGGGCGCACCACAACCCGCACGGCATCCTGGGCGCCCACGAGTACGGCGACCACACCGTCATCCGGGCGTTTCGGCCGCACGCTGTCGAAGTCGTCGCGGTCGTCGGTGCGGACCGGTTTCCGATGCAGCACGTTGAAGCGGGCTTGTTCGCCGTGGCGTTGCCGTTCGCCAACCTCATCGACTACCGGTTGGAAGTTCGTTATGACGGTGGCGATCCCTACACCGTCGCCGACGCCTACCGCTTCCTGCCCACGCTGGGCGAAGTGGACCTTCATCTGTTTGCCGAGGGTCGCCACGAACGGCTCTGGGAGGTGCTTGGTGCCCATCGCCGCTCGTTCACCACCGCCGACGGCGTGGTCAACGGGGTGTCGTTCGCTGTGTGGGCGCCCAATGCCAAGGGCGTCAGCCTGATCGGCGAATTCAACGCCTGGACCGGCAACGACGCCCCGATGCGGGTGCTGGGCTCCTCGGGAGTATGGGAATTGTTCTGGCCCGGCTTCCCTGCTGACGGTCTGTACAAGTTCCGGGTGCACGGCGCCGACGGCGTCGTCACCGAACGAGCCGACCCGTTCGCCTTCGGCACCGAAGTGCCGCCGCACACGGCGTCACGGGTGACGACGAGCAAACACACCTGGAACGATGGCGGCTGGATGACGGGGCGCGCCCAGCGCAACCCGGTGTTCGAGCCGATGAGCACCTACGAAGTTCATCTCGGCTCGTGGCGCCCCGGACTCAGTTATCTCCAGCTCGCCAGAGAGCTAACAGAATATGTTGTAGGGCATGGGTTTACCCACGTGGAGCTGCTGCCAGTCGCCGAGCATCCGTTCGCCGGATCTTGGGGATATCAGGTCACCTCCTACTACGCACCGACGTCGCGATTCGGCACACCCGACGATTTCCGGGCGCTGGTCGATGCCCTGCACCAGGCGGGCATCGGTGTCATCGTGGACTGGGTGCCGGCGCACTTTCCCAAGGACGCCTGGGCTCTTGGGCGTTTTGACGGCACCGCGCTCTACGAGCATTCCGACCCGATGCGCGGGGAGCAACTCGACTGGGGCACTTACGTGTTCGACTTCGGTCGCCCGGAGGTGCGTAACTTCCTGGTAGCCAATGCGTTGTACTGGCTCGAAGAGTTCCACATCGACGGCATGCGCGTAGATGCGGTCGCCTCGATGCTCTACCTGGACTACTCGCGTCCCGAAGGCGGCTGGACACCCAACATCTACGGCGGGCGCGAAAACCTGGAAGCCGTGCAGTTCTTGCAGGAGATGAACGCCACGGCACACAAAGCTGCGCCGGGCATCGTCACCATCGCCGAGGAGTCGACGTCGTGGCCCGGAGTGACGCGACCGACCAGCCTTGGCGGCCTGGGCTTCTCGATGAAGTGGAACATGGGCTGGATGCATGACACGCTGGACTACATCAGCCGCGATCCCGTGTACCGCAGCTTCCACCACCACGAGATGACGTTCTCCATGCTCTACGCGTTCAGCGAGAATTTCGTGCTGCCGATCAGTCACGACGAGGTGGTGCACGGCAAGGGCACGCTGTGGGGGCGGATGCCGGGCAACAATCACGTCAAGGCCGCCGGGCTGCGCAGCCTGCTCGCCTACCAGTGGGCCCACCCGGGCCAGCAGCTGCTGTTCATGGGTCAGGAATTCGGCCAGCGTGCCGAGTGGTCGGAGCAAAATGGCTTGGATTGGTGGCAGCTCGACGAACAGGGTTTCTCCAACGGGATTTTGCGTTTCGTGCACGACATCAACGAGATCTATCGCAGCCGTCCGGCGCTGTGGAGTCGAGACACCACCCCCGACGGCTACTCCTGGATCGACGCCAACGATTCCGGCAACAACGTGCTGAGCTTCCTGCGATACGGCAATGACGGCTCGGTGATGGCCTGCGTATTCAATTTCGCGGGTGCAGAACACAGCGGCTACCGTCTTGGCCTGCCCTCAGCGGGCCGCTGGCGCGAGGTGCTCAACACCGACGCGACGGCCTACAGCGGCTCCGGGATCGGTAACCTCGGCGGCGTCGATGCCACCGACGACCCATGGCATGGCCGCCCGGCATCGGCGGTGCTGGTGCTGCCGCCCACTTCGGCACTCTGGCTGGAACCCGAGTAGGCCTCGCCTTTAGCCGCGAGCAGACGCAAAATCGCCCTCAAACGACACTTGGGCTCTAGGGGTGATTCTGCGTCTGCTCGCGCTAGTAAAGCGCGTTGGCGAGGTTGCGACGGCCGACGACGACCTCGGGATCGGCGGGATCGAAGAGCTCGAACAACTCGATCAGCCGCGTGCGCACCGAGGTCCGCTCGTCCCCAGATGTGCTGCGCACCAACGCGATCAAGCGCTCGAACGCCGCACTCACCTCCTGGTTGAGGATTTGAACATCGGCGGCCGCGAACGCGGCGGCAATGTCGCCGGGCGCTGCATCGGAAACGGCGATGGCGTCGGGGCGTTGCGCCGTTGCGCGGGTGAGGAATTCAATCTGCCGGATCGCTCCCTTGGCTTCGACGCTGCCCGGATTGGCATCCAGAACGGCCTGATACGACTGCTTCGCCGCGGCGAAGTCGCCAGCCTCAAGCTGCTCGCGGGCCTGGGCAACCTCGGGATCAACTTCCGCAAAATCCACGGAACCACTTGGGCCCTTGAGCTTTCCGTCCGTCGCCGACAGCAGAGAGTCCAGCCAGCGCCGCAACTGATCGGCGGGCTGCGCGCCTTGGAAGCTCGAGATCGGCTGTCCCGCAGCCAAAGCCACCACAGTCGGAACCGCCTCGACACCAAAGATCCGGGCCACCCTGGGCGCCGCGTCGACGTTGACCGTCGCCAGCGACCACTTGCCGTTGTCGGCGGCGGCCAGGCCGGACAGCGTGTCAACCAGCTCGACGCACGCCTCGCTGCGAGGCGACCACAGCGCCACCACAACCGGCACTTCGTCCGACCGGACGATCACTTCCTCTTCGAAATTGGCCTCGGTGATCTCCGTACCACCCGGCTCTGCTGCGGCCCCACTGGGCCCGGACGTCGAAGCCTTCTGCTGGGCCCGCTGCTTGAGGCCGGACAAATCGACGGCACCGGCCATTGCAGGCCCGATCGAGGATCGCGGACGCGTCACGCACTCAAGTTTGTCACGTCGCTGCGGCTACCGAGTCACCCGGGTGCCGACGATCCGACAAAGGCGAAACTGGCCCGAAATCGCTGCTCAAGCGGCTCATATGACACAATCACACCGGCTGACGAGCACCGGACCACAGCAAAGTTACCGGCCAGTTTTCTATCGATCAGCCGGCCCGAAGAATCAGCGCGTCGCCCTGGCCTCCGGCCCCGCACAGGGCCGCAACGCCGATACCGGAGCCGCGGCGCGCCAATTCCAGGGCCACATGCAGCGTGATCCTGGCTCCAGACATGCCGATCGGATGGCCCACCGCGATCGCGCCGCCATTGACGTTCACGATCTCGGGATTCACGCCGAGTTCCCGCATCGAAGCCAGCGCCACCGCCGCGAACGCCTCGTTGATCTCCACGACATCGAGCTGGTCAACCGTGATTCCTTCACGGTCGAGTGCTTTTTTGATCGCGTTTGCCGGTTGGGACTGCAGCGTCGAATCCGGTCCGGCCACGACGCCGTGCGCACCGATCTCGGCCAGCCACGTCAGCCCCAGCTCCTGCGCCTTCTCCTTGTTCATCACCACCACGGCGGCCGCGCCATCCGAAATCTGCGACGCCGAGCCGGCCGTGATGGTGCCGTCCTTGCGGAACGCCGGCTTGAGACCGCCCAAGGATTCGGCGGTGGTGTTGGCGCGGATCCCCTCGTCCTCGGTGAACTGCAGCGGATCACCTTTGCGTTGCGGGATATTCACCGGAACCACTTCGTCGGTGAAGACGCCGTCCTTCCAGGCCGCGGCCGCCTTTTGGTGCGATCGCGCTGCGTACTCGTCCTGTTCGGCGCGCGTGAACCTGTCGACGTCGTTGCGCTGCTCGGTGAGCGCACCCATCGGCTGATCGGTGAACACGTCGTGCAAGCCGTCGTAGGCCATGTGGTCCAAAACCGTGACGTCGCCGTACTTGTAGCCGGCCCGGGCATCCATCAGCAAATGCGGTGCCTTCGTCATGGACTCCTGGCCACCGGCCACCACCACATCGAACTCCCCGGCCCGAATGAGCTGGTCGGCGAGCGCGATGGCGTCGATACCGGACAGGCACATCTTGTTGATGGACAGCGCCGGAACGTCCCAGCCGATACCGGCGGCCACGGCAGCCTGCCGGGCGGGCATCTGACCGGCGCCGGCGGTCAGCACCTGGCCCATGATCACGTACTCGACCGCCGACGCCGGCACGTTGGCCTTCTCCAGCGCACCCTTGATGGCAATGGCGCCCAGGTCGCTGGCCGAAAAATCCTTTAACGAGCCCATCAACCTGCCGATGGGTGTTCGTGCCCCAGCAACAATCACCGAAGTCGTCATGACTACCTCCAAGACGGGTGTGGAAGGCCGATTCGACCTACCGGAGAAGCGCAATCTTCTCCGTCAGGTTACCGTTATGTGATGACGACCGATCAAGTTGACGCCCATCGCGTCCTGGCCACCTCCCTGGTGACCGGGCTCGATCACGTCGGCATCGCAGTCGCCGACCTGGACGCGGCCATCGAGTGGTATCACGACCACCTCGGTATGATCCTGGTGCACGAGGAAGTCAACGAGGACCAGGGAATCCGCGAGGCGATGGTGGCCGTGCCGGGCGCGCCGGACTCGGCGCAGATCCAGCTGATGGCCCCGCTTGACGAGTCATCGACGATCGCCAAATTTCTGGACAAGCGCGGCCCGGGCATCCAGCAGCTGGCCTGCCGGGTCAGCGATCTGGACGCCCTTTGCCAACGGCTGCGCGCTCTGGGGGTGCGGCTCATCTATGACGCCCCGCGGCGCGGCACGGCAAACTCCCGGATCAACTTCATCCACCCCAAGGACGCCGGCGGGGTGCTGATCGAGTTGGTCGAGCAAGCCTCGTAGGACTAGCTCCACTTTCGGGTCGGACCGCGCATCGCGCGCTTGGCCCAGCACGGCGTGTGCCAATGCCGCCGGTCCTCGATTCCTGTTTGCGGCGCGCCGCGCCGCAGTTCGGCTGGCCACACCACCACGTGCGCCGTGCCGGAACGAATTTGGTGATCGCAACCCGGACAGCGGTAGATCTTGACGGCCCGGGCCGCCGCGATCGGGCGCACTTCGTACTCGTGGCCGTCGGGTCCGGTTTCCACCCGCCGCAGCATCGGCGACGGCAATATCTTTCCGGCCGGTGGCCGGCGACGCGGCGGTTTACGGCGGCGGGCCATCAGAACAGCCGGTACTCGCCGCTATCCATCCCGCGCATCTTATCGTAGTCCAGTGTTACGCAACGGATCCCGCGATCAGTGGCCAGGGTGCGCGCTTGCGGCTTGACCTGCTGAGCGGCGAAAACCCCTTTCACCGGCGCGAGAACGGTGTCGCGATTGAGCAACTCGAGATAACGGGTGAGCTGCTCGACGCCGTCGATCTCGCCACGCCGTTTGATTTCCACTGCGACCGAGCCGCCGAGTTCATCGCGGCACAGCAGGTCGACGGGCCCGATCGCGGTCATGTATTCGCGGCGTACCAGCGTGTACCCCGCGCCCAGCAGTTGGACGTGCTCGGCGAGCAGCGCCTGCAGGTGGGCCTCGACGCCATCCTTGACCAGCCCAGGGTCGACGCCCAGGTCGTGGCTGGAGTCGTGCTCGATCTCCTCGATGGTAATGCGCAGCTGTTCGCCGGCCTTGTTCTCCACCACCCACACCGGCGCCTCACCGGCGATCTCCTCGCTCATCCAGCACGGCGGGCTCATCCAGTTCAGCGGCTTGTAGGCGCGGTCGTCGGCGTGCACACTGACCGACCCGTCGGCCTTGACCAACAACAACCTGCGCGCCGACGGGAGGTGAGCGGTGAGCCGGCCGACATAGTCGACGGTGCACTGAGCGATCACGAGACGCACCCGACTCACCTTAGAGCGTGTCCGACAAATTAGGCTGACGCACAATGCCCAAGAAGACTCTGGCACAACGCCTGGGCCGGGTGCTCGAGGGAGTCACCCGTCAAAGCGGTCGGCTGCAGCAGGCCCCCGCGTACGGCTCCCTGCTGCTCGGGCGCGTCTCGGAGAGCCAGCAACGTCGGCGGGTACGCATCCAGATCATCTTGACCGTCCTAGTCATGGCGGCGAATTTGATCGGAATCGCCGTCGCCGCGCTGTTGGTCACGGTCGCCATTCCGGAACCGAGCATCGTTGACGACGCGCCGGGGTGGATCACATTCATCGTGGTGCCCGGCTATGTCATTGTCGCCATGGCCGTGGGCACTTATTGGATTACCCGGCGGACGGTGCTGGCGCTGCGCTGGGCGATCGAGGAGCGCAAACCCAGCCGCGTGGACGAGCGCAACACCTTCCTTGCCCCGTGGCGGGTCGCGGTCGTCGACCTCAGCCTGTGGGGAATCGGGACGGCACTGTCCACGACCCTCTACGGCCTGGTCAACACGCAGTTCATCCCGCGGTTTCTGTTTGTGGTCGGCATTTGCGCCGTTCTGGTCGCCACCGCCGCCTACTTGATCACCGAGTTCGCACTACGCCCGGTGGCCGCTCAGGCGCTCGAGGCTGGACGACCGCCACGGCGGCTGGCGGCGGGCATCATGGGCCGAACCATGATGGTATGGCTGCTCGGTTCGGGCGTCCCGGTTATTGGCATCGCCTTGGTGGCTTTCTTCCAGCTATTGATGCGGAATCTGACCGAGACCCAATTCGCGGTGGGCGTGATGATCGTGTCGATCGCAACTTTCATTTTCGGATGCCTCCTGACTTGGATCCTGTCCTGGCTGACCGCGACCCCGGTGCGGGTGGTGCGTGCCGCGCTAAAGCGCGCCGAGGAAGGCGATTTGCGCGGCAACCTGGTGGTATTCGACGGTACCGAGCTCGGCGAGCTGCAGCGTGGTTTCAACTCGATGGTCGACGGCCTGCGCGAGCGCGAGCGCGTGCGCGATCTTTTCGGCCGGCATGTGGGCCGTGAGGTTGCCCTGGCCGCCGAACGCGAGAAACCGAAACTGGGCGGGGAAGAACGCCACGTCGCCGTCGTCTTCATCGATATCGTCCGCTCCACCCGGT
This sequence comes from Mycobacterium sp., assembly GCF_052144515.1. Lineage (GTDB taxonomy): Bacteria > Actinomycetota > Actinomycetes > Mycobacteriales > Mycobacteriaceae > Mycobacterium. The sequence continues at coordinate 5,574 of NZ_JBKQQD010000512.1, read as the reverse complement.
TGGTGACCAGCCAACCCCCGACCGAAGTAGTGCGATTTCTCAACCGGTTCTTCGCGATCGTCGTCGAGGAGGTGGACCGCCACCACGGACTGGTCAACAAGTTCGAGGGCGACGCATCGCTGGCCATCTTCGGGGCCCCGAATCACCTCGAGTGTCCAGAGGACAAGGCGCTGGCCGCCGCGCGGGCCATCGCCGACCGGCTGGCCGAAGAAATGCCCGAGTGCGAGGCTGGCATCGGCGTGACCTCGGGCCAGGTCGTCGCGGGCAACGTCGGCGCCAAAGAGCGATTCGAATACACCGTCATCGGTGAACCGGTCAACGAGGCGGCCCGACTGTGCGAACTGGCCAAGTCATACCCGGGCCGGCTGTTAGCGACCGCCGAGACGCTGCAGCGCGCATGTGAAAATGAGTGCACCCGTTGGTCTTTGGGCGAAACCGTGACACTTCGCGGGCATGACCAGCCCACCCAGCTGGCCTCGCCCGCCGCGGCCGTTCAGCCCGGGCGATAAAGGACAGATGACCGTGGAATTTCGTGCCTTCATCGAGCCACAACAAGGCGCCAGCTACGCCGACCAGCTCGCTGTTGCCCAAACCGCCGAACAGCTCGGCTATGCGGCCTTCTTCCGATCCGACCACTACCTGGCGATGAGCGGTGACGGCCAGCCCGGGCCGACCGATTCGTGGGTGACGCTGGGCGCAATTGCCCGGGGAACGTCGAGCATTCGGCTTGGCACGCTGGTGACCTCCGCGACATTCCGCTACCCGGGCCCCCTGGCCATCTCGGTGGCACAGGTGGACGAAATGAGCGGCGGGCGCATCGAATTGGGCCTCGGCAGTGGCTGGTTCGCGCCCGAGCACGAGGCGTACGGGATTCCGTTTCCCTCGGTGCGGGAGCGGTTCGAACGGCTCAGTGAGCAACTGGCCATCGTCACCGGATTGTGGACGACCAAGCCCGGTGAGACGTTCGACTACGCCGGCAAGCACTACACCATCGCCGGGTCGCCCGCGCTCCCGAAACCGGTGCAAAGCCCGCATCCACCGATCATCATCGGCGGCGTCGGCGCCAAGCGCACCCCGTCACTGGCTGCCACTTACGCCGCCGAATTCAACATCCCGTTCGCACCACTTGACACAGCGACAACCCAGTTCGAGCGGGTGGCCGACGCGGTCGCCGCGGCCGGCAGACCGGCCGACTCCATCGTGTACTCGGCCGCGTTCGTGGTCTGCGCGGGCCGCAATGACTCCGAAGTGGCCCGGCGCGCGGCGGCGATCGGCCGAGACGTGGACGAGATGCGCTCCAACAGCCCGCTGGTCGGCACGCCCGCCGAAATCGTCGACAAATTGGCTCCCTGGGAGAACATCCGCGTGCAGCGCGTGTACACCCAACTTCTCGACTTGTCCGATCTTGCGCACCTGGAGCTGTTTGCCGACGAGGTCATGCCACAGCTGCGTTGATCCTGCGCCGCTCCTCAGCCGGTCGGCGAGGACGTCGAGGTCGATACCTTCGAGGTGGTCGAAATTAGGACACAGCGCAAACTGGTGCGGGCGCAGTTTCTTTCACCAACAGCGCCACCAGCAACAGGCCGGCCAGCAGCAGCGTGCCCACGAACACGACGGTGCCCGGCCAGCCGCCGATGCTGTAGACGAGCCCGCCGAATCCGCCGGCCACCGATCCTCCTAGGTAGTAGCTGAACAGGTACAGCGACGACGCCTCGGCGCGATCCCGATACGTAACGGCGCCCACCCAACCGCTGGCCACGGTGTGCGCGGCGAAGAATCCGCCGGTGAACACCCCAGCGCCGACGACGATCGCGACCAAAGCATGTGGGACGGTCGCCAACAGGCCGACCAGCGTGATCGGCAAGGCGCCACCCAGCACCAGCGCGCGTCCCCGGCGGTCGGCGAGCCGCCCCGCCAGCGTCGACGTCACCGTGCCCGCCAGGTACAGCAGGAACAACAGGCCCACCACCGACGAAGCCAACGCGAACGGCTGCGCGCTCAATCGATAACCCAGGTAGTTGTACACCGTGACAAATCCACCCATCAGCACGAAACCCAAGGCAAAAAGTTTTAACAGCAACGGATTTCGCAGATGCGCCATAAGGCTATGCATGGTGGCTCGGACGCTCGCCGCCTTCGGGGTGAAGAACCGAGACCGGGGCGCCAGGACGGCGAAGACCACCGTTCCGGCCAGCGTCGTCAGCGAGCACACCAACAGTGCGACCCGCCAATTGCTGACGTCGACGATCAGAGACGGGACGATCCGCCCGGCCAGGCCGCCGATCGTGGTCCCGGCGATGTATCGTCCCATCGCCGAACCGAGCGAAGAGGCGTGCACTTCCTCGGCCAGATACGCCATCGCGACCGCGGGTATCCCGGCCAGTGCGATGCCGTGCAGTGCGCGTCCGACGAGCAGTACGCCGAGCGTGGGACTGAACGGCAACATCAACCCGATAATGCTGGTCACCACGCCGGACGTCAGCATCACGGTGATACGTCCGTAGCGTTCGGAAAGGACGCTCGCCGGAATGATCGACAGCGCCAGCGTTCCCGTCGTCAGGGAGACCGTGAGCGCCGCGGTGGCCGGAGTGATCCGGTAATACGTCGACAGGGCCGGGAGCAGGGCCTGGGTGCAGTACATCGCAGCGAAACTGGCCAGGCCGGCACCGTACAGCGCCGCGGTCACTCGCCGGTAGCCCCGGCTGCCGGCTTTGTGCGCGGTGGGAGTCGAGGCGAGCTGAGGCATGGCTGCGATACTCCGCGCCACCCCCTGGAAACGGAAATGAATTACTGAATCGATTAGCATGCTGTTAAGGCATAAGTAGAGGTGGCAGGGCATGCGCGACGGCGACTACGAGTGGTATGTCACACTCGCGGAGCTGCAGCACGTCACGGCGGCAGCCGACCAGCTTCACATCGCGCAGCCAACCCTGACCCGAATGCTCTCCCGCCTGGAACGGCGACTGGGGGTCGCGTTGTTCGATCGCCGCGGCAAGCGACTCTCGCTCAACGCCTACGGACGGATCTTCTACGAGCACGCGCGTCGGGCCCAGCTGGAGCTCGATTCAGCCCGACGCGCAATCGAAGACCTGACCAACCCCGCCGTCAGTGAGATTCGGTTGGGTTTCCTGAGTTCGTTTGGGTCGAGGGTGGTGCCGCGCTTGATTGCGAGGTTCACGGCAGCGTCACCGCGAGTGGCGTTCACGCTGCAGGAGGGCGCTGCCGAATCGATCGGCGATCTGGTGGAGTCCGAGTCCGTCGACATCGGGGTGGTTTCGCCGCGGCCGAAAGAGCCAACATTGGCCTGGCGCAGCATGTTCCGTCAGCGGCTCGGTGTCGCCGTCCCCCGCGGCCACCGGCTTGCAACCGTTGCGGCGGTGTCCATGACCGATCTCACCAGTGAGCGCTTCGTGACCATGCACCCCGGGTTCGGTATGCGACGACTGCTCGACGAGCTATGTGCCGCAGCGCAATTCCAACCGCGGATCGTCTTGGAGTCGGCCAACCTGACAACGGCCGCGGGTCTGGTAGCCGCCGGACTCGGCATCAGCCTGATACCGATCGACGCCAGCGAAGAGACACCCGGGGTCAGCATCCTGCGACTGGCCGACGCCGACGCATACCGCGACGTGGGTATGATCTGGAATTCCGCTCGCCCGTTGTCCCGGCCGGCCCGCGACTTCATCGCGTCGGCAGCGACCGTCCAGTACGAAGGCGCATAGGGCTCAGATGCCGTCGGAGAAATCGGCGGTGATCCACCGGTCGGGACGGACGCTGAACAACACAGTCTCCTGACCTGCAAGGGTCCGTACCAACGCGCGTCCGCCTTCCTCCCCCAGGTAACGGATTGCGATCTCTTCCCGCAAGTCCAACGGCGTGGGCTTGGTGGTTTCCACGACAGTGCCCTCCACGACCACGTACTGATACGGCGGTTCTTCGCGCTGGGCGGCCAGCGTCACCGCACCGGCCTGCTCGATGAGCCTGGCCTTTCGCGACGACGCGCCGGTATTGACCAGGATGTTCCCCCCAGGGGTGTAGCCGTACCAGATCGGGACACTGGCCGGTGGCCGGCCGTCGGTGGCAGCAACGGACAGCACGCCGACATGCACTTGGGCGAGGAACTCCTGACGTTCGGACTCGTTGAAGGGTTTCATGTGTGGCGGAACGCGCCAGCCTGGCGAGCTTATTCCATAGGCGCAACGGTCATCCGAAACCTGTTGGTAGCAAGTGAAAGACTCATCGCATGCCAACAAGCATCGGCCATGTGCGTCCAGCGTCTGCACAGGATGCGGCCGCCTGTGTTGCGATCTACCGCCCCTATGTTCGTGACACGACGATCAGTTGGGAAATCGAAGTACCGACCGTCGATGAGATGGCTGCGCGTATTGGCGCTGCCCGCGACACCCACGAGTGGCTGGTGCTCGAACGCGATGATCAGGTCATCGGCTTCGCTTACGCACACGCCCTCAGGCGCCTGCCTTCCTATCAGTGGTCGGCCGAAACCGGTATCTATGTCAGCGCCCACCACCACCGCACCGGCGGCGGCCGCCAGCTCTATACCCAACTGCTGCGGCGCATTACCGAGCGTGGCTATCGACGAGCCTTCGCCGGCATCACGCAACCCAACGACGCCAGCAACGGTTTCCATCGATCGTTCGGATTCCAGGATGCCGGCTTATATCGCCGCGTCGAATGGAAGCGCAACGGCTGGCACGACGTCGCATGGATGCAACTCGATCTGCTTGGCGCTGCCGACCAGGGTGACCCGCCTGGCCCGATTGCTTGAGCACCGAAAGCGTGCTCTCCCAAGCGGTCCGGCCGCGGTTACGCGGCGCTATCGGGCAGGCCGTTATGACCTGCCGCCGCCACCCGGCTTGCCGCCACCGCCACCGCCACCCGGCTTGCCGCCACCGCCACCTGGCTTACCGCCACCCCCGCCACCCAGGGCAATTTCGGCTGCGAATTCGCGGGCAAGAAGATCCAACATGAGCCGCTCCTAGCGAGACGGTCACCTGCCCCTCCCGACGAGGCGACACTGGGTGACCGGGCCAGCCTACCTCCGGAAACCCTCCGCCTAAAAGGGCTGCTCGACAGCCGGGAGCGCGGAATCCCAAGAGCGACAAGTGTTCTGCCACGCGTCATTCATTTTTAATTTGCTTGGTCCAAATGGTTCATCCATCGGCGCGAGCCGCACACGCAAACCCCGAGACTGCAATGTCGCTTTTCCGCCAGTCTTGTCGGTGGATAGGTGTAACTGTTGAAGCGTGCACGAGGATTTCGACCACTGCTACCGGGCGGTTCAGTCCAAGGACGCCCGCTTCGACGGCTGGTTCGTCACCGCGGTGCTGACGACCCGGATCTACTGTCGGCCCAGCTGCCCAGTGCGACCACCCTTCGCGCGCAACGTCCGGTTTTACCCGACCGCGGCCGCAGCTCAACGGGCGGGCTTCCGGGCGTGCAAAAGATGCCGTCCCGATGCATCTCCCGGCTCGCCGGAATGGAACATGCGTGGCGACGTCGTCGCGCGGGCAATGCGGCTCATCGCCGACGGCACGGTGGACCGCGACGGCGTGG
>NZ_JBKQQD010000511.1:0-5141 GCF_052144515.1 Mycobacterium sp. | reverse complement strand
CCCACGAAGCCGAGCACCTGAGCGGTGGCCTGATCCAGCCACTGCACGTCATCAACGATGCACAGCAGCGGCCGGTCCTCGGCGGCCTGCGCCAACAGGTTCAGCGCCGCCAGCGCCACCAGAAACGATTCGGGGGGCTCCCCGGACGCCAGACCCAGTGCCACGCTGAGCGCCTCGCGCTGGGGTTTAACCAACGCGTCCAGGTACGAGAGCATCGGTGTGCACAGGTCGTGCAGCCCAGTGAAGGCCAACTCCATCTCCGACTCGACGCCCATACATCGCGCCACGCTGAAGCCCTCCCGCTCGGTCAGGTAATCCAGCAGCGCCGTCTTGCCGATCCCCGCCTCCCCGCGCAACACCAGCACGGCGCTGCGCCCACCACGCACCCGAGCCAGCAGCCCGTCCAGCGCCGCGCATTCGGCTCGCCGCCCATACAGCGACGTCAACGGGTCCGCGTCGCTATGGCGATAGCCCACCAGCAACCACCATCCTCACCAAGCGCCCGAACACCGCGGATTTTATTGCGGCAACACTACTCCGTCAGTGTGGCTTGCGGGTTCGGCCAGCGTGCTGATGGCTACCGTTGCCATGGGTAGCTGCCGTTCATTCTTAATTCCGTTGTGCCGCAACGTCTCCAACCCGGGGAGCATCATCAGACCGGATCTGGTGTGTCCCATGGAACCATCGGCGACACCCAGTGAGTGACCTCTTCCACCTGGTCGTTTTGATGGAGGTGCCGGGGTGGCTGCGCGAAAGTCGCGTAGGGGCGGCAGCGAACGACGACTCGATCCTCTTTGTCCGCCATCTGCGCGACGTTCGGGCGGGCCTCGTCACCGAGCGGCTGGCCCGACATGCGTCCGGCCACAGCCATCATCACATCGACCACAAGGTCGCGGTCGCGGTCGATGACTGCATCGGCATACACCTGCAGATAAACAAACGGCCACCGCTCGTCGAGCACGCAAAGGCTCACTTTGCCGTCGCGTGCCACCGCACGAGCCTTGCCGCGTGGGGCCATCGTCGAGACCAGCAGTTCGTCGTCATCGGTGGGCACGTAGTACACGACCGACATGGCCGGGCCGTCGTGACGGCGGCGGTAGCCGTAAACACAGGTGCGGTGTGTGCGCACGAATTCTCGCCGCTCCGAAGGCAGCAGGTCGCGGTCGGTGGGCGCCGTGAAGGGCTCGGCGGCGAGTGGAAGCAACATTTTCAGACGCTCCTCCTTATCGCTTTTGGGAGGTGTGGTTCTACGCCACGATGGTCAGTACCAGCAGGGCGATGGCCGCCAGTCCCGTGATCGCCGCGGGAAGCAGAACGGCGCCTTTGTCGCGAGCCTTCAGGTGATAACCAAGAGCGCCGGCCATAAGGAGTACGACTGCGGCGGCAGTCACGATGGCAAGAAGTTTGACCACGATTCCGGCCAGCAGACCCACCACCGCGGCCAGTTCAGCGATACCGATCAGGCGGCTGACCCGCGAGCTGATGCCGAGATGTTCGGCGTTCGTGCGTGCGGTACCGGTGCCGATGACCTTGATAATCCCCGTGAAAGCCAATTCCACAGCCAGAAGAACAGACAAGACGACAGTTGCAATGTGCATCGCTGAACTCCTAGTAGTGAACAAACTCTAATTGACGCAGATCGTGCCGTTGAGGTGCGTGCCGTTCCCGGTAAGGCATCCGTTGGGCGGATCCTTCGGCAACCCAGGGGGAAGGCAATTTTGCCTCCCGTTGTCCCAGTACCAACCCTCGGGACAGTCTGCGAGGTTCACCGTTGCGGGAGTCGTCAACAGCGAGGCGAACCCGACACTCGCCACAGCCAACGCGGTAGCCGCCGATCGGGCGATTCTGACGTTCTTCATGCTCCTCGTTCTCCTTCGCGTAGATCGCGTTTCCTCGTCGATGACTTCTGTCAGGCTCGAAACGCTCTTTCACGAGTGTCGGTGTCGACGGCGGAGAGCAACTTCATGCCACCCGCAGTCGTGGGTACCGGCTAGCAGCAATTTCGGTTGATCTCTCAATCCGAAGAAGTCCGTAACACAGTGAATTCGACGCTCTACCACGAGACCAGCGGCCCCAGGGCGTGCGGAGAGATTGACGCGCATCAACCGGAATGTGAAATGTCTTGTGAGCCGGTGCAATTCTGACGATCCGTCAGAATCTCACCACTTCGGGCACTTTACCTGCTGGCAGGTATGTCCCTTTGACGGTGGCGGTAACGACATGCCGCCGCGGAACCCGGATGCTGAGAAGCAACACCGCGTCAGCACCTAGCTGCGCGTAATCGCTTGCCACGAGCGATGTTCAAGAACCAAGCACGACGTCCACAACAGCGGCTGAGGAGCCGCTTGGCAAACAAATGGAGGAAACACCATGGCATACCGGACCGTTAACCCGTACAACAACCAGGTCGTAGCTACTTTCGATGACCTGACCGATGCGGAGGCGATGAACCTTCTTGCGCAGGCGCAGAAGACCTTTGAGTCCTGGAGCCAGATGTCGTACGCCGAACGCGGCGCCGTGTGCCGGCGTGCCGCAGCCATCCTCACCGAAAGGCCCGACGAGTTCGCCCGTCTGTTGACACTGGAAATGGGCAAGCTCTACACCGAGAGCCTGGGCGAAGTTGCGCTGGCCGCCGACATCTTTACCTACTACGCCGACAACACCGAGGCGTTCCTGGCGCCCGAGCGTCTTAACACGGTCAGCACCGACGATGACGCAATGCTCGTCAGCGCCCCGCTCGGCGTGATCCTGGGCATCCAGCCGTGGAACTTCCCGCTTTACCAGCTGGTCCGCGTCGCGGCCCCCAACCTGATGGCCGGCAACGTGGTCATGGTCAAACACGCCTCCAACGTGCCGCAGGCGGCGGCCGCCTTCGAGCAGCTGCTGACCGAAGCAGGTGCCCCCGAGGGCGCCTACACCAACCTCTACGCCACCAAGGACCAGATCAACCTGCTGATCGACGACCCGCGGGTGCGCGGCGTTTCGCTGACCGGCAGCGAGGGCGCCGGCTCCGTCGTCGCGGCCCGGGCCGGCAAGAACCTCAAGAAGTCCACCATGGAGCTCGGTGGCTCGGACGCGCTGATCGCATTGGCCGACGCCGACTTGGACAAGACGGTCCAGTGGGCGCTGTGGGGTCGGATGAACAACGGCGGACAATGCTGCGTGGCCTCCAAGCGGATCATCGTCGCAGAGGAGATCGCCGACGAATTCTTCGAGAAGTTCAAGGCCGCACTGGCCGCGCTCAAAGCCGGTGACCCGTTCGACGAAGCGACCACCCTGCCGCCGATGTCGAGTCAGGGTGCCGCGGACGAGCTGCACGCAAAGATCAAGGCCGCAGTCGAAGCGGGCGCGACGGCCATCCCACTCGGTGAGCCCGTGCCCACCACAGGAGCGTTCGTGCAGCCGACCATCCTCACCGACCTGACGCCGGATAACCCCGCCTACTACCAGGAGTTCTTCGGGCCGGTGGCGCTCTTCTTCCGCGCGAGCAGCGAGGACGACGCAGTGCGGATCGCCAACGACTCGAACTTCGGGCTCGGCGGTTCGGTGTTCACTGAGGACATCGACCGCGGGGTCGAGGTCGCCAAGCGCATCGAGACCGGCATGGTCTTCATCAACCACCCGACCTGGACCAAGCCGGACCTGCCCTTCGGCGGCATCAAGCTGTCGGGCTACGGCCATGAACTTGCCAACATCGGCATTCAGGAATTCGTCAACAAGAAGCTCATCAACGTCGTCCCGATCGACGCCCCGTAATCATCGCCCAGGTCGAGTGACTCAACGCAAAAGGAACACAATCATGGCTGACTTCACCGTGGGGAAATACCTCGCGACCCGGTTTGAGCAGATCGGGCTGAAGCACTACTTCATGGTCCCCGGCGACTACAACCTCGTGCTGCTCGATGAGCTGCTGGAGAACAAGAACGTCGAGCAGATCGGCTGCTGCAACGAGCTCAACGCCGCCTACGCCGCCGAGGGCTATGCCCGGGTCAACGGGGCCGCCGCCGTGCTCACCACCTTCAACGTGGGCGCGTTCTCGGCGCTCAACGGGGTGGCCGGCGCCTACGCCGAACGCCTTCCGGTGATCATGGTTTCCTCCGGTCCCAACACCAATGACCTGGGCTCCAACCACGTCCTGCACCACACCATGGACAACGGCGACCTGGCCGATCAGTACGAGATTTTCCGGCAGGTGACCTGCAAGGCGGTGCGCATCGTGCACCCCGAAACAGCGCCCGCGCTCATCGATGAGGCGATCAGCGCCGCGCTTCGCGAGCGCAAGCCCGCCTACATCGAGATCCCCTGCAACCTGTCGGCCGCGCCGTGTCCTGCACCGGCCCCGTTCTCCACGCTGCCGGCGTGGCAGCCCAGCAACGCGCGGATGCTGACCGACGCGGTCGGCCGGGCCAGCGACCTTCTCGGGCAAGCGAAAAAGCCGATTCTGCTGGCCGGGGTTCACCTACGCGCTTACGGGGCGATCGACGCCTTCCGTGAACTGGCCGAGGCGCTGGGCTGCGCGGTGGCGGTCATGCCGAACGCCAAGGGCTTCTTCCCCGAGGACCACCCGCAATACGTCGGCATCTACTGGGGCGAGGTGAGCAGCCCGCAGTGTCAGGCCATCGTCGACTGGTCCGACCTGATCGTGGCCGCCGGGCCGGTGTTCAACGACTACACGACGGTGGGCTGGAGCGCACAACCCCCGCGGCACCGGCTCATCAGCGCCGAGCCCCGAAAGGTGCGGTTTCACGACGTCGAATTCACCGGCGTGGCGCTGGCCGAGTTCCTGTCCGACCTGGCCAAGAAGGTCCAAGCCAATGCCGCGACCCTGAACCAGTACAAGCGCCTGCACCGGACCGCTGCGGCGGCGGTCGCGGACCCCGCGGCCCCGCTGAGCCGGGTCGAAATGTGGCGCCAGATCGAGCAAGACCTCGACGCCAAGACCACCCTGTTGGTAGAGACCGGTGATTCCTGGCTCAACGGCATGTACACGCGGCTGCCCGGCGGCGCCAGGTTCGAGATCGAGATGCAATACGGCTCGATCGGCTGGTCGGTCCCCGCCAGCTTCGGCTACGCGATGGGCCTGGAACCGGACCGGCGCCTGGTCTCGGTCATCGGCGACGGATCCTTTCAGCTGACCGCCC
>NZ_JBKQQD010000510.1:0-44555 GCF_052144515.1 Mycobacterium sp. | reverse complement strand
GGCGACTGGATCCGGCTTGCCTTCGGGGCCTTCGGGATTCACATAGATCAGACCCATGGTGGTCGCACCGTATGGTTGCGCGAGATCCCGCTTACCGGAGTAGCGCTTGTCGGTGCCCAGCCAGGTGTCCTCTTCGCCGAAGAGAATCTCTTCGGGCTCCCAGATGTCGGTGCGACCGAAGGCGAAGCCGAAGGTCCTGAACCCCATCGACTCCAGGGCGCAGTTACCGGCGAAGATGATCAAGTCCGCCCAGGAGATCTTGTTGCCGTACTTTTGCTTGACCGGCCACAGCAGCCGGCGAGCTTTGTCCAGGCTCACGTTGTCCGGCCAGCTGTTTATCGGGGCGAAGCGCTGGGCGCCCTGGCCGCCGCCGCCGCGGCCGTCGTGAATGCGGTAGGTACCCGCAGCATGCCAGCTCATCCGGATGAACAGGCCGCCGTAGTGGCCGTAGTCGGCGGGCCACCAGTCCTGCGAGGTGGTCATCACCGAGATCATGTCCGCCTTGAGCGCCTCGACGTCGAGCTTGGCGAACTCCGTGGCGTAGTCGAAGTCCTCGCCGAGCGGGTTGGCCTGGGGTGAGCGCGGGTGCAGCCTCGACACGTCGATTTGGTTGGGCCACCAGTCCTGATTCGTCAGGGGACGATGCGCCTTCGGCTCGGGCGCGGGGATTGCGGGGCTTTCGCTTTCGCTGGTGCTATGGGATGTCTCGGAGGACACAACATTCCTTTCGGGGGGTGGGTGAATTGGGCTGCGATCACGACTGTGATCAGGAATCTGCAGTCGAGCAGTCGGGGCACAGGCCCCAATAGTTGACTTCGGCCTCGTCCAGGACGAAGCCATCCGGAACGTTGTCGTCGTCCGATGGGGTCAGGCACGGCGCCTCGCCCACCGCACAGTCGACGTCGGCGATGACCCCGCAGGACCGACACACGACGTGGTGGTGGTTGTCGCCGACCCGCGCCTCGTAGCGCGCAACCAGCCCCGACGGCTGGATCCGCCGAACCAGACCCGCCGTGGTCAGTGCATTGAGTACGTCGTACACGGCCTGACGGGAGACGTCGGGCAGGCCAACCCGCACCGCCGAGAAGATCGTCTCGGTGTCGGCATGTGGATGGGCGTCCACAGCCTCCAACACGGCGACCCTGGGCCGGGTCACGCGCAGATCGGCCATCCGCAGCCGGTCCGCGTAATCCGCCGTTGAGAACACCATGCCAATATGGCGCGTTTTCTGGAATCAGTCAAGACTTTGTCGAAGCCGAGTTCGCCCGCTGTCACACCTGGCGCCACGACGGCTGCGTCGGATCAACCAGTTGCATGTCGACCGGGCCGAGCCCGAAGATGGCGATCACCGCCGGGTCGCGCCGGTTGGCCGGGACGCCATCGTAGTGCGGGGTACGCGCGGTCCTTTTCACATAACCGCCGGGCCCGACCGGGACCGCGTCTTTCGGCTGAAAATCATTGCCGCTGTTGACAAACCAGGTGCCGAACACCACGACCTGGATCCGGTCGGTTGCATAGGTATGCGGCGCGCTGAACCAACCGGGATTCCATTTCATCATCACCAGGTATGGCCCCGGCTGGTTGAGGATCCCCGTCGAGCCCCATAAATCACTGCATTTCGCCGCTGTGCGGCGGCAGGTTACCCCATGACTCAAAACTCATTTTTTCGTAGGGCAGTGTGAACGTTTCGTTGGGATCCGGGCCAGTCTTGGGTGCCGGCGCCAACGGCACGTCGCCGATGGTGCCTGTCTTGTCGCCTGCGGCAACCGCCGCAAGCAGCAGTGGGGCTGCTGCCATCAGCAGCGACCGCCGGTTCGATTCCATATCGCCCATCCGATGCCTCCCGATACCCGGCTGGCCCATCACTTCAGGGCGCTGCCGTTGCGCCACTGATCCCGACCGAGCGTCCAGTCTCCGTTCTGCGCCAGTTTCAACGGCGGTCCTCCGCTGTTGCGGATCTCCACGACGTCACCGGGGACTGAGAAGCCGTAGAACCATTTCGCGTTGTCGGCGTTGAGATTCAGGCATCCGTGGGAGGTGTCGGTGTGGCCCTGGGCCCACACCGTCGCGTCGAGCTCATGCAGATAGATGCCGTCGGTGCTGATCCGGGTGGCGTAATTGATAGTCTCGCGATATCCGAGGCGTGAATTCTTGGGCAGCCCGAATGTCGAGGAGTCCATCACGACCGGGTTGCCCTTGTCGAGCACGGTGTAGATGCCCGGCGGCGTCCACAACGATATGTTCTGCGCACCGACGTTTTCCGTACCACCCATTCCCATGGAGGTGGGCATGGTACGGACCAGGGCTCCGTTGTCGAAGACGCTGACCAACTTGGTGGCATCGTCGGCAATGGATACGTGCGCGTCGCCGATCCGAAACGACACCTTGCTATCTTCTTGCCCGAATAAGCCTTTCCCCAAGGAGATTCCGTAGATCTTGGCCTCGGCGGTGACCGTCGTACCCGGTGTGTAGTAGTGCTCTGGCCGCCAGTGGACGTTCTGGTCGTCGACCCAGAACCAAGAACCCTGCACCGAGGGGTTGGTCGTCACCGTCAGCTGCTTCTCGGCGGCGGCGCGGTTGGCGATCTGCTCATCGAAGTGAGCGACGACCACTGTTCCGACGCCGTAGGTGCCGCCGTCTTTCAGTGCCGCCTCCGACGTGGTGGTGAAGGAAACCCTGGTCTGATTGGACGGCCGCAGTGTGGAGAACGACGACACCTGAGTCGAGTCAACGCCATTGGGGCCATGGCTGCTGACTCTTAGCGTGTACGTCCGTCCGTAGCCCAGCGGGACGGTGGGTTTCCAGACCGTGTTATCCGGAGTCATCACGCCCTCGACTGGTTTGCCGCCGTCATTGAACATGCGGACATCAGTCAGCGTCCCCGCGTTGGCTTTTACCACTACGTGCGCGACCGGGTCGACGTCGTGCGCGTTGGGGTCGGGTGTGATCGTCACCTGTTCTGCCCCAAGCATTTTCGAGGGAACCCCGAGCACGTTGCAGTTTGGGCAACGCGGCAACGATGCAATCGTGACCGCGCCGGCCACACCGACGACGACCAACACGGCAAGCAGGAACCGGCGCCGCCCGCTGATGCCGGGTATCCGGCGGACGAGCTGATCACTGTTCTTGGACGTCATCGAAAATGCCGAATCCCTACGTGCTCTCACTTGCTGGCTCGAGGTCATCCCATGCGAACGCAATGTTGCATGTGAAGTTGCGTATCAAGTAGCCCGACCGGTGCGCTCCGAAACCAGGCCACCGGCCCGCGGCCACCATCCGGCGATCCTTAGCGGTGCGAACCAAGTCGGTTTGTTTCGACTGAGCATGCGCGGGTTACCCTGCGGGCATTTGCACGCCACCCGCGGTGGGCCTCGGGGTCCAGAAAGGCACACTCGATCATGGCTCAGAGGCTGACACCGCATTTCGCCAACGTCCAGGCACATTACGACCTATCCGACGACTTCTTCCGCCTGTTCCTCGATCCCACCCAGACGTACAGTTGCGCGTACTTCGAGCGGGAGGACATGACGCTGGAAGAGGCCCAGATCGCCAAGATCGATTTGGCGCTGGGCAAGCTGGGCCTGCGGCCCGGCATGACGTTGCTCGACATCGGCTGCGGTTGGGGAGCGACCATGCGCCGCGCGATCGAGAAGTATGACGTCAACGTCATCGGCCTGACGTTGTCCAAGAACCAGGCCGCCCACGTGCAGAGCTTGTTCGACGGGATGGATACCGCGCGCAGCAGGAGGGTGCTGCTGCAGGGCTGGGAAGAGTTCACGGAGCCCGTCGACCGGATTGTGTCCATCGGCGCGTTCGAGCACTTTGGCCACGATCGCTACGGCGAATTTTTCGGGTTGGCCAACAAGATCCTGCCCGCTGAGGGCGTGATGCTGTTGCACACCATCACCGGGCTGACCGCAGAACAGGTAAGTGACCTGCGCCTGCCCGTCTCGATCGAGCTGGCCCGCTTCGCCAAGTTCATCGTCACCGAGATCTTTCCGGGCGGCCGGTTGCCGTCGATCGACATGGTGCAGGAGCACTCGGCGGTGGCAGGTTTCACGCTGACCCGCCGCCAGTCGTTGCAGAAGCATTACGCGAGGACCCTCGACATCTGGGCGCACGCCCTGCAGGCCCACGAGGCCGAAGCCATCGAGCTCCAGTCCCAAGAGGTCTACGAGCGGTACATGAAATACCTGACCGGCTGCGCCGGCTTATTCCGCTCCGGCCACGTCGACGTCAACCAGTTCACTCTGCAGAAGTGACGGTGCGCTCCAACGTGGCCAGCGAGGCGGCCAGGTAGTCCTCCGGGAACAACGGCATCCCGCCGACCCGGTCACGGAAGCTCTGTGGGGTGCCGCTCCAGTCGTAGGTGAGGGTGACGTCGGTGCGGTCCCCGTTGGGAGCGAGGTCGTAGCGCCAAAACCAGCCACCGGGGGAGTGCTGGCCGGCGTCGTCGAGTTGGCCCGGTATCCATCCGATGGCACGGTCCTTTTCATACACATTCACCAGGTTGTGGGTGACGTAGTCACCGCCGGCCTGCTCGAGGAACATGTTCATCGCGAACATCTGCCCCGTGCCTGTGACCGGCGCGTTGTCCACCGACTCGCGGACCCAGTCGCCGGGCTCGGTGTCCTGATGGTGCGACGGGTCGGCCAGGAAGGCGAAGATCTCCGCCGGGGTGGCGGCGATGGTGCGGGTGACGACGTAGCGTTCGGCGGTCGCGGTCATAGTTGTCCTTTACTCTCGCCGGGCCCGTAGGCGCTGGCGATATCGGGGGAGTCCAGCCAGCCTGAGTATGTGGGACGCGAGGGCCAACCCTCGGGCGAATCGAGCCATTCCTCCTGCCGGCCCCAAGGCAGGATATCGATCAGCGCGAACGAGTGGCTGAGCTGCTCGGTGCCTCGCCCGTTCGTGTGCCAGGTGCGATAGACGGTGTCACCGTCGCGCAGGAAAACATTGACCGCGAAGCCCCCGCCGGGCGGTGCGTCCATGTCGGCGCCGAAGGGGCTCCCCGATGAGGAGTACCACTCCATCCGGTTGCCGACCTTCCGCTTGTAGGCCAAGGCCTCGTCGATCGGTCCGTTGGTGACGATGACGAAACGTGCGTCGTAGTTGTCGAGGAACTCCAGTCGGGTGAACTGCGACGTGAAGCCGGTGCACCCGCCGCACTGCCACTCCGCGCCGTCCGACCACATGTGGTGGTAGACGATGAGCTGCGAGCGGCCTTCGAACACATCGGCGAGACGGATAGGCCCGTCGGCGCCGTTCAGGGTGTAGTCCGGCAACTCGACCATCGACAGACGGCGCCGTTGGGCGGCGATCTCATCGAGTTCGCGGGTGGCGGCCTTCTCGCGCTTGCGCAGTTCGTCGAGCTCGGAGCGCCAGGTCTGGTTGTCGACGATTGGCGGTAGTGCATCAGGTTCAGAGGACATAGGATCCACCCCTTTTCTCTCCGATTTGTGGCGTCTCAAAGGTATGACCTGTGGTGCGCCCAGGATTCATCGCTGGAGCCCGCTAGCGGCTCAGTACGACAATGTGATCCGCAGGATGACCCGCGGCTTGCGTCCACGCGTCGCGATCGTTTCGACCAGGGTCACCAGGCGATATCCGAGGCCGTATTTTCTGCGGATCACATCCCGGAGCCGTTCCACCGTCACTGGATCGGTGACCACCTGCGCGGCGCCCTCGGTAGCCAAAACGCCGTCGCGGACCTTGCCGAAGCGGCTGCTGGGCGCCAACAGGACGCGTGGATTGTTGCGGACCCGTTTGACTTTCCAACTGTCCGCCGGTGTCCACACGAAAAGGTCAGCGGCGTCGCGGCCGATCCACATGGGCGTTGCGACGCCCTCTCCGTTGCGTTTGAACGTGGTCAGCGACACGAAACGCTGCTGGCCAAGGGCGGTCGTTGGATCGCTAGTCACGGCTGCTTCGCTCCGTTCGGGTCCGGGCGAGTCCAGTCCACAATAGTCAACAGCCGCCGATCCTGCTGGCGCATCCGAGACAACGACATGGTCAACGAGGGGCAACAAAGAGTAACGATTCGCGCACCACACTGGATTTGGCGATGGAGCCGATGGAAATGTGGTGTGCGTGAGTGTTCATGCCGGCGATCAGGCGCACTGCTCGCCCAGGCGATGGAAAGACAGCCCGCCTCGACGCTGTGGGCGTGGTCACTGGCTGCTGCCGGGGCACATGATCGTCGCCACCATCCCGTGTTCCTGCGGTGCCCACATCAGCTGGGAATGCGAGTGCGGCACCGCCACATACGAGCCAGAGTTGATCGAATCGTGCAGCCTGGTGACCGGTCGGCGCTGATCTTGACCTACGGACCGGGCCCCAAGGCGCAGCCTGGTCTGAGCCTGGTCGCTGTATCATGTTGTGCCACAGCATATTCGAGTTGGCTCTATTCGATCGCACCGTCGTGAAACGGCCCCCACGGACCGGTTGAGCTGCGCCTGAGGTCCGAGGGAGCCGGCGTCGTACGTTCGCAACGTTGCACCACATCGTTGACGCCGGCGCAACTAGCTTGAAATCGAACCTTCCTACGGTGAGGCGGTTCACGTCCCCTCGGCGTTAGGAATCAATGGAGCGGAAGCGCGGTCCTTGCCGTCATCAGTTTGCCCGCAGACAGATCATCGGCTGCAACGTGTTCGCCAGGGCTGAAACATAGGCGCCACTTTCAGTCGTTCACAGGTTCTTCCCAGCTTCGTCTGTTTTTCAGATTTGCAGTGCTCCGACGCTTCATAATGACGGCGTAGCCGCCAACATAAAGAAAGGGCATTAAATGTCTTCACGTCGCTGGCTCACCAGACTAGTTATCCCGGCGATCATTGGCGCCGCCTTAACCACTGGCACCGCGATTGCCTCCGCCGACGCCAATGACGACGCGTACCTTTCAAAGCTGCGCAACCTCGGCTTTAGCTGGCAGACGGGATCGGACTCCGACATCATCGGGATGGGGCACAGCATCTGCTCCGACCGCCTGGCCGGTAAAACGCCGGACGCGATCGCTGCGGATCTCCACGGCCAGTTGAGTTCGAAAGGGTACTCGTTCGCGGACATCACAGGAATGGTGAGTGCCGCGGAATCCGTCTACTGCCCGGGTTAATCGATTTCTGGCCGTCGCCGCATTCCGCGGGGGCGGTTAAGGGACTGCGTGAGCGGCGCGGGCGTTAGCTCGCGCCGCTCACAGTCTCTGCGCTGACCGGCCCCTCGCCTTGAGGAGTTCGCCGCTGTTGACCTAGTCCCATGCCTCAGCGTTGGCGATCCGAATGGGTGTCCCGTTCAGCCAGGCTGCCACAGCCCTGACGGTGTCGGAGTAGAACGCACTAAGCATTTCGCGGGTGACGTACCCCAGGTGGGGAGACAACGTCACATTCGGGAGAAGCCGCAACGGATGATCGGACGGAAGTGGTTCGCTGTCGTAGACGTCGAGCCCGGCTCCGGCGATGCGCCTTGTCCTGAGCGCAGCGATCAGAGCGGCCTCATCGACGATCGGGCCTCTGGAGGTATTGATCAAGTAGGCGTGTGGCTTCATCAGGGCCAGCTCGGGTTCGGCGACCAGAGAACGGGTGCGCTCCGAGAGCACCAGGTGGATGGAGACCACATCGGACTCTTCGAACAGCGCGGCTTTCTCGACTCGGCGTACGCCGACCGCCGCCGCGGCCTCCTCGGTGAGATTCTGGCTCCACGCAATGACTTGCATGCCAAAGACTTTCGCGTATTCGGCCATGCGCTTGCCGATCCTGCCGAGACCGAGAAGTCCGAGCGTTTTGCCCGACAACGTCATACCGGTGCTGGCCTGCCACCCGCCGGCACGCATGCGCAGGTGCTCTTCGGCGAGATTGCGCACCGTCGCGATCATCAAACCCCAGGCGAATTCTGGAGTGGCGTCGCGCACGGAGCTGAATCTCGGATTGGCGAAGTCGGAGTGGGCGACTAGGACACCTTTCTCGGTGGCCGCGGCCATGTCCAGGTTCGGCAGGCTCTTGCCAACGATGGTGATCAGTTTGAGGTTCGGCAGCCGCTCGATGAGGGTGCGCGGTAGCGCCATACGCTCGCGCAGGGTGCAAAGAACATCGAACGGCCTTAGTGCGTCTGCGGCCTCCTCCTCGGAGAGGTGCCGGTCGAAGACGGTGATTTCGGCTCGGGTCTGCACTGGCGACCAGTCGGCGAGGTCGAGGGCCACTCCGACATAGTCGTCGAGTATCGCTACCTGGGGCATGCGCATTCCCTATCGCATCGTTGGTTGACGTGCCGTCTCCCCATCCTGATGGTCGACGGTGTCGAACCTACGCGTGGGCAGAATGCAGCCCGCCGAGCCGATGACGTAACGCCAAGCGGAGGCGACGGCAAGTCCGCCGCAGGACGACCGGTGCAGCCGTTACGTCAGTTTCCAAAGCCGCCGTGAGGTGCCCGCACCATGGTCACGGGCCCACTGGGACCTGCGCCGAGCTGGCTGGCGGCGAAAGCGGCTCCCTGGTCAACGATGCTGGCGTCGTCAGCATAGGTGTCGTGCGCGGCGAAATTCACCCCGTCAGAGCAAACCGGATCCTCGGGGGCGCATACCTTGATGGTCTTGGCCTGATAGGTCGGGCCAATGGCGATGGGCGGCTGCCCGAGGAAGTTCATCGCCCGGACATTTGGCGTGCCGAAGAGGACGACAGCGGCAACGTGGTTGGCCACGTCGGGCGACAGCGGTTTGGGTACGGTCGCAGGATCGACCCCATCTGGTACTGCCGCCGAGGTGACGAAGCCCATGACGGCCGCGCCCTGAGAATAACCGCCGAGCACCATCTTGGTCTGGGGGCAGCTCGCCGCCTCGGAAACGACATGAGCGCCCGCGTCTTTGATGCCGTCGAGGCCAGTGGACCACTCGTTGCTGGCGGGGTAGTTGACCGGATATACGTCGACCGATTTCCCGCCAGTGCGCGCGCGCAGGGAGTCGACGAATGCCTGGCCGGTGGGGCCAACGCCAGGCGGCTCACCGGTACCGCGGGCGAACGCCACCTCGACGTCGGGGCACGGCTGGGCGGATGCGGAGGTGAGAGCGGGAACGGAGAGGACGGCAGCGCCAATGCCCGATGCTGCAAGGGTTGCGGAACCAAGCAAACGACTGATGTGAAGTGCGATCATGCCGCATAAGTGCCCACGACCGCGCATCGCAAACCACGATTTCCGACGGAGGTTCGATAACCATTGCCGGGGAGCACTCGTTCATCCAAAATTTACAGGCTGCAGCAGGCTGGCGTAGGAACCAATGCGCTACGGCCCGAACGTGGTTCGCGAGCCGGCTGGGTGCGTGGCGGGATCCGCGAGGAGCTGTGAGCAAAGGATTTGCTATGAATACCTCTCCCGACCAACAGTCGCGGCGAGCCCTGAGCGATGATTTCGTAATGACCGCTGCACAACGTCGTGGGGCCGACACCGTAGGACCCTCGGCCGACCAGATCGACGCTGTGTCGCGCGCATCGCGGGCATTAGTGGGCATCGCCGCCGCTTCCATAGCCTCGGTGGTCGACAACGTGACCGTGCCGCAATGTCGGGTGCTGGTCATGGTGGATACACGAGGCCCGCTAAACCTCGCGGCGGTGGCCGCCGGTCTCGATGTCAACCCGTCGAATGCCAGCCGCATCTGTGATCGCCTGATCAAGGCCGGTTGGCTTGACCGCCGAGAATCGCCGACTGACCGGCGAAACATCACGTTGAGCCTGACCGCCGCCGGGCGGGGGCTGGTTACCAAGGTGGTCAGACATCGGCGCAGGGCCATCACCAAGGTGTTGCGCGGTATGGCACCCAGCGATCGTGAACTCCTTGCCACAGCGTTCGATCAGTTCGCCACTGCGGCTGGGGAACCCGCCTATGACGCGGTGTCGCTGATCTGGCCCGGCGGTTGGTGATCTCTCGCCAACGAGTTCGCCCCGCTCAGCGCCACTTGATCCCGCACCCGATCGACGGCCGCTGGTCGGGGTCGACCGCCCGACCAGCGAGCACCGCGTCGACCGCCGCCCGGACGTCAGCGCCCGTCACCGGTAGGTCGTTGCGCGGCCGGGAGTCGTCGAGCTGGCCGCGGTAGACGAGTCGACGCTCGCCGTCGAAGACGAACGTGTCGGGGGTGCAGGCCGCGCAGAAGGCGCGGGCGACGTCCTGCGTCTCGTCGTAGAGGTACGGGAACGTCCAGCCGTGGCGGCGGGCCTCGGCGACCATCTGATCGGGTCCGTCCTGCGGGTAGGTGACAACGTCATTGCTGGAGATGCCGACCAGCGCGACGCTCTGGTCGGCGAGGTCCCGACCGAGCGCGGCCAGCCCGGCGGCGACGTGCTGGACGTAGGGGCAGTGGTTGCAGATGAACGTGACGACGAGTGCGGGACCCGTGAGCTCGTCGACGCTGATCGTTTTGCCGGTGGCTGGCTCGGGGAGTGCGAAGTGCGGGGCGGGGGTGCCGAGGGCGAGCATGGTGGACTCAATGGCCATGCCCGCCAGACTAACTGGCGCGAGTCGGTCAGAGTTTGGAGCCCAGCCCCGCGATCAAATTGATCGTGACGGCCAGCACAACGGCGCCGAGCAGGTAGGAGAGCAGCGCGTGGCGCAACACCGTCGCCCTGATCGATGCCAAACAGATCTCGGTGTCTGCCACCTGGAAGGTCATGCCGACGGTGAACGCGACGTAGGCGAAGTCGCGGAAGCGCGGCGGCTCCGGGTCGTGGAAGTTGATTCCCCCCGGTTCGCCCGAATAGTAGAGCCGCGCGTAGTGCAGGGTGAACAGCGTGTGCACGGCGAACCAGGACGCCGCGACGGTCAGGACGCCGACGACGGCGGCTGCTAGGGCTGCGGCGCCCGAGTGCGACCCGGCGGCCACCACATAGCCGACCCCGCCCAGGCTCGCGACACTCGCCGACAGCACGACCACGTCGGCAACCCACCGGGTGGGATCTTCCCGTGTCGCCCACTTACGGGTTTGCTCGGCATCCATGCCGCGCAGGATGAACCGCGTCCACGCGACATACACGCCGGCGGCAGTGATCCAACCGACGAGCGCGAATCGCCAACCAACTGTGTTGCCCACCGCGACAGCGACGGTGACTCCGAGTGCCACGCTGACCGATATCCGAACCGCGACCGTGTCGCGGAACAACTCAACGACGGATTTCACAATGCCGACCTAAGCACCGGCGCGCGCCGCGCGCACCGAGGGGCTCGGCATTTGTCGCTCGAGGTGGGCAGAATGCCCGCCAGCTTTGTCGGAGGCCTTTGACAGATCTGACCGATGCGCCTTATTTGTCGACCTCGGCGCGTGCCGCTATGCGCGTCAACGCCCCTGATTGAGCTTGTTGGCCGCGAACGTCGCGGCCTGGTTTGTCATCCCGGCCTCAATGTAGGAAACGTGCGCAATGATGTTCCCGCCCCCGGAGCAGATTGGGTCGTCAGGAGCACACAAGCTGAGGGTCTTGCCGCTGTACAACGGGTTGATCGTCGGCAGCGGCTGGCCGCCCCACAACATGGTCGAGAATCCGCTGGACGGCTCGCCGAACAGGGCAACGGCGGCGACATGGTCAGCCGCCGAGGGTGGCATCTGCGTCGTGGCCAAATCGATCACCGTCGAGCCCTGCGAATACCCACCGAGCACGATCTTCGTGTTCGGGCAGCTGGCGACGGTGCCTTGAATATGGGCACTCGCGTCATTGGCTCCGGCGTACGCGCTGTTGTGGTAGTCGTCGTTCGCCGGGTAGTTAACGGCGTAGACATCGACGGACCGCCCGCCAACCTGGGAGGTCAGCGAGTCGACGAATGCCTGTCCAATATTGCCGAGGCCGGGTTCCTGATGGGTGCCGCGCGCGAAAACCACCGCAATGTCGGAGCATGGGTCAGCAGTAGCGGCGGGACTGCCGATGGGCGCGATCAGCAGCGCCCACGCCGTCACAACCGAGACCCCCAGGAAGCGAGCAAAGCTGCGTGAACTCATCTCCAAATGCTGACATACTGCCACCAAGGGCTGTGCGGCGGCAGCGCTGGCGGGGCGGGGAGCAGCGTCAAGTGGCCAAAACCAAGATGCTGAGACAGGATCTGGATACTCTGTACGCGGCACATAAATCGGTGATTGAGGGGGCGGCGTGTCAATTCTGGTCGTGGCTCCCGAGTTTTTGGCGTCGGCAGCGGCGGATTTGAAGAGCATCGGCGCGGAGCTGAATGCGGCGCATGCCGCGGCAGCTGGTCCGACGACTGGGCTGCTTGCCGCCGGCGCTGATGAGGTGTCGGCGGCGGTGGCCTCGCTGTTTTCCGGGCACAGCGAGGCGTTCCAGGCGATCAGCGCCCAGGCCAGTGAGTTTCATGCCCAGTTCGTGCAGGCCTTGAGCGGGGCGGGAGGCACGTATGCGGCCGCGGAGGCCACGAACGCCTCGCCGCTGCAGGCCGCAGGGCAGGCAGCGTCGCAGACGCAGTGGTTTTCGCCGTGGGAGAGCCTGACGGGCCGCCCGCTGGTGGGCAACGGCGCCAACGGAGCCGCCGGCACCGGAAAGTCCGGAGGGGACGGCGGGTGGATTCTCGGCAACGGTGGCAACGGCGGCTCGGGTGGGCCCGGCCACGCCGGCGGCAACGGTGGTGACGCCGGGCTGATCGGCAACGGTGGCGCCGGTGGTGCCGGCGGAACCGGTGCGGCTGGTGGGGCCGGTGGTGGCGGTGGGACGCTGATCGGCAGTGGCGGGAACGGTGGGCACGGCGGAACCAACGCAGCTGGTGGGGCCGGAGGCCTCCCCGGCCGGCTGTTCGGCAACTACGGGGCCGGCGGGCAAACCGGGGCCAGCCTGGGGACCGGCGGGGTGTCGATGCAGATGTATCAGACCACCGAGCCGGTGGTGGACATCTCCGTGAACGGCGGACCGAGTGTGCCCGTGTTGGTGGACACCGGATCCACTGGTCTGGTTATCCCCCTCAGAGACATCGGGCTGTTCAACCTCGGCCTCCCCACCGGATTCGGTACGGGCGCGTACAGCGGGGGGCTGACGTACTTCTACGCCACGTTCGACACGACGGTGAACTTCGGAAACGGCATCGTCTCCTCGACCCCCGTCGACGTCGTCCTCCTCGGATTGCCGACATCTTTTGGCAGCTTTGCCAACGGCAACGGTGCCGCCGGCATCATGGGTATCGGGGTGAACGCGGGAGGCCCGGGCCCCAGCTCACCGGTCACGGGATTGCCGAGCACCCTCAATCAGGGTGTTCTCATCAACGAACCGCAGGGCTACCTGCAGTTCGGTCCCAACCCGATAATTCCGCCACCCGGCGCGGGCTCGGTTACCGGAGCGCCAGTCGGCGACCTGCAGGTATCGGTCGGTGGCGCGCCGCAGGTAGATGTTCCCGGCTCGTATATCGACTCCGGCGGCGTGTACGGGACCCTTCCGACATCCGTCGGATCCCTGCCGCCGGGGACACTCATCAAGGTCTACAGCGGCGGTACGGAGCTGTACCAGTACACGACGACCGCGACGAACACTCCGACGGTTACTACTACGTCGGGAGACTCGATGAACACCGGGTTTGAGCCGTTCTCGCAGGGACCGGTGTACATCTCGTACAGCCCCAACGGTACCGGGACGACAGTCTTTGATTACCTGCCGACCTGAGATGTCCCTGTCGTAGCCGGGCAACCGGGCGCGAGGACGTCTCGACGTCTCGCGTCTTAGCCCACGCGCTTGAGGGTGTAGTGGGCAGTCGTCCGGTTGGGATCAGCTGCCAGCCGGTCTACCTCTTGTCGGATTGGATCGACGGCACCGCCGAAAGCGCCGGGGCAGCCGTCGGGGCACGAGACTTCCCACCACATGTCCGTCTGGTGTGGTGGCCACGCCGCTAGCTGCTGTCCACCTCGCGAGCGATAGCCGATCTGGGTTGCGTTCTTCACGAGATTGCCGACGTGATGTTGCGCCGGACAGAAGAGCGATACGTCAATTCCGTTCATGGCCGCTATTCTGCGCTGTCCGATACGCCGCCGAGCGCTGACGCCTACTCCATGGCGGCAGGGGCAGTGACAAGAAAGTAGGTACTTGCCGTCGGGAAGGAACTGCATTTTTCTTCAGTTCCAACGTAGGTAACCAGGCAAGGCCGTCGTGCCACGACACGAAATCCAATGAAAGGCAAGGCAAACGATGACCGACTCCAACCGGGTGAGGATAGGCGTTCAGCTGTGGCCGGGAGGAACGCCGGACTACCGAACGTGGCGCCAAGCGGTGCTGCACGCCGAAGAACTCGGTGCTGACGCCGTCTTCGGTTACGACCACTTTCACAAACCGTTCGTCGAGATCGTCGACGGCAGCCCGCAGCTCGATGACGAACAACCGGATGTCAACAATTTCGAAGGATGGACCGCGCTGGCGTCCTGGGGTGAGATCACCACCCGCGCCGAGATCGGACTACTCGTCACCGGCATCCCGTACCGCAACCCCGACCTCGTCGCGGATATGGCACGAACTGTCGACCACATCAGCGGAGGACGACTCATCCTCGGGCTGGGGGCAGGCTGGTATCCAAAAGACTTCATGGTCTACGGATACGACTACGGCACCACGAAATCGAGGATGGACCAGTTCGAGGAAGGCTTGGCACGCATCGAACACCGGCTCAACCACTTGACTCCCGGCCCGGTGCGTCACATCCCGATTCTCATCGGGGGCGGCGGGGAGAAGCGCACCCTTCCCGCGGCCGCTCGGTACGCCGACATCTGGCACAGCTTTGAACCTATCGAGGAATTTCGTCGCAAGAACGAACTGCTCAAGCGGCTTGCCGCTGACGCCGGACGCGACGAAGCCGGCATCGAACGCGCGATGGCGTGGACTGACGCCAAGACCGCCGACGTCTTTGCCGACGAGGGCGTCTCCCTGTTCACCACCGAAATCCATCCTGACAGCAATGGTTACGGCTTCTCCGAACTTGAGACGATGCTTGCCTGGCGCGACCGATAGACACCATGAGGTTCACCCCGACAAGTGGCGTTTCCGTGAACGCCGAGGCATCAGCGCTGCAAACACAGCGAGCCGGTGGAAGTATCAGAGAGTGGCCAACAAAAAACCTCAAACGATCTCTTACCCGGCGCCGGGCTCGCGTCCGCGCCGCCACGACTACGACCCGCTCGACCCCCATGTCATCGTCCTGTTCGGCGCGACGGGGGATCTGGCCAAACGCAAGCTGATCCCCGGCCTGGCCTACTTGGATCAGTCCGCGCTCGCGCCCGATATCCAAATCATCGCGACCTCACTGGAAGACCTCACCGATGACGAGTTCCGAGACATCGCCAAGGCCGCGATCGACTCGTTCGGCACCCATAAGCTCACGGACGAACAGTGGGCCGACTTCGCAAAAATAATCAGGTACGTCCCGCAGAGCGCTGGACCCGCATCGCTGGCCGCCGCGGTCGCCGAAGCCGAAATCGCCCTCGGACCGAACACGCGGCGACTGCATTACTTGTCGGTCCCTCCCAGAGCGGCGCGCGACGTCATCAAGTTGCTGCGCGAGGCCTACCTTGTCGAACGCTCCAGGGTGGTGATGGAGAAGCCGTTCGGCACCGACTTGGCCAGCGCGGTGGCGCTCAACGATTTCGTGCACGAGACGTTCGATGAATCCCAAATCTTCCGCATCGACCACTTCTTGGGCAAGGAGGCGGCCCAGAACATCCTGGCGTTCCGCTTTGCCAATGGTTTGTTCGAGCCGATCTGGAACCGCAACTTCATCGACCACATCCAGATCGACATTCCCGAAACCCTCGGCCTGGATGAGCGGGCCAACTTCTACGAAAGCACCGGTGCCTACAAGGACATGGTGGTGACCCACCTGTTCCAGGTGATGGCGTTCGTGGTGATGGAGCCGCCAACGGCGCTTGAGCCGTATGCCATCAGTGAGGAGAAGAACAAGGTATTCCGGTCGATGCTGCCGATCAAAATTTCCAATGTGGTGCGCGGCCAGTACAGCGGGTACCGCGAAGAGTCCGGAGTCGCAAAAGATTCCGACACCGAGACGTTCATCGCGCTCACGGTCGGCATAGACAACTGGCGCTGGGCCGGCGTGCCGATCTATCTGCGCACCGGCAAGAAGATGGCCGAGGGAATCCGCATCATTTCGATCGCGTTCAAAGAGGCGCCACGAAGCATGTTCCCGCCGGGATCCGGGGTAGGGACCCAGGGCCCGGACCACCTCACGTTCGACCTCGCCGACAACTCGAAGGTGTCGCTGTCCTTTTATGGCAAGCGGCCCGGTCCCGGTATGAAGCTCGACAAGTTGTCCATGCAGTTCTCCACGCAGGAGATCTCCTCCTCCGCCGACGTGCTGGAGGCCTATGAACGGCTCATCCTCGACGCGATGCGCGGCGATCACACGCTATTCACTACCGCTGAGGGCATCGAATCGCTGTGGGAGCGTTCGGAACAACTGCTGGATGACCCGCCGTCGGCGAAGAGTTACCCGCCCGGCACGTGGGGCCCCAACGCCATTCATCAGTTGATCGCGCCCAATGCGTGGCGGTTGCCGTTCGAGCGGGGGTGGCGCGAAGCCAACGGCTAGGCCGGCGTCGATCATGTTCGACCCGCTGTGTGCCTGAGCGACCAATGCAACCATAAGGTGTTGGGCAGTAAAGAAATCCGGCGGAGGTTCTAGCGCGCGTGGCGCAGATCGGGGTCTCGGACATCCGGAAATCTCTCTCGCTTGGCAGCGTAGAGACTGGCGTCCGCGCTCGCGTATAACGCGGCGACGTCGGCAGCGTCACCGCTGTGGACGGCCGTCCCGATGCTCGTCCCCGGGGTGTGCAGCCGGACGCCGGCGACGAAGAGCTTCGCCGAGGTCGGCGTCGAGCCCGTCCGCTCAGCGATGCACACCGCGAACTCGTCACCGCCGAGCCTGGCCAGGACGGCGTTCGCGGGCGTCAATTCGCGCCAGCATTTCGCGTAACTGATGGAAGTCGGCCTCGCGTATTCGTTTCTCTGGATCCTGCGAGCCGTGGCCGCGGGTCAGAGCGAGAGCCCGTCGCGGACACCTATTGTGGGCGGAATGGCCGAACCCCCCAGCTCAACGTCTGAGAAGGCGTTGCGCAGACGCCTGGACGGCCTGACCATCCGCGATGCCGCACACTTTGGCAGGCGCCTGAAGAACCTCCGCGGCTCGGGGCCAGAGAAGCTGCAACAGCTCGCCAACCAGATCGCAAAGGCCGAAGCACTCGTTGCCACCCGGCAGGCCGCCGTCCCGACGATCACCTACCCCGATTTGCCGGTCAGCGAGCGGCGCCAGGAAATCGCCGACGCGCTTCGGGCGCACCAGGTGGTCGTCGTCGCCGGCGAAACCGGGTCGGGAAAGACCACCCAGCTGCCTAAGATCTGCCTCGACATCGGCCGCGGCATCCGCGGAACCATCGGGCACACCCAGCCCCGGCGGCTGGCTGCCCGCACTGTCGCGCAGCGCATCGCCGAAGAACTGGTCAGCCCCCTCGGCGACGCGGTCGGCTACACCGTGCGGTTCACCGACCAGGTCAGCGACCGTACCCTGGTCAAGCTGATGACCGACGGCATCCTGCTCGCCGAGATCCAGCGCGACCGCCGCCTGCTGCGCTACGACACGCTGATCCTCGACGAGGCCCACGAACGCAGCCTCAACGTCGACTTCCTGCTCGGGTACCTACGTGAGCTGTTGCCGCGTCGCCCCGAGCTGAAGGTGATCGTCACATCGGCGACGATCGAACCGCAACGCTTCGCGGCGCATTTCGGCGGCGCGCCGATTATCGAGGTGTCGGGGCGGACGTACCCGGTGGACATCCGTTACCGGCCACTGGAAGTCGCTGTTTCGGTCGGCCCCCAAGACGATCCCGACGACCCCGACCACGAAATCGTCCGCACCGAGATCCGCGACGAAATCGAGGCGATCGTCGACGCGATCCACGAACTCGAGGCCGAACCGCCGGGGGACGTCCTGGTGTTCCTGTCCGGTGAGCGCGAGATCCGCGACACCGCAGAGGCTTTGGTGGGTTCGGAGGGCGGACTCAAGCACACGGAGGTGCTTCCGCTCTACGCGCGGCTGCCGACCGCCGAGCAGCAGAAGGTGTTCGCACCCCACACCGGGCGCCGCGTCGTGCTGGCGACCAATGTCGCCGAGACGTCGCTGACCGTGCCAGCGATCCGCTACGTCGTCGACCCAGGCAACGCCCGCATTTCGCGCTACAGCCGGCGCTTGAAGGTGCAGCGGGTGCCGATCGAACCGGTCTCGCAGGCCTCTGCTGCCCAGCGGGCCGGCCGGTCCGGCCGGATCGCGCCCGGTGTGTGCATCCGCCTCTATTCCGAGGACGACTTCGCCGCCCGCCCGCGCTACACCGATCCCGAAATATTGCGGACCAACCTCGCCGCGGTGATTCTGCAGATGGCGGCGCTGCAGCTGGGCGAGGTCGAGAACTTCCCGTTCCTCGACCCGCCGGACCGACGCAGTATCCGCGACGGCGTGCAGCTGCTGCAGGAGCTCGGCGCCTTCGACCAGCAGGGCGCGATCACCGACCTCGGCCGTCGGCTCGCGCGCCTGCCGGTCGACCCGAGGCTGGGCCGGATGATTCTGCAGGCCGAGACCGAGGGGTGTGTGCGGGAGGTGCTGGTGCTGGCCGCGGCGCTGTCGATCCCCGACCCGCGGGAAAGGCCCGCCGACCGCGAGGAGGCCGCGCGCCAGAAGCATGCCCGTTTCGCCGACGAGAACTCCGACTTCATGTCCTACCTGAACCTCTGGCGATATCTGCGCGGACAGCGAAAGAGCTTATCTAGCAGCGCGTTTCGACGGATGTGTCGGAATGAATTTTTGCACTTTCTGCGCATCCGCGAGTGGCAGGACCTCGTCGGGCAGCTACGCAGCATCGCCCGCGACTTAGGCATTGTTGAAGGCATCAATGAGTCTGGCGAGCCGGCCGACCCGGCCCGGGTGCACGCGGCGCTGCTCGCCGGGCTGCTGTCGCACGTGGGGATGCGACGTGAGGATTCGCGCGACTATCTGGGCGCGCGGAACTCGCGATTCGTCCTGGCGCCCGGCTCGGTGCTCAGCAAGCGGCCGCCGCGCTGGGTCGTCGTTGCGGAGCTGGTCGAGACCAGCCGCCTTTACGGGCGGACCGCCGCGCGCACCGGGCCGGAGGTCGTCGAGCGGGTCGCGGGCGACCTCGTGCAACGCACCTACAGCGAACCGCACTGGGACGCCCAACGCGGCGAGGTGATGGCCCACGAGCGGGTGACGTTGTACGGCCTGCCACTGGTGGCGGCCCGACGCGTCGGATACGCCGCGGTCGAGCCGGCGGTAGCGCGGGAATTGTTCATCCGGCACGCGCTCGTGGAGGGCGACTGGCAGACCCGCCATCACTTCTTTCGCGACAACGCGGTGCTGCGCACGGAACTCGAGGACCTGGAGGAGCGGGTCCGCCGCCGTGACCTGCTGGTCGGCGACCATGACATCTACGCTCTCTACGACGCCCGCATCCCCGCCGATGTCGTCTCCGCGCGGCACTTCGACGCGTGGTGGAAAAAGCAGCGGCACCGGACACCCGATCTGTTGACCTTCAGCCGCGACGATCTGCTGCGCGCCAGCAAGACTGCCGGCACCGCGGACGCCGATCGGCCAGACACCTGGGAAACGGGCGATGTCGCGCTGCCGCTGACCTACCGATTCCAGCCGGGCGCTGCCAACGACGGCGTCACGGTGCACGTGCCGGTTGACGCCCTCGCGCGGTTGGGTGGCGACGAGTTCGCCTGGCAGGTGCCGGCGCTGCGCGAGGAGCTGGTTACCGCTCTCATCCGCTCGCTGCCAAAAGACTTGCGGCGCAACTTCGTTCCCGCCCCTGACACCGCCCGCGCGGTGCTGGCCGCGATCGACCCGGCAACAGAGCCGCTGCTGGACGCGTTGCAGCGCGAATTGCGCCGTCGCACTGGGGTTCTGGTGCCCACCGACGCCTTCGACCTCGACGCGCTGCCGGCGCATCTGCGGGTGACATTCGCCGTCGAATCCGCCGACGACACCGAGATCGCCCGAGGCAAGGACCTCGTCGCGCTGCAGGAGCGGCTGGCGGCACAGGCTCGGCGCGCGGTGGCCGACGCGGTCGCCGCCGAGCTGGAGCGGACCGGACTGCGCACCTGGCCCGACGCCCTGCACGAACTGCCGCGCGTGGTCGAGCGCGCGATCAATGGACGTAGCGTGCGGGGCTTTCCCGCCTTCGTCGACGCGGGAACCGCGGTGGACCTGCGCGTGTTTGCCACGCCGGTCGAGCAGGAAGGTGCGATGGGCCCAGGCACGCGACGGCTGGTGCGGCTGAGCGTCGCCTCGCCCGTCAAAGCGGTTGAGCGGCAGCTGGATCTGCGGACACGCCTGGCGCTCGGCGCGAACCCGGACGGCTCCGTGTCCGCGTTGCTCGACGACTGTGCCGACGCGGCGGCGGACGCGCTGGTGTCTGGGCCGGCGTGGACGCGCGCCGAGTTCGCCGCGCTGCGCGATCGGGTGGCGGAGGATCTCGTGTCGACGACGGTCGACATCGTGGGCCGCGTGCAGATGGTCTTGTCCGCCGCGCAGGAAGTGCAACTTTTGCTGCCCGACCAGCCGCCACCAGCGCAGAGGGACGCGATGGCCGATGTCAGCGCCCAGCTGGACCGGCTCATGCAGCCCGGGTTCGTCACCGTCACCGGACGTGCGCGTCTGGCCGACCTCACCCGCTACCTGACTGCGATCCGCCGCCGCCTCGAGCGGCTGCCTCACGCGATCGGGGCTGACCGGGAACGGATGCAGCGAGTGCAGGCCGTGCAGGACGCCTACGACGAACTGGTGCACGCGCTGCCGCCGGCGCGGGGGAGAGCCGCCGACGTCCGCGACATCGCCTGGCAGATCGAGGAGCTGCGGGTGAGCCTGTGGGCCCAGCAGCTCGGCACCCCCCGTCCGGTCAGTGAGCAGCGGATTTACCGCGCGATCGACGCCGTGCACGACCGTTTCTGACCTGGCCCTATCTGTCGCTGGCTTCCGTTCAGGCCGCCAGGGCCGCGTCATCGCCGAAATATCAGGTACGTGCGTGCCAAAAACCGTTGCGCAATTGGTACCCAACGGCTACCTTAGGCACACGGGAGATCTGCATCACACCATTCAGGGAGCACGGCGTGGCGGCAGACCCCAGCACGGTCTTCGCCAAAGGGGAGCGGCCGCAGCTCGTGGGCCGGGATGAAGGGAACACTTCGTTGTCAGAACCACGACCGGCCGCGCGACGACTGAACCTCGTACCGGTAAACAGCACTCTGCGCGCAGTAGCCGAGGGCGACCGCACGTGGGTCTCAAAAGCCCTGTGCAGAAGCGCCGACCCCGACGAACTCTTCGTACGGGGGGCCGCGCAACGCCAGGCCGCGGTTATCTGCCGGCACTGCCCTGTCATGCAGCAATGCGCGGCCGACGCGCTCGACAACCACGTCGAGTACGGCGTCTGGGGCGGCTTGACCGAGCGGCAGCGCAGGTCGCTGCTCAAGGAGCACCCCGAGGTCGTGTCGTGGGCGGAGTTCCTCGAAAAGCGCAACACCCGCTCGATCGGATAGCCCCTAGCAGCGCCCTTCCGCAATACTTTTCTGTTACGGCACTCGGGCGATACCGGCTCACGGCCGTCAGAAGCACAACGAGCGGTCGCGGGGGCAACACCACGGGCTGGTGAACAACTGCGGCCCTGTACTGAACGGGGCAAAGTCGGGTAGCCGACTACGCTACTGGGCGCCCGCGCCGGCAGTGACGATATAGCCGATTTGTCATTTGCCAGCTCGGAGGGCTATCCATGCCGGTCATCACCGTCAGCCGTTCGCAGCCAGTGGCAGTTTCTTCTCGACAGGGCGGCCGTCGCAGCGTGCGGCCGGTATGAAGGGAACACCCCGTTGTCAGAAACACGGCCTTCCGCGCAACAACTGAACCTTATGGCTCTGAGCAGCAATCTGCCCGTGGTGACCGAAGGGGAGCGTGCTTGGGTCGCGAAAGCACTGTGTACAACTGCCGATCCCGACGAACTCTTTGTGCGGGGGGCCGCCCAGCGCAGGGCGGTGGTTATCTGCCGCCACTGCCCGGTCATGCGAGAGTGCGCGGCCGACGCGCTCGACAACCAGGTCGAGTACGGCATCTGGGGCGGTATGACCGAGAGGCAGCGCAGGGCACTGCTCAAGGAGCACCCCGAGGTCGTGTCGTGGGCCGACTTCCTCAACAAGCGCGAACCCCGCTCCGCCGGATAGGTGCGCCATCGAAATCAGTTCTGGCGGTGGCTATCTCGTCGCAACCGCACTGCTCGACTGGCCGCCGTCGCCGACGCCAGCACCGCCATCACAGCAAGAATGATCGCCGAGTCTCTCGCCGACCCGACCGTACTCAGTAACAGCGGCAGGCCGAAGCCGACGTAAGACACGGTATAGAAAGCTCCCGTGAGGGCGCCGCGCACCCGTTCCGGCGCCGCGGCTTCCAAGTCGATCAAGCCCTCGCGCAGCAGCAAGCCGGACGCGCACCCCAAAATCACCAGCATCGACAAGCCCAGCCCGAGCGTCATCGTCGGCGGTGCCATCGCGATGACCGCATAGCCGAGCGCCGCCAATTGTGCGCCGACGGTGCCGGCTCGCGGCCCCCAGCGACGTGCGCGGGCGACGATTTGCGTAAGCGCGCTGACGCCGTTGGCGATGAGCGTGGCTATCCCGGCGACCATGGGGGCCGCGAACCCGGTGTGTACCCGGCTGGGGATCGTGACGAAAGCAAGTGTCGCCGAGGCGAACACCCACGGCGCCAACGGCATTGCCCAGCTCAGCGCCCACGCACTGCCCTGACGCAATGGCATTGAGGTCACTGACCACTCCGGTCTGGGCGCTGTTGCCGACGCGGTCACAGCCGCGCGCTGCGCAACCAGAACAGCAGCAACAGTCGCCAACACCACAATGACGGCTGCGATCGCGAACGACACCCGGATCCCGGATTGCCCGGCCGAGGCGATCAGACCCGAAGCGAACGGGCCAATGGCGAAACCGGCGGTCAAGACGGCTCCGGCGACGGCCGCCCCGGCCGGACCTTTCAGATCGGAAGCCCATGCGGTGCAAGAGCTGATCGCAAGACCGACTCCCACCCCGACGATCACGCGGCCTACCAGCAACACGGCGGAGTGCTGCGAGACCAACATCGCCACCGTCCCCAGCAAAGCGGCCGTCGAGCCTGCCCACGCCACTGACTGACGCCCCAACGCGTCCGATGCGCGCCCGCCGATCAGCAGCCCGGGCAGTAGGCCCACCGCGTAGATGCCAAACACCGCGTCAAGCGTGGACGCGCCCGGGTGTTGGTGATCGCGGATCGCGGGGAGCAACCCCGCGAAATGATTGGCGGCCCATCCTGTTGCCAACAGAACGGCCAGCACTCCGGCGAATAGGGCCCGGTTGGCACCCGGCGCGCCGCGCTGGTGGCGCCCATCCGTGGTGATCAGTGCCGATGGCGGCCGGCCTGTCGCCACATTCAACCAGGTCACTGACTTCCTCTCCAGGATCTTTGTGATAGACACCGCTACGAGCTCCGTTGGATAGACGATGCCGCCCAAGCAGTTATTCCCATCCGAGCCCTCATCAAGTCATTCGGAGGCGCATTAGTCTTGCCTGAGCGCGCCAGCTCGCGCAGATCGGTTGCGCTGCAACAGGAATCAAATAGATAGTATCCGAACGACACCTCAATTAACATGGCATCGGGCCGGAATTGCTCAACGGCTCTCCTTACAACTGCGAGAGGAAGGCCCGAGATTCCCCCGCGGCGACGACGAGCACTGACGAATCGTGGACGGCAGAGCCGAGCGACACGCGGAATACGCTGCCGCGCAAGGGCGTCCGCCGCTACTGGTAACCAGCCGCAGTTGATTCGCAAAGCATTAGTGAACGTGCTGTTCGCGTTGCTGGTGCTGGGGATTACGAGTGTTGCGGCCGCGGGCAGAACGCGTGCCGAGCCCGCCATCCCTGGGCTCGGCGAGCGGTTGGTGGGCTGGGACAGCTACCGGCATCTGGATCGATTGCCTTATCTGAGCGCTGACACGCAGACTCTGCAGGTGTCGAGCTTCGACCGGAGCGGCGGTGATCTCGACCTTTCCACCGGTAACCAAAACGGCAGCGGCGGATGTCTGGCGTCCGGTGGCGTCGGCTGTGTCATCGCCGAGGATCGCGGTGCCGGCGAGGTTGATTCGATCTGGTTCACCCGCGATGGCGGCGATGTGAGCCGGATGGGAGCGATCCGCATCGACCTGGATGGGCGGACGGTGATAGAAGCGCCCTTGCAATCGTTGGTCGACGGTGGGCTGGGTGCGCCATTCGAGTGGCCACTTGTGGCCAACGCCGCACAGTCGCCGGGGGGCGTCTACATCAAAGTACCCATGCCGTATCGGCAATCGATGCGGATCAGCGTCGCGTCGAGTTTGCAGTACTACCACGTCGACTATCGCCGGTTTTCGACGGCCGATGGCGTCAGCACTTTCTCGCCCGCCGACCCCGCGCTCGACGTGCTCGCCAGCCTCCGTGCCGCGGGCACCATCGACCCCAAACCGGCGGCCCCCACGGCAACGCACGACAGTCGAGTCGTCGAACTCCCCGCCGGCGCCGGGCTGACGATCGCGGAATCGACCGGGCCCGCGACCATCTCGGCGCTGCGCCTGCAGCTGGCGGAACCGACGGATCGACTCCTGACCGGGGTGCGGCTCCAGATCGAGTTCGACGGCCGCACGCTGGTCGACTCCCCACTCGGGGAATTCTTCGGCGCCGGACTGGGCGCCGACACCGTGCGATCGCTGATGTTCGCCGCGAGCCCACAACCCGGCGGGTCATTGTCGTTGTCCGAGTGGTGGCCGATGCCTTTCGCCCGCACGGCCCGCATCACCCTCGTCAACACGACCGGCGATCCCGTAGCCGGGATCGACGCCGACGTCGTGACGGCGCCCGATGCCCAGTGGGCATCCGCGCTGGCCAGCGGCCGTGCCGGCTACTTCACCGCACGCTCGCACAGCGGACCGACGACGGTGGGTCAGGACTGGTTGTTCGCCGATGAACCTGGCCACGGCAAATTCGTCGGCGTCAGCCACACCATCAGGGGTGCTCGGATCAAAACGTCGTTCAGCGACGACGCCCCGTACTTTCTCGAAGGAGCCGAACGTGTCTACACGGACGGTTCCGCTTCACCCCAGTGGTACGGCACCGGCACCGAGGACTTCTACGAGGGCGGCTGGTACTTCAAGGACGGCACCCGCTATAGCGACCCGCTCACCGGCCAACCGGATCAACGCACGGCCAGCGGCGGATGTGCAGACTACTGCGTCGCGGTCTACCGACTCATGCTCGCCGACGCCATCGGATACCACTCCGCGCTTCGATTCGGCATTGAGCACGGCAAACGCAACATGGTCCAACCCGATTACAGCTCAACCGCATTCCTCTACACCCAACCGGACGACACCAGTACAACCAGCGACGAAGTCAACCCCACCGATCCGGTGAATCGACTCCTGCACGGGTATACCGACACCGCAGCCGCGAACCACGTGTTGGTCAGCGAATACGAGGGGAGTGACGACACCCGCACGATCGTTGGTTTGGTTGCCCACGCCAGCCAGGCGGCGATCACATTCCACGTCCAGATCCCCCCGGACAACCGCGGGGTCCTGCTGCACCGCACGTCGGACCAGGCAACCGGCTATCAATCGGCTGACGTCGCCATCGACGGCATACCTGCCGGGATTTGGTTACAACCACGCAGCAACGCCTCACATCGCTGGCTTGATGACAGCTATCTCGTACCTGACTCCCTTACTGCGGGCAAAGCCCTCATTACGGTCACGCTCACACCTGTCCCCGACTCTCCATCCTGGACCGCCAGCCGCTACCGCATAGAGGCATTGACGGGGGCGTAGCACCATGACAAACCCAAATCAGGGCGAGGGGAGTAGGTGGCCGGCAGGTTGGCGCAGGGTCAGACCGCACACCCGATGCAGCAGCTCCAGGGGGTTGTTAGCGACCCGCAGAGTCCACAGAGAATGACATGTGGGGCGACAGGTGACCGTGTGCAGCTAGTGGTCGCGGTCGTCGCGGATGCCGAGAAATTCGACAAGCAGTTGGAAGCCCTTGTAGGTGCGCGAGGCGAGGGCTTCGGTGGTCCGAGCGAGGATTTCGTCGCCGCAGCGGCCCGCGACCATCGCGTACCGGTGGTAAACCGAGCCCACGCACGACCCGGACGGCGCCACCGCCACGTCACAGTCGACGTCGTCGAACACGTCGACGTGATGGCGCACCTGTGGCAGGGCCGGGCGGAAATAGCCGGTCTTGGTGGGCATCTGGCGGCGGCAGGTTTGTCCGGCCGGGAAATGCCCGGCGTGGCCGAGCCGTTGGAGCAGCTGCCCGGTGGCGATGGCCGCTTGCGGAGACAACGGATCTGCAAGGTGAGTGGCGAACAATGCTATGCGCATCGCAACCTCAGCCAATATCTCCGCGACGCTGCGGCGTCGAACTCATTACGGTAGGGCACCGCGGTGAACGTATCAGGCGTTTGTGTCGGGCTACTTGCGCAGGCGCGGTAAATCTAAAGTTCCCACGCACCACAGGTTCTGAAGCGTGACGAGGCGATCGACCGGCTCAACCGATCCCCAGGCTGCTGTCGCGCGGACTCGCAGGTCCGCAATGACACCGAGAAGTGCAGGCAGACAAGCAATTAACGGCGATCGCCGTCGGGGCAGCGGCCCGGCAGGTGACAGGCAGCGGCTTGTTGATCGCATGAAAACGTCGACTTTACTGGTAACCCGCGGGCACCCTCGCCGAAGTGCGGGTGCGGTGGGCGCTGGGTGAAGTCTCGTCCGCAACAAGTGTCCGATCACGATTTCTGTTGGCGCCCTGCCATATTCGATTCCGTCTATCAGGGTGCAGTGCGCCTCCCCGGAGGAGAGCAGCCGCTAAGCGCAAGGCGTGGTCTTGGGCGCTCATACCGCCCTCTGGGTCTGGCTATCTTCGCTGGGGCCAGCGCACCCGCGCCACCGAGCACAATGCGCAAAAGCTCAAAATCGCCTGTTGCGTGGCTATTGCGCACAAGCGAGTCACGGCCGCTGCCGATCCCTAGCCTTCGAGTTCAACAGGTTGTCGGATTCGTTCCCGACATCGACACCGACAAGGAGTACACAATGTTCGCTCGGCCATATCCGACTAGTGCATCTCCCGCGTATCGTCCGAAGACGTCCTTGCCCACCCCGGGCGGTGGCAGTCTCGACAGCACGGCGGCGCATCTGCAGCGGCTAGACGCGAAGCGCGATGGCTATGTCGAGCGAACGGTTATCACGAGTGACGGCGTGCGGCTGGCGGTCCGCGACTACGGCTCTGCCGGTGCTCGCGACCACACGGTCGTCCTGCTGCACGGTCTGTGCCTGACACAGTCGAGCTGGGCACTCCAAGTCCGCCACCTATTGCGTCGGTGGGGCAAAAGCGTACGAATCATCACCTACGATCACCGCGGCCACGGCCGTTCGGGCGGCGCGGAAATGCACACATACCGGATCGACCGACTCGCTGCTGACCTCGCCGAGGTCCTGACCATTCTGCGCGTCACGGGCCCGCTCACCCTGGCGGGACACTCGATGGGCGGAATGACAGCGCTGGCATACCTCGGCCGTCCCGCCGACGATCGTCCGGTGGAACCGGACGGCCTCGTCCTGGTTGCCACCGCGGCTGGCCGGCTCTCCGAGCGAGGACTCGGCCGTTTGCTGGCCACCCGCGCCACAGGAATGCTGTTCGATCTCGTTAACCACATGCCCCGGCGCATGGACGAGGTGATCCATGGTCTCGTGCGGCCGGTCTGCAAAGGCCTAAGCAGATATGCCAGCGCCGCGCGGAGCGGCGCCGCCGCAGTCACAGCATCCGCCCTCGACACAAACTCTTTGTCGACTACAGCCGGCTTCCTTCCCAGCCTGAAGCGATACGACCAGTACCACACGCTTGCCTCGATTGCCGCAAAGACAATCGTCATCAGCGGGGGAGCGGACATGACGACGCCAGTCGACCACGCACGCGACCTGGTCGCCGCCATCCCGGGTGCTACCCATCTGCATTGCCCCGCCGGCGGACACATGCTTCTCGAGGAGGAATCAGACTGCGTCAGCAACGCAATCGACGGCGTCATGGGCATGCACCGTCGATTCGCGCGTACGGCACCTTCACAATGTTTGCGCTCCGCTGTCTGAATGGAGTCACGGCAGCGCGTGTTACGAAGACCTATCGATAGCCTGCGAATGAAAGCTGTTCTCGGCGCGTGATTTTGGGCGACCATACGGCTGCAGCGGCGGTGGACCGAATCGACGATGCGCGCTTCCGTCCGGCCTGAAGTCGCGGGTGAGCACAATGCACAAAACTTCGAAATCGTCGCTTATTCCAACTATCGCCTACAAGAGCGACATCGCTGTAAGCGCGCCGTAAGTTCTGTTTTAACAAATAACTGAACACGCCGCGCGATCGCAGCGGGAAAAAGATTCATCCGATCGCGCAATAAACGTCAGCATCACACGGACAAGGATTAAGGAAATGGTCGCACTGGGCAGCATCACCGGATGGCAGCCGGCAGACGGTTTAGTTACCACTTGGATGGCCTCACACACGGCACGCGAAGCGGCTCGGAATGCGCGGCGAAGCGATCTACCGCCGAGCTACCAGAGGAGCCAGCACCTCCGGGCAGCCCGCGAATATAAAGCGAAGGGCATTCAGCTACCACGCCTGATGGTCGTGGCGTGGGACATACCCGGCGTGTGTGACATTCCGGCAATGACGGCAACGATCAATGCGCACGTGCGTCGCCACGATGCCTACCACGATTGGTTCCAATTCGAAAACGGCGCCTTTGTCCGTCGGACGATCGACAACCCCGAGGTCATCGAATTTGTCCCTGCGGAGTTCGGACATATGCACGCTGAACAAATACGCACGCACGCCTTATCGACGACGCCGGAGACACTTCAGTGGGACTGCTTCACATTTGGCATTGTCCAGCACACTGACTATTTCACGTTCTAC
This sequence comes from Mycobacterium sp., assembly GCF_052144515.1. GTDB lineage: Bacteria > Actinomycetota > Actinomycetes > Mycobacteriales > Mycobacteriaceae > Mycobacterium. The sequence continues at coordinate 15,516 of NZ_JBKQQD010000510.1, read as the reverse complement.
GCCAGTGTCGACCATCTCCACATCGACGGTATGTCGGCCGGCCTGATCTTCGTCGACATCCACCTGATGTATCAGGATCTGTCAAAGGCCGTGCATCGACCCACCATGTTTCCGCAGGTCGCGAGCTACCGCAGTTACGCGGCACGGCAGCGCGACAAGGTGACGAGCTTGACCCTGTCGTCGCCTGAGATCAGGGACTGGATCGAGTTCGCGCAGGACACCGACGGCGACTGGCCGAAATTCCCGCTGCCGGTGGGTGACACGTGGACCAATAACAAAGGCGATTTCCTGACGGTCGACTTGTTAGACGATGTCGAGACGGAGTCTTTCGACACCGCATGCACCGCGGCCGGCGTCCGGTTCAGCGGGGGTGTTCTGGCGTGCGCAGCGCTGGCCGACCACGAGTTGACGGGCACCGAGACATACCACGGATTCACACCATCTGACACGCGGATGCCTGGCATCGACACGATGACTGTGGGTTGGTTCGCCAGCCTGATTCCGATCACCGTGCCGACCGGCATCTGCTCGTTTCCTGCGGCAGCCCGGGCTGCGCAGAAATCATTCGATGACTCCAGACACCTTGCCAGCGTGCCGATTAAACGAGTCCTCGAGTTGGCGGCCCAGGACGGAATGGGGATCAAGCCGCCCTCGCCTCGGGCAATGATGGTGTCCTTCATGGATTTACGCAAAATACCCCTCGCCGCATTGTTCGGCGAGACCAATTTCGGTACCTACGGCGACAATTTGTCGCACGGTGGGATCAACTTGTGGATCAACCGCCACGCCGACAAAACCACAGCGACGATTTCCTTTCCGGATAACCCCATCGCACGTGAGTCGGTGCATCGCTACATCGCGGCGTTGACCCAGGCGTTCGCACGCATCAATACCACCTCGGACTGGGTGAGTGCGGTTGCAGACCATGCGAACTCGGGGCACGGCGTACCTGTTCTCAGCCGCTAGCAACGAAGGGACCTTAGGAAAATGAGCAACATACTTGATCTGGTCGACCAGACCTTCTTTCGCGTCGAGCGGGCGGCCGGAGTCACCAACGTGATTCAGTGTGTCTGGGTGTATAGCCGCCCGATCGACATCGACGGACTGCGCCAGTTCCATCACCATCTGCAGCGGGGGCGGTTATCCCGTCGCATCGAGCGCTCACCGTTGCCGTTCGGCCGGCATCGCTGGGTCTCGCCTGGCGATCAGTCCGATCTCGAGATCGCTACGCCTCGGCCGCGTGAAGAATTCGACGCCTGGCTGAACGAGCAGACCAATACCTCCATCGATCCCGAGCACGGACCCGGATGGCACCTTGCGGTGCTGCCCTTCATCGAGGGCGGCGCGGGGGTGAGCTTGGTCGCCTCACATTGCCTCAGCGACGGCGTCGGGTTGTGCGAGGCGGTGGCGGACGCGGCTTGCGGCTACGACAATGCAATCGACTGGCCCGCTGCCCGATCGCGCCCGCGGTGGCAGGCGCTGCGTGAGGATACCCGCCAAACCGTGCGCGACGTCCCAGACATCGGCCGAGCCGTCGTCGACGGAGCGCGATTTGCCTGGCGTAACCGCGGCAATGCCGGATCTGCCACCCCAGCGCCTGCGCCGACCGCCGGAGCCGACGAATCCATCACGCCCCCAACGGCAACCATCTTTGTCGATGCCGACGAGTGGGACGCCCGCGCACACGCACTCGGAGGAACCAGCAACACCCTGCTCGCGGCATTGGCGGCCCGCCTGGCCCAGCGAGTGGGACGGGTCACCGCAGACGGCTCGGTCACCTTGACGATGGCCGTCAACGAACGCATCGCCGGCGATACCCGCGCCAACGCCATCACGAATGTCGACTTCACGGTGGATCCGGCACCTGCGACGACAAACCTGCGCGAGATCCGGGCCGCAACTAAGGAAGCGCTGATCCGCTGTCAAGGGCAGCCCGACGAGCGATGGACACTGCTGCCCCTCGTTCCCCTGGTGCCTGAGCGGCTCGGCCGGCGATGGGTCGGGGCGGCCACCAACAGTGCGATCAGTGTGGGCTCATCCAACGTCGGTGCGGTTGCCCCAGCCATCAACCGGCCAGACGGCACGGACGCCGACCACTTCGCCATGAAGTCGCTCAGCCTGGGTATGACCACGGCGATGATGCACCGGCTCGGCGGAATGCTGTCTTTGCTCTCGGGAAGAGCGGACGGACGGGTCTTCGTGTCGGTCGTTGCGTATCAGCCGGACCATTCCAACTCGAATGACGATTTACAACAGCGCGTTTCGAGCGTTCTGAGCGAATTCTCGCTCACCGCCACGACGGGCTGGCCATGCAATGAGCCTGTGCGGGAGCGGTAGGCATCACCCGCTGATGGCCCTGGTGTCGAGGGTAAGCACAATGCGCAAAACCACGAAATCGTCGCTTATTCCGACTATCGCTTACAAGCGCGACAGAGGCGCGAGCGGAGCCGTAATTTCGGGTTCAACAAATAAAAGGGATACGTCGCAAGATCTACTGCGGGACCAGAATTCACGCTAGCGCCAAAAGTCATTCACGAACATCCGTTTCTTGCCATGGATGACATTGCCGACCAAGCGAATTCGGACTAGCAGTACCCCGTAGGCAAATGACAAGAAAGGCGTTAGAAAAATGAGCAACGTACTTGATCTGGTCGACCAGACCTTTTTTCGCCTCGGGCAGGCGGCCGGAGTCGGTCAGTCTGTCTGGGTGTATAACCGCCCAGTCGACATCGACGGACTGCGCCAGTTCCATCAGCATCTCCAGCAGGGGCGGTTAGACCGTCGCATCGAACGCTCACCCTTGCGGTTCGGCCGGCATCGCTGGGTCCTGCCCCGCGATCAGCACGAGCTCGAGATCGCGACGCCTCGGCCGCGCGAGGAATTCGACGCCTGGCTGGGCGAGCAGGCCAACATCCCCCTGGATGCCGAGCACGGACCCGGATGGCACCTTGCGGTGCTCCCGTTCACCGACGGGGGCGCGGGAGTGAGCTTGGTCGTCACACATTGCCTCAGCGACGGCATCGGAGGGTGCCTGGCGGTGGTGGAAGCGGCTTGCGGCTACGACCACACAATCGACTGGCCCGCAGCCGGGTCACGCAAGAAATGGCGCGCCCTGCGCGAGGACGCCCGCCAAATCACGCGCGACATCCCCGGTATCCGCCGAGCCGTCGTCGACGCAGCACGATTCGCTCGAAGTAACCGCCGCAGCGCCGGATCAGCCACTCCACCCCTGTCTCAGCCCCTTTCTAAGCCTCATGCACCGATCGCCGGACCCGACGAACTCGTCGCGCTCCCAACGGCAACAGCCTTTCTCGATGCCGACGAGTGGGACGCCCGCGCGCAATCACTGGGAGGGACCAGCAACACGCTGCTCGCGGGATTGGCGGCCCGCCTCGCCCAGCGGGTCGGACGAATCGCCGCAGACGGCTCGGTCACCTTGGCGATACCCGTCAACGAGCGCACCGCCGACGATACCCGCGCCAACGCCGTCACGATGCTCGACATCACGGTCGACCCTGCACCCGCGGCGACGGACCTGCGCGAGATCCGGGCCGCAACCAAACAAGCGCTGATCAGCCACCGGGAGCTGCCCGACGAACGGCGGACACTGCTGCCCCTCGTTCCGCTGCTGCCTGAGCGGCTGGTCAAGCGAATGGTCGGCGTGGCCACCGGCGGTGCGACCAACGTCGTTGTTACGTCCAACATCGGCGCGGCCCCCCCGGCCGCCAACCGGCCAGACGGCACAGACGCCGACCGCGTCGCCCTGCTGTCTCGCTACCCGGGCCTGACCAAGGCGATGATGCACCAGCTTGGCGGGTTGCTGGTGATGCACTCGGCAAGAGTGCACCAACAGGTCTTCGTCTCGGTCCTCGCGTATCAGCCGGACCGTCCCAACTCGAACGACGACCTGTGGCAAGACCTCTCAAGCGCTCTGAGCGACTTCTCGCTCACTGCCACCACGGGCTGGGGATGCCCAGAGCCAGTGAGCGCGGCGCGGTAGACGCCCCGTCGTCGGCGCGCTTCCCGTTGCACTGGCGTAACGGGTGAGCACAATGCGCGAAACCGCGAAATCGTGGCTTTCGCCGACTATCGCTTACAAGCGCGACACGGGTGCGAGCGGCGCCGTAAGTTCGGTCTCAACCACCAGGGACCGAGTGGATGCGATTGCAAACCAAGCGAATTCGTCCGAACTGTATGACCTGACAGCGTAGGCAAGCGACAAGAAAAGGACCTCGGGAAAATGAGCAACGTACTCGACCTGTATGACCAGACCTACTTCAGCTTCGAGCGGGCGACCGGGACCACCACCCTGCTGCAATGCGTCTGGGTGTACAACCGCGCGATCGAAATCGACGGTCTGCGCCAATTCCATCGCCATCTGCAGCAGGGGCGGTTATCCCGCCGCATCGAACGCTCAGCCCTGCCGTTCGGTCGCCATCGCTGGGTCTCGCCCAGCGATCAGTCCGACCTTGAGATCGTCGCGACGCCTTGTGCGCGCGAGGAATTCGACGCCTGGCTCAGCGAGCAGGCCAACACCCCTCTGGATGCCGAGCACGGACCCGGATGGCACCTTGCGGTGCTGCCGTTCACCGATGGCGGCGCGGGGGTGAGCTTGGTCATCTCACATTGCCTCATCGACGGTGTCGGGCTGTGCGAGGCGTTGACGGAAGCGGCTTCCGGCCGCCACAACCCGATCAACTGGCCCGCTGCCGTGTCACGCCGACGGTGGCACGCCCTGCGCGAGGACACCTGCCAAACCGCTCGCGACATCCCCGGCGTCGGCCGCGCCGTCGTCGCCGCAGCGCGATTTGCCCGGCGTCACAGCGGCGGTGCCGGATCTGCCACCCCACCCATTTCAAAGCCACCTATCGCGCCACCCGCGCCGATCGCCGGAGCCGACGAATGCGTCACTCTGTCAACGGCAACGATTTTTCTCGATGCCGACGAGTGGGACGCCCGCGCACACTCACTTGGTGGAACCAGCAACACCCTGCTCGCGGGATTGGCGGCCCGCCTGGCCCAGCGAGTGGGACGGGTCACCGCAGACGGCTTGGTCACCCCGTCGATACCCGTCAACGAACGCGCGGCCGGCGATACTCGCGCCAACGCCATCACGAATGTCGACATCACAGTCGACCCTGCACTGGCGGCGACGGACCTGAGCGAGATCCGGGCTGCAACCAAGCAAGCGCTGATCCGCCACCGGGAGGTGCCCGACGAACGGTGGCCACTGCTGCCCCTCGTTCCCTTGCTGCCTCAGCGGCTTGCCAGGCGATTGGTCGGTCTGGCCACCGGCGGTACGACCAACGTCGTCTCATCAAACCTCGGTGCGGTCACGCCGGCCGCTAACCGGCCAGACGGCACGGACGCGGACTACTTCGCCATGAAGTCTCTCTACCCAGGCGTGACCGAGGCGATAATGCACCGCACCGGCGGAGTTTTGGCCTTGCTCTCGGGAAGAGTGGACCGACAGGTCTTCGTCTCGTTCCTTGCGTATCAGCCGGACCGTCCTAACTCGAATGACGACCTGCGAAGGGACCTTTCCAGCACTCTGAGCGACTTCTCGCTCACCGCTACGACGGGCTGGCCAAGCCCAGTTTCAGTGGCCGAGGCGCGCGTCCCGACCACCTCGGACTGGGCGGATGCGATTGCAGAACAAGCGAATTCGTCCGGGCTGTTCGACCTGACAGCGCAGGCAAGTGACAAGAAAGGACCCTAAGAAAATGAGCAACGTACTCGATCTCTTTGACCAGACGGTGTTTCTCGGCGAGCGAGCGACCGGAGCCACCAACCTGCTGCAGTGCGTCTGGATATACAACCGCACGATCGACATCGACGGTCTGCGCCAGTTCCATCGCCATCTGCAGCAGGGGCGGTTATCCCGCCGCGTCGAACGGTCACCCTTGCCGTTCGGCCGCCATCGCTGGGTCTCGCCCAGCGGTCAGTCCGACCTTGAGATCGTCGCGACGCCTCGCCCGCGTGAAGAATTCGACGCCTGGCTCGACGAGCAGGCCAACACCCCTCTGGATGCCGAGCACGGACCCGGATGGCACCTTGCGATGCACCCGTTCACCGATGGCGGCGCCGGGTTGAGCTTGGTCATCTCACATTGCCTTACCGACGGCGTCGGATTGTGCGAGGCGTTGGCGGACGCGGCTTCCGGTCGCCACGACCCGATCAACTGGCCTGCTGCCGCATCACGCCGGCCGTGGCAGGCACTGCGCGAGGACGCCCGCCAAACCGCGCGCGACATCCCCGGTATCGGCCGCGCCGTCGTCGCCGCAGCGCGATTTGCCCGGCGCCACAGCGGGGGTGCCTCTGCCGCTTCACCCGTTTCTAAGCCCCTTGCTGAGCCGCCTGCGTTGTCCGCGAGCGCGGACGAACGCATCTCTCTCCCAACGGCAACGATCTTCGTCGACGCCGATGAGTGGGACGCCCGCGCAGAGTCCCTAGGAGGGACCAGCAACACCCTGCTCGCGGGATTGTCGGCCCGCCTCGCCCAGCGAGTGGGGCGGATCGCCGCAGACGGATCGGTCGCCGTGACATTGCCCGTCAACGAGCGCACCGCCGGCGACACCCGCGCCAACGCCATCACGAATGTCGATTTCACGGTCGACCCTGCACCAGCAGCGACGGACCTGAGCGAGATCCGGGCCGCAATCAAGCAAGCGCTGATCCGCTCTCAGGAGGAGACGAACGAACGGTTTGAATTGCTGCACCTTGCTCCTCTCTTGCCGCAGTGGCTCGCCAGGCGATTGGTCGGCGTTTCCGCCAACGGTGCGGCCAGCGTCGTCTCATCTAACCTCGGCGCGGTCAGCCCGGCCGTCCACCGGCCAGACGGAACGAACGCCGACCACTTCGTCATGAAGCCTCTCGGCCCGGGTGTGACCAAGGCGACCATGCACCGGCTAGGCGGATTGCTGGTGTTGCTGTCGGGAAGAACGCACGGACGGGTCTTCGTCTCGGTCCTCGCGTATCAGCCGGGCCGCCCCAACTCGAATGATGACCTGCGACGGGACCTTTCGAGCATTCTGAGCGACTTCTCGCTCACCGCCACGACGGGCTGGCCACGCCCAGTTTCAGTGGCCGGGGCGCGCGTCCCGACCAGCGGCAACCAAGTGGATGCGATTCCAGGCCAAGCGAATTCGTCCGAACTGTATGACCTGACAACGTACGCGAGTGACAAGAAAAGGACCTTAGGAAAATGAGCAACGTACTCGATCTGATCGACCAGAGCGCGTTTCGCGGCGAGCGGGCGACCGGAGCCACCAACCTGCTGCAGTGTGTCTGGGTGTACAACCGCACGATCGACATCGACGGTCTGCGCCAATTCCACCGCGCCCTGCAGCGGGGGCGGTTATCCCGCCGCATCGAGCGCTCACCCTTGCCGCTTGGCCGCCATCGCTGGGTCTCGCCCAGCGATCAGTCCGATCTCGAGATCGTTGCAACGCCTCGGCCGCGTGAAGGATTCGAAGCGTGGCTCAGCGAGCAGGCCAACACCCCGGTGGATGCCGAGCACGGACCCGGATGGCACCTCGCGGTGCTGCCGTTCACCGACGGCGGGGCGGGAGTGAGCTTCGTTATCTCACATACCCTCATCGACGGCGTCGGGTTGTGCGAGGCGTTGGCGGACGCGGCTTCCGGCCGCCACGATCCGATCAACTGGCCCGCTCCCGGGTCACGCCGGCGGCGGCGAGTACTCCGCGAGGACGCCCGCCAAATCGCGCGCGACATCCTTGCTATGGGCCGCGCCGTCGTCGCCGCGGCACGATTCGCGAGGCGTAACGGCGGCGGCGATGGATCTGGCACGCAGCTACCCAGCGCGCCGCGTTCGCGGTTCGTCGGACCCGACCAATGCGTTGCTCTCCCAAAGGCAACGGTCTTCGTCGACGCCGACGAGTGGGATGCCCGCGCGCACTCACTCGGAGGGACCAGCAACGCACTACTAGCGGGATTGGCGGGCCGCCTGGCACAGCGAGTTGGACGGGTCGCGGGGGACGGCGTCGCCACCTTGGCGATACCCGTTAACGAGCGCGCCGACGGCGATACTCGCGCCAACGCAATCACAGCTGTCAACATCATGGTCGACCCTGCAGCTGCGGCGACGGATCTCCGCGAGATCCGGGCCGCAATCAAGCAAGCGCTGATCCGTCGTCAAGAGGTCCCCGACGAACGATTGGCACTGCTGCCCCTCGCTCCTTTGTTGCCGCAGTGGCTCATCAGACGAATGGCCAGCGTGGCCCTCGGCGGCGCGACGACCAGCGGATCATCCAACCTCGGTGCTGTCGACCCTGCCGCCAACCGGCCAGACGGTACAGACGCTGACTACTTCGCCCTCAGGTCGCTCTTCGCGGGGGCGACTGAGGCGACGATACACCGCACCGGGGGACTGCTGGGATTGCTCTCGGGAAGAGTGCACGGACAGATCTTCGTCTCGATCGTTGCGTATCAGCCTGGCCACCCTAACTCGAATGACAACTTGCAGCAGCATATTTCGAGTGTTCTGAGCGACTTCTCGCTTACCGCCGCCGTCGGGTGGCCGTGCCCCGAGCCAGTGAGCGGGGCGGGGTAGACGTAGCTGGTGAGCACAATGCGCATAACCAGGAAATCGCCGCTTTGGCCGACTATCGCTTACAAGCGAGACAAGGGTGCAGGCGGCGCAATAAGTTCGGTCTGAACCAAATAACCGAAATACTCGCACGATCTGCAGCGCGGAGGAATTGGCGCTGGCGCGAAAAGTCGAGGGAACCCTTTTAGCTCCCGCGCCTGGCTTACCCGTGCTTGACACACCAACGAAGGATTTCACCATGTCCAAAAACTCCGCCGCCCCCAAGACCTCGGTGCGCATCGGTGCGTTTACGGCGTTGGGTCGCTTCGTCGTTCGTGCGCCCTGGCTCATCATCGCCGCCTGGATCGCTTTGGTCGCCGTGCTGGCCGTGGCGTTCCCCCCGCTGACGAAGGTGGTGGAAAGCCAGACACTACAGCCGCTTCCGCCCAAAGCCATGGCGGCGGCCGAGCAGATGGCCAAGGATTTCGGTGAATCCGCACAGAACGTCCTAGTTGTCGTACTCACCGACAATCGGGGTCTGCAACCTGGCGATGAGGACGCCTACCGCAAACTGGCCGCCACGTTACGCGGCGAGACCCACGACGTGACCGGCGTGCAGGACATCGTTACCACACCCGCACTGCGACCATTGATGGTCAGCGCGGACAATAAGGCGTTTTACCTGGCAGTGGGCCTGAGGGCGCCTGCCGGATCCCCCGAGTCCTCGCAGGCCTACGAGCGCATCACAGAAATCGCCAAACGCTCCACCGCGGGCTCCCCGCTGACCGCGGAGGTGACCGGACAGGGTGCCATGGCCGGCGACTTGGCGATCGTCACCGCCCACGACATGCACACGATCGAGATCGTCACCGCGTTGTTCGTACTGATCATCCTGCTGGTGATCTACCGACGACCCGTGACGGTGTTGCTGCCGTTGATCACCATCGGAATTTCGGTGACGTCATCCCAGGGCGTGGTGTCCTGGTTGGTTCAGCTCGGGCTCGGGGTGTCCTCGCTGACGATCGCGTTGATGACGGCCATGATCTTCGGCGCCGGGACCGACTATGCCGTCTTCTTGATCAGCCGCTACCACGAGTACATCCGGTCCGGCACTGACTCCGACCTGGCTGTACAAAAAGCACTGAGCTCCATCGGCGAGGTCATCGCGGGCTCGGCGGCCACCGTTGCCGTCACCTTTCTTGGCATGGTCTTCACCCGCCTACCCGCGTTTACGAGCATCGGCCCGGCGCTTGCGGTTTCGATTGCGATCGCGTTTCTTGCCGCCATGACGCTGTTGCCCGCCATACTCGTGCTCGCCGGTCGACGCGGATGGGTGACGCCACGATCGGCGCTCACCAGCCGCATGTGGCAGCGCTCAGCTGTTCAGCTCGTTCGTCGGCCCAAAGCGCATCTGCTGGTTAGCCTGTCGGTGTTGATCGGGCTGGCCGGCTGCGCGGCCTTCCTCCAGCCCACCTTCAACGACCGCCTGCAATTGTCGCAGTCGGCGCCAAGCAACGTCGGCTTTTCGACTATGGCAGACCACTTTTCGACGAGCACGTTGCTGCCGCAATACATCTACGTCCGCTCACCCCAAGACCTGCGGACGTCGCGGGCCCTGGCCGACCTGGACCAAATGGCGCAACGTGTATCTCAGCTGCCCAATATCGCTGCGGTGCGCGGCATCACGCGACCCACCGGCCAGCCGCTCGATCAGACCAAGCTCAGCTTTCAAGCCGGAGAAGTCGGCAGCAAGCTCGAAGACGCCTCGACACAGATCAGCGACAAAACCAACGACCTCAACGCGCTGACCAATGGCGCCGACCAACTGGCAGCAAGTCTCGCAGAGGTTCGTGACCAAATCCGCAGCGCCAGCGGGCCAATGACCCAGATCGCCGCGACGCTGAACCAGGTGCGGCAGCAGCTCGGTGCGGCGGCGAACGTCCTGGACAACGTACGCGCGCTCGCGAACGGGTCCGTTTCGACGCTCGCCAACGGTATCGCCGGCGCGGGAGCCCCCATGCTCAATGGGCTGAACAACATTCCGCTATGCAAAGCCAGCCAGGCATGCAACGCTGCGCGCGCCCAGCTCGAACAACTCGCCGGAGGGCGGAACGGTACGTTGGCCGCGCCGCCCGCGGCGCAAGGCCTGCAGGCTGCAGTGCAGAATCTGACCACGCTCTTGGCTACGACATCTAACAGTCTGCGGACAGCGGGTGGCAACACCGCCGGCATGTCGCAGAAGATTGCAGGCCTGCAGGCGGTTGCCGACCAGCTGGCCGACGGTAGCCGGCGGCTTGCCGACGGCGTGCGGACACTCGTCGACCAGACCAAGAAGATGGGCCTGGGAATGAACCAGGCGGCCGGGCTGCTGCTGTCGATGAAGCGCGACGCCACACAACCTTCCATGTCGGGCATGTACATCCCGCCCCAGGTGCTTACCTCGGACGACTTCAAGAACGCTGCGAAGATGTTCATCTCGCCCGATGGTCATTCGGTGCGCTACTTGGTCGAAACCAAATTCGACCCGTTCAGCGCTGCCGCGATGGATCAGGTGACATCGATTCTCGACACGGCGCGCGGCGCGCAGCCGAACACCTCCCTCTCGGATGCGTCGATATCGATAGTCGGCCCGACCGCGATGTACAGTACGCTGCGCAGCTACTACGACGACGACTTCCGGCTGATCGTCATCATGACACTGCTCGTTGTATTCTTCATCCTCGTCATCCTGCTCCGCGCGATCGTGGCGCCACTGTATCTGATTGCCTCCGTGGTGATCTCGTATCTGTCGGCGGTGGGACTGGGAGTCGTTTTATTCCAGTTCGTGCTCCACCAGGCGATCTGTTGGAACGTGCAGGCGACGGCCTTCATCGTGCTGGTCGCCGTCGGGGCCGACTACAACCTGCTGTTGATCACGCGAATTCGTGAGGAGTCACGCAGGGGCATCCGCTCCGGCATCATTCGTGCCGTCCGTTCGACGGGTGGTGTCATCACCTCGGCCGGCATAATCTTCGCCGCCTCGATGTTCGGCCTGGTGTTCGGCAGCCTGTCGACCATGACGCAAACCGGGTTCATCATCGGCCTGGGCCTGTTGATCGACACCTTCGTCGTTCGCACCGTCACCGTGCCGGCCATGGCGGCACTGGTTGGGAAGGCGAACTGGTGGCCCTCCAAGAGAACTCACGCCACCGCGGCTGCTGACGCCATCGACGCGACTGACAGCACCGACACCGAAGTGGCTCCGCGCGCCGCCGAAATGCCGGTCCAGGCGGTATCAGAAGGTTTTCCCGGCGACTGCTCTCATCGCTTGGCCACCAACAACATCCGTCGTTTCGCGGCCAGCCGGCGGCGGACAGTCAGTCAGCGCGGTAAACGAGTTCGTCGCTTGTCGGTCGCAGGCACGAGACAATAGAACGGAACCAGTAACGCGCTGCTCATCGCAAACGACGGGTTGGCCTGTTGTCGTTCGCTGCGAATTCTTGCTCGGGTCGTCCAGTGGTGCCGTAACGCAGCCCAACGGTGACCTCCCGGGAGGTGGCCAATGCTGCCAGATACCTTTGGGCGGTTGCCCTTGATATCCCGATCGCCGCAGAGACCTCCGCCGCCGACATCGGCTGCTCCGACTTTCGCAAAGCTTCCAGCACAAGCTTTTTCGTGGAGGATCCGGCGATTGTCGGGGGCGCAGGGGTGGCGATCCTGGGGCGAAGGGCATCCAGAGCCGCATCCACGTCGCCGGCGCTGAGATTGGCGCGGGCCAGAATATTGCGGTAGCGAGCATAGCCGGCCAGGCGGGCGGCGAGCTCGGTGGTCGCGAACGGCTTGACGAGGTAGCTCAGCGCCCCAGCGGTCATGGCAGCGCGGATCGTTACCGGCTCGGTTGCCGCCGTCAAAACCATGCTGTCCCCTTGCAGTTCGCGGACGAAGTCGATTCCTGACCCGTCGGGTAGGTAGACATCGACCAGGGCGAGGTCGACTGCGTTGGCTTTTCGCGCGCCCGCGAGGGTGTTGACGGTGGCGGTCACGGTGAAGCCCGGAAGCGTGTCGACGACCTGGGCGTGCAGGTTGGCGACACGGAAGTCGTCGTCGACCACCAGCACCGTCAGGTCTACGTCACTCATTGTGCCTCCTCTTCCATCACGCCCGGCAGCCAGGCGATGAACTCAGCGCCAGTCAGCCGAGGCTCCCCGTCGGCGCCGCCCGGGCTGGACAGCCGCAGGTCGCCACCGAGGGATCGGCCGATCTGCCGCGAAAGCGCGAGCCCGATACCCCGGCCGCCCGGTATCCCGGAGTCCGGTTTTGTCGTCCTGCCCTCGGTGAATAGATCCTCGACGAAGTCGGGAGCGACGCCGTCGCCGCTGTCGAGCACTATGACATGCAAGGCCGAATCCTCTTGCAACAGCTCGATTTCCACCTCTTTTATCTGGTTGCTGCCCGACCGGGCCGCGTCGATGGCGTTGTCGAGCAAGTTACCCACCACGGTGGTGACGTCGACGGGCAGTACCAGCCGGCCAGATACCCAGGTGTTCTCACCGATCTTCAACGTCACCCCGGCTTCGCGGGCGGCCGCGGCCTTGGCCGCCAGGAATGCCTGCAGGTAGGCATCGCGGATGGCGTCGATACCGGGTAGCGCGGATCCCAGCGGGCCCGTCCCGAGGAGCTCTTCCAGATACTCCAATCCCTCATCGACGTGACCGCCGTGCAATAACCCGTTCAGCAGGTGCAGACGGTTGGCGAACTCATGGCGTTGTGCACGCAGCACCGTGCTCATCACCTGTACCGCGTCGAGTTGCCGGGTCAGTGACTCAACATCGGTTCGATCACGCGCCACCAGCACGGTTCCCAGCTCGCGTCCGTCGCGCGATACCTGCCGCGCCGAGACCACGACGATGCGTTCTCCGACAGTGGCCAAAGTGGGTGTCGAATCGGCAGCCTTGAACACGTCGAGCACACGCGGTGTCAACCCGATCTCTTCGATACGCCGGCCCGGTTCGTTACCGATCTGGAGCAGTCCGCACGCCTCGTCGTTGACGAAGGTGGTCTTCCAGGCCGTGTCGACCGCTAGCACGCCCTCGCCGATGCCCTGCAGCACCGCCGCCTGAGTGCGCACCAGCTCGGTAATCTCGCCTGGCCGCAAACCCAGCGTCAGCCCTCGCCACCGCCGGGCCAATGCCGCTGAGCCGGCAACACCGATCAGCAGGAGAACACCTCCTATCGCGGCCATCACGCGCAGGTTCTTCGAAAACTGCTCATCAAATGCCTTCGTGGAGATGCCAACGATGACCACCCCCAGCACGCGATTAGAACCTGGCGCAAGTACCGGGACCTTGCCAACGATCGCCTGCCCGAAAACGGTAGAGTCATGCGCCGTTTCCTCGTGCCCGGCTAGCGGCGGCGTGAGATCGGCACGGACATGAAGACCTAACTCGTCGCGCCGAGGGGTCGCGAGCCTGATGCCCCGCGTGTTGGCGACTACCACAAACAACACATGGGTGCGCGCTTCAACCCGTGACGCGACGCCCTGGATCGGACCCGCCGCGAGCTGGTCGACCAATGCGGGGGTTGGGGTCACCGGGGCATCGTCGTAGCGAGCGATGTTATTGAGCACCGTGGGCGAAGAGGCCACTACACGGGCGATATCCAAAGCGTGGACGCCGTATTGAACGTCTAGGCGCTGGCGGTTGAATGCGGCATACAATCCGAAAGCAATCACCAACGTCAGCGTCACGATGACGAGTTGCAGCAACAGTACTTGCGTGGCGAGTCGCAAGGCGATGCGACTCTTGGTTGCCATAGACAGACCCTAGCGCGCTAGTGAGCACAATGCGCGAAAGTCCGACATCGTCTGCGGCACCGACGCCGATGGCAGCGCAGGATGCGCCGGCCATGCCGCTGGATGCCACCCACATGCACCGGTTAGAGACGCTGAACCGGGCCACCCGGTTGACCGGCTTCGGTGCCGCTGCCGAATCAGTCGGAGGCATGGCGCTCGACTGTTGCGGCGGCGGAGATGGTGCTAGGGCGTGTGGGCGCGACCGAGCAACTTCATCAACGTATAGACGCTGACGTCAGCGTTGGGGTCTGCTGCACGAATAGGTGACATCGGAGTTGGCTTGCCCGTGATGGGTGGGCTGGAAGGATGTCATTGTGGCAAGGCTTTATCCCGGCGAGTTCCGCGACGATGTCGTCCGGGTCGCCCGCAACCGTGATGATGGGGTGACGATCGAGCAGGTCGCCCGCGCGCGAATCGAGATAACTGTCGAGGACCTCGATCAGCTTCTGCTCTATAGGCATTCGGCGCTGGCCGCTTAGTCTCGTCACCGTGCAGCCGACCCTACGGCTGGACGGTTCGGCGTCTCCGCTCATTTTGTGGCGGAGAGAGAGCGGGCGCTGAGCCGTACAAGGCGAAGGCTTGGCGACCATAGGGGCGCCCCCCAGCCTTCCTGAGTGGGGTCTGGGATCACCTTGCTCGCAGTCCGTCGAGCAACGCCTTAACGCCTTAACGCCTTGGTCACTGGCTGCACGTTGATCGGGTGCATTCGCGATAAACAGAGCAGTCTCATCAGCAGCAGCAAGTAGGACATGAGCGAGCGCATCCTCTGGCTGGCCGGCAGCGAGGTCACCTTCCTCGACGGCGAGCTCAAGCATTGCCCGGATGGCTCCCAATCCATAGTGGCTTTCGAGTTCGCGCCATTTGACCCAGCCCAGCACGGCAGGTCCAGCCTTGGCAATGGGGAGGACACGTCGCTGTTGAACCGCAGTGGGATGCCACGATCGGTAACTGCCCCGGGGGAGTGGGCGGTTGTTCGACACGCTTAAGTTGTGGGCGTGGCAGCTCGCGCCGTCCTGGTTACCCCACTGTCGGGGCCGCTGGCCAGATTCGGGAAAGCAGGGGCGAGCGCCCTCGCTCTGTGGGCCGAGCGTTCCGGAGTAAGTCTGGAGGTGATCGACGCTTACCCCTCCGCGGCGTC
>NZ_JBKQQD010000509.1:0-5770 GCF_052144515.1 Mycobacterium sp. | reverse complement strand
GCGGCGACTATCGCCGGGTTCGCGCTCAGTCCTTTCTCTGCGTCGGCGGTCCCTGAAATCACCACCGCGATCACCCACCTCCGCGATGTCACGGTGAGGCGATCTACGAATCGCTCGCCCGCAAGGGTGAAACGATGACCACCGCCGCGATGGTGACGTACGCCTACGACCAAATCGACCAGGCCCGAACAGAACTCGAACACCCCAGCTGAAACGCGGCGACGGGAACCGCTTCGCTCACGCGGCGGCCCTGCGGCTCGGGTCGATAGCAGCCCTTGCGCGTCCTGCCTTGCGTCAGGCGTGGCGGGCTGCAGGGCATCTAGTCACATGATGATTGGGAGCCGAGTTAGATCGCTGATAGGCGAAGCGCCGCCGGCGCGTTTTCGGGTACGATCGGATTGCGGGGCAGGACCGGCGAAACCCGCTGATAAGTGGAGCCTACTGGAGGGCGTGGGTCGGGTTCGCCCTTGTTGGGCCAGAGCGCGACCGCCCGTTCCGATAGCGCTGTGATGGTCAACGAGGGGTTTGCGCCGAGATTCGCCGCAATAGGGGAGCCGTCGATCACGTGCAGGCCGGGATACCCATATAGCCGCTGATAAGGGTCAACGACGCCGGTCGCCGGTGAATCACCGATAGGACAACCGCCAATGAAATGTGCTGTGGTTGGGATGTTGACGATGTCGTTGTACAGGCCCCGTGGATCGCCGTCGATCTTGTCGGCTACGCGCCGGGCGACGTCGTTTGCGGTCGGAATCCAGTTTGGGTTGGGCTCACCCGTGCCTTGGCGGGAGGTCATCTTCGTGCCGAGAAGGCCGCGCTTGAGATAGGTGGTCAGCGAGTTGTCGAGATCCTGCATGACAAGCAGCGCCAACCCCCGCTCGGTGAACTTGCGAATGTTAAAGGTCCGAGCGAACGCACCTGGGTGGCGCAAGTTGATCAACGCCCATTTGGCGAGGCGGTGCTTGTCGCCGTCCACCAGGGTTGTGGTGAGCAGTGCCATCGCGTTGCTGCCCTTGCCGCCGCGGAAAGCCTCGATGTGGGTGTTCGCATCAGGGTGGATCGATGACGTCCCGGCGATGCCTTGGGCCAGGTCGGTTCGCGAGCGGGAGATGGCAGCCAGGGCAGCCTCCGAGTTGGTTCGCGCCAATTCGCCCAGCCGTGGCGATATCCGCGGTAGCGAACCGCTGGCTCGTAGTCGGTGCAGCAGATTTTGCGTGCCGATCGCGGCGGCGGAAAACACAACCTGATCGGCCCGCCATCTCCGGCGTTGCCTGCGCACCCACCGTCCGCTGTGAACGGTTTCGACTTCATACCCACCGCCCGGTGATTCGCGCACATCGACGACGGTTGTCATGGGATGAATCTCTGCGCCAGCTTTTTCCGCCAGATACAGATAGTTACGTTCGGTGGTGTTCTTGGCGTTGTGCGGGCATCCGGTCATGCACTGGGCGCAGAAGACGCAGCCGGCGCGATCGGGTCCCACACCACCGAAGTAAGGGTCGGGCACCGTCTTACCGGGCTCACCGAAAAACACACCCACCTGAGTCGGGTGAAATGTGTCTCCAACACCTAGGTCGTCGGCGACGGACTTTAAGACCTCGTCTGCTGGTGTCAATCTCGGATTCGTGGCCACGCCAAGCATGCGCTTGGCCTGGTCGTAGTACGGCGCCAATTCCGCTTTCCAGTCCGTGATCGATGCCCACTGCGGATCGTTGTAGAACTGTTCGAGCGGCTCGTAGAGGACGTTGCCGTAGATCAACGAACCCCCACCCACGCCGACAGCCGATTGAATGAGGACGTTCTTCAGTACGGTCATCTGGAGGGGGCCGATGAGGCCGAAACGCGGGTGCCACAAGGATTTTCGCAAATGCCAGTTGTTGGGCGGGTAATCCTCCAGGCGCCAGCGGGCGCCCTTCTCGAGCACGCCCACGCGATACCCCTTCTCGCTTAGGCGAAGAGCAGCGACGGACCCCCCGAAACCCGACCCGATCACGATAACGTCATAGTCGGGACTCATCTGGTGCTTCCTCTCCCGCTCTTTGCGTGGCCGTCCAACAACGGCGATCGAGCCTGTGCATTGCTGCAATGACGCTGAGATTATCCTCTGGCCAGGCAGTGGATGGCTCGAATTGAGCAAAGCGGCGGTGCAAGGACGCGATCACGCGGCCTCGTCGTAGAGGCTGTTTAGAGCGAATCGCGTACCGGGATAAATAGGGAAACGAGACGGCCCCGTCGGCTCGACGCGACAAATGAAATCCCTGCTCAAGATGTCTCATTTCCTGTCCCATAGCGCATGTCTCGAATCCTTTCCGTGGTTTGCTACCCGCTCGGCCCCTATCAGGCAGCCAGGCCGAGACAGCGAGGCAAGGTGTCGATCAGCTAGCTCGCAAAGGGAACGGCTAACGGACAGGTCGATCCCCGACTTGATTTGAAGGTCCACGCTACGACGGTTGGCCCGCGCCGGGAGCGTCGTCGGCCCGGCCGGCCCCGGCCGGCCGCACGTGGTCGGTCGCCGACCTGGCCGACAAAGGAATCGCTACCGCGTTTCCGCATTTGGTACGGAAAGACCTGGCCGACAAAGGAATCGATGCTCAGGTGATTCGGCTGGACGGGGTGGTTGAGATCTCGGTGCGGCTGGGCGTGGCCGACGCGGTCGCCGACGTGGTCGGATCGGGCCGCACGCTGGGACTGCACAACGTGGTGGCTTTCGTTGAGCCGCTGTGTGATTCGGAGGCAGTGCTGGTCGAACGCGAAATCGCCGACGAGGAAACCGCGGCCGCGCGTGACCAGCTCGCCGCTCGGGTGCAGGGCGTCGTGTTCGGTCAGCAGTATCTGATGCTCGACTACGACTGTCCACGGGCGGCACTCGACCGCGCCACCGAGGTGACGCCGGGGCTGGAGTCGCCGACCATCGCGCCACTGGGCGACCCAGGCTGGTGGCGGTGCGGGCGCTGGTGCCGCGCGAGGGCGTCAACGCGATCATGGACGAGCTGGCCAGCATCGGGGCCAAGGCGATTCTGGCCTCCGACATCAGGTTCTGCCGCTTCTGAGCGAAGAGCTACCTGCCCGGGGCGCGGCTGCTAGCGTCGCGACCGGGAGTCGACGCGAGGAGCTCGCATGACGCACATCCTTGTTCTGCTGCTCGCCCTGTTCATCGGGATTGTCGCCGGCTTGCGTGCGTTCACCGCGCCTGCGGTGGTCAGCTGGGCGGCGTTTCTGGACTGGCTCCACGTCGACGGGACATGGGCGTCGTGGATGGGGAACTCGATAACTGTCGGGCTGCTGACCGTTCTGCTGGTCGTCGAGCTGATCACCGACCAGCTGCCAAAAACCCCGAGCCGCAAGACGCCGCCGCAGTTCATCGCGCGGCTCATCAGCGGTGGCTTCTCTGGGGCGGTGATCGGGGCAGCGTGGGGCTTCACGTTCCCCGCGATCGCCGCCGGACTGGTTGGCGCGGTGCTGGGCACCGTGGGCGGTTATGAGGCCCGCAGGCGGCTGGTTGCCGCCACGGGGGGCCGCGATCTGCCGATTGCGCTGCTCGAAGATGGCGTCGCGGTCGGGGACGGCTTTCTCATCGGATATCTGACGAGCACCGTATGACTCGCCGGTTCGATGCGATCGTCGTCGGTGCCGGGCAGGCCGGACCACCGCTGGCCGGACGGCTGACCGACGCCGGCCAGACCGTCGCGGTGGTCGAGCGCAAGCTAATCGGCGGCACCTGCGTCAATACCGGGTGTATTCCCACCAAGACCCTGGTGGCCAGCGCGCATGCGGCCCACCTGGCCAGGCGCGGAGCTGACTACGGCGTCGGCACCGGGCCGGTGACCGTGGACATGGCAAAAGTCAAGGCTCGCAAAGACGGCATCATGCTCAACGACCGGCACGGCGTCGAATCCTGGCTGAACGGCATGAAGGGATGCACAGTCATCCGCGGCCACGCGCGCTTCGAGGACCCGCACACCCTGCGCGTCGGCGACGACCTCCTGCAGGCCGACCGGATCTTCCTGAACGTCGGGGCCCGCGCGGTGGCCCCCAACATCTCAGGATTGGCCGACGTCGACTACCTGACCAACGTCGGGATTCTCGAACTCGACACGGTGCCAGAGCATCTCGTCATCATCGGCGGCAGCTACATCGGGCTGGAATTCGCCCAGATGTACCGCCGATTCGGCGCGGCCGTGACAATTCTGGAACGGGGAGCGCGGCTGGCAGGGCGAGAGGATCCCGATGTGTCAGCGACCATACAGGCGATCCTGGAGGGCGAAGGCATTGCGGTGCAGTGCAATGCAGACGACATCAGCGTCGCCCGCGACGGCGCCGGTATCGCCGTGACGCCGCAGGCGGGCGGGCCCAGCATCGTCGGTTCGCACCTGCTGATGGCTGTCGGCCGCCGGCCCAACACCGACGACCTCGGCCTCGATCGGGCCGGCGTGCAAACTAATGCCCGCGGATACATCGTCGTCGACGACCAGTTGCGCACCAACGTCGAGCACATCTGGGCGATGGGCGACTGCAACGGCCGCGGCGCATTCACCCACACGTCCTACAACGACTTCGAGATCGTCGCGGCCAACCTGCTCGATGACGATCCACGCAAGGTCAGCGACAGGATCCCCACCTACGCGCTGTACATCGACCCGCCGCTGGGCCGGGCCGGGCAGACCGTCGAGGAGGTACGCAAGTCCGGCCGCAAGGCACTGCTGGGCTTCCGCCCGATGACCCGCGTGGGCCGGGCCGTGGAAAAGGGTGAGACGCAAGGATTCATGAAGGTCGTCGTCGACGCGGAGACCGACAAGATCCTCGGCGCGGCGATCTTCGGGGTGGGCGGCGACGAGGTGGTCCACGAGATTCTGGACATCATGTCCGCCGGAGCGCCGTACACGACGCTGGCACGCACCATGCACATCCATCCGACCGTCAGCGAGTTGGTGCCGACGATGCTTGAGGAGATGAAACCCCTGCCTTAGCGGACACGCCCCGCGCCGGCGACCAGCTGCCCAGTCACACCCCGTCGTGACCGGGGGTGTGGCACCCAACCAGTGGAGAAGGACACCAGATGACCGAGCTTGCACCGCACCCCGAGGGAATTGAGTTCCAAATGGACGGCATCAGTGGACTGAAAGAGCCACGCGCGTGACCGCGCCTGTCGCGTCGAGCACGCTGAGTGTGAACGTTTTTACCACCCCGGGAAAGGCTATGGTCGGCGAGCGGCCAAAGCCCTTCGGCGAAGCGCTCGCCTTTGACCCGATCACGTCGACTTTGATCTTCGGCGAGCACGACGCGGTGCTGGTGGACGCAATGATGACGGTGGCTGAGGCCGAAGCCCTCGCGGATTGGATTGCTCTGCACAACCGCAACCTGGAGACCATCTATATCACGCACGCCCACTTCGACCATTTCTACGGTCTGGGCATTCTGCTCGACCGTTTCCCGGCCGCCCGGGCGATCGCAACGCCCAAGACTCTGGACGCCATGCAGAGTTCTTTTACTCCCCCCGTGGAGCGGTTAGCCCGCCGTATGTTTCCTGGGCAAGTGTCCACTAAGTTGGTTGCGCCTGAGCCGTATGAGCACGACACGTTCACTCTCGAAGGCCACGAATTGCGCATCATCGAGCAGGGTCGCACCGATACTTCCGATTCGACCTCTCTCTACGTTCCATCGATCGGCCTGATCGTCGCTGGCGACGTTGTGTACAACCAATGCCGCATGTATGTCGGCGACACCACCCCCGAGAGCCGAAAGAATTGGATCGCGGACCTGGACCGGTTAG
>NZ_JBKQQD010000508.1:0-4422 GCF_052144515.1 Mycobacterium sp. | reverse complement strand
CTGTCGAGACGCCGGTCACGAATACACCGTTGAATTCGGTGAACGCCACCGAACCGTAGGATACGGTATAATCGCCTTTCAGCTTCAGCTTTTCATTGACCTTCCACTCGCCGCTCAGGCCGACGGTGTGGGTGCCGCTGGTTTGCTTGTTCACGTCGTACCCGGCGGACGTCGTGCCGCAGCCGTTGGCGGCATTGGCAATGTCTGCTGGCGTGGCGCAGGGGCCATTACCCTGGAAATTGTAGAAGAGCTGCTCGTACGTGTAGAAGAAGTGGAGGTTCAAATTCGGCATGGGCCGATAAGTGATGTCCGGCCCAAGACTCAGGGCGTAGTCCTGCTTGAGGCCTCCGCCGACGCCCAAGAGCGGGATCGCCGAAGGCGCCAGGCCGTTGATGCCGGCGGGAATGGCCGAGTAGGTGTAATTCTCGTTCTTGAACTGGACGTAGAAGCCGCCGAACAGGCTATCCGACGGCGTGTAGTTGGCCCTGAATGTGACCGCCTCCGACGTCATGGGAGCCTGATAGTATGCGCCGGAGAACGTGGGGGTCCCAGTGAGGAACGTCCACGGCCCGAGATAGTTCACGGTGCCGGAGCGGTCGGCATAGTCGAAGGAAACCCTGCCGTCGGCCTGGGGTCCGAACGCGGACGACAGCGCGGCCGATGCGGTGTTCGTCCAGCTATGCCCGACCTGGGCGTTGCTGCGATCGATCGAGTCGAACCGGTAGCCGACCGTCAGCTTGGTGTCGTACTGGGGAATGATGACGTACCCCACCTCGGCGCCCGCGTTCTGCTTCAGCCAATCCTGGGGAACGACGAAGGCGACCGGCGCGGCAGAGCCCGGGCTGGAGTCGCTCCCGCTGCCGCTGCCAAAGACCGCATATTGGTTCAGGCTGACGCTGCGTCCGTCGATGCCGTAGTATGCGCGGGCGTCAAGATTGGCGAACGGATTTGACGACGCGCTGATCTTGACCTGGTAGATCGTGGCCAGGATGTCGGGTGAATTGGCGGTCGTTCCCTGCCCCGCGGAGTTCAGGTTCTGGAAGGGGGCAACGCCGAAGTTCGCACCAGGATCGGCGGTGTTCGGCGGGAACGTAGAGTCCTGCTTTTCTACGCCGACACGCGCGTTCAGATTGATGCGCGTCAGCGGCACCGCATTGGTTGCCAACATGAGGGTGACGTAGTGGGCGCTGTTGCTGGGCGGCGTCTCATAAGCCGCCGCACGCTGGAAAACATTCCCCGAGCTGGTTCCGGAGACCGGATAGGGCAGGGTGACGAAGAGATTGTTGTCGGTGAAATGCGAGAAGGTGTACTGTAGCGACCCCTGGAACAGGCGCGAAGTGTAGGCGGCCGTCGCATCGTAGCGGTCTGTGTCGTAGTCGATCGGCATGGCAAACGCCATCCCGCCATAGGTGCCGTCGTACGCCTCCTCCATCGAGCCTTCCTTGTGCTCGTGGCGGAAGGCGCCGGTGAAGGTCCAGTCGCCCCACATGTACTTGAAGTTGGCGCCGAGGATATCGCGGCGTGTACCGGTCTGGACGGGCAGTATGGCGCCGGTCGCCGTCAGCGAGGGGATGGTGTAGCTGGTGAAGGGGCCGGTGGGGCCGGTCGGGCTGGCCGCTCCGCCATACGGGAACAGCCCGGGGTTCAGCGACGCACGGTTGCCGTTGACGGTGTAGATCGAGCCGATGACGTTGCCGGTGTAGGTAAAGGAGTTGTAGGAGGCCGCAATCCCCCAGGTACCCTGGTCGCCGGCTTTGAACCCCAGCGAGCCGGCGTTCACCACACCGTTGCTGAAGCCGGAGCCAAAGGTGTTCTGGTTGACGGGGTTGCCGATGCCGTTGCCATCGCCGAGGTGATTACCCATCTGGAAGACCAGATTATCACCGTTCAGTTCATAATACCGGGTCCCGCCAGAGTCCCACGGGTCGCGGCCGGTCAGGTCGAAGTTGCCGAGCAGGTCGACGCCAGTGGTGTTGAGGCCGGAATAGCGACCGGCCAGGTCGGGGTTGTTACCCATGACCCCCATCACACCGATCCCGACTTCGCCGGTGAACGGGGTGCCACCGATGGAGATCGCCGGGGCTTGGGCAAGTGCGGCCAATGGCGCCAGGCAGGAGGATGCCAGTGCGATGGCCCGAAGCGTGTCGCGAGTGATCATTTCAACACTCCTTGCTCGTAGCGTCGCATCAGCGGAAGAAGAAAGCGCCGGCTGGGCTGTTCGACCCATGGATCTCCGAGTGGCAATTGACGCACGCTCTCTGGTTCGCCAGCGCCGAGTTGAAGGAGAGGTTGCCCGGTGCGCCGCGGGGCGGGACAGAACGCGCTCCGCCGAAGGCCCCGCCGCTGTGGTTGGCTGTCTCGGCGGAATGGCAGGTAGAGCAGATGAACCCCATCCGCGCCTTCAACAGACGCGGTTCGTTCGAGCCGTGCGGTGTGTGGCAATTCAGGCAGTTCTCGCGCACCGGCTGGTGTTCCCACAGCAGCGGTCCGCGCTTTTCTGCATGGCAGTTGTAGCAGGTCTCGTTGACGGTGAATTCCTTCAGCGACTTGGTGTCGCCCGGGGAACCCATCGGGTTGTGGCAGTCGCTGCACACCACCAGGCCTTCGCGGACCGCGTGATGCGAGTACTTGAAGCTGTCGGCCCGCTGTTGGGCATGGCAGGTAAAGCACACCTGCGCCTGGGTGGCCTTCACCAGCACCGGGTCTTTCGCCGAGTGGGCGGTGTGGCAGTCGGTGCAGGCGACACCGGCGCGCTGCATCTTGCTGCCCTGCCAGTTCATCACCATGCCGCCCTGGTGGCAGGTCTGGCACACCTGGTTGCGCGCCTCCACCGGCGACTTGTGCGGTCCGGCGAACACGATGTCAGGGTATGGCGCCTTCATCGCGAGATGGTTGTCGCTCGGCCCGTGGCAGGCGATGCAGCCGCCTTGCGCGAATGGCGTGCGCGGATCGCCCGTCACCGCCATCGGACTCTGCAGAATGGCCGTGACCTTCGGGTCGCTGCCATGGCATGTCAGGCAGGTTTTCACGCTGGCCTGGGCGACGGCCAGTTGCGGTGCCGTGGACGTGGTTTGCGCCGACGCGGGAAGTACCCCCAGCGTCAGCGCCATCCCGAACAGCAGCTTCAGCGCAAGTGTCTGCTTCATATCGGTGTCCCTCGTGCTTGCCTTGCCGGGTTCACTGTCTTTACGGCCACGAATCTGCATCACCCGAATCGAACGGGAGCGATTGCTCCAGGGGGACGATCCGCCCCCACATGGAGGAACGGTAGCACCAGGATTACCGAAAATTTATAATACCAGCCGGAGCGTGGCCGGATGGCCACAGGCGTACTCGGGCGAAGCCTCGAACCGGTCCCGGGCTGGCCATGACCGGGGCTCCTGGCGTCGCTCGCATGATGGCCAGCCGGCGCGGGTCGGGCGATGCGACACCGCTGTTGCCCCGCGGCTGGCGCATGGCCGCCTTGCGCTGGCCATCTGGCCATAAGGGCAGGAAAACGCCGACCCGCGCCCCCCCGGGCAGCGGTTACGGCCGTGGCATGGCAGGGGGTGTCAAGCGATCCGCCGCTGCGGCCGGGGACCGAACCAACCGACCGCAGCCGACGCCGGGGGTCAGGCTGGAGAGGCTGTGTCGCGCAATGCGAGCGACTCAGGGTGCAGAGCGATTTCTGATTGCATCACGGCGGAGCCCGACTGGGGGGCAGGCCAGCGCACTCGCCAGTCGTTCACGGTGCGGCCCGGGGGGGCTCGCAGGCGCACGCCCCGCCGCCACGGGTCGTGCCCCGATTTGAAGATGTCCCTGGCCCCCAAGCTTACCGAGCGCTCGCCCCGGCTGCGCGCCCTATGTATGTGGTACTGCGGGCGACGGCCGGAATGCCCCGCCGTCCGGACCAGCCCGCGAAGCTGCTTCACCGGGTTCCCGGACCGGCATGGGCATCCCAAGAGAACGACACAGCTCCTACGAGGCGTCGGGTTCGCCGGGATCGCGTTCGGATTCGCGGATCCGGATGTTGTATTTCTTCATCAGGGCCTGGAAATTGGCGCGCTGCATGCCGGTCTCCTCGGCACTCCTGGTCGCGTTCCAGGCATTCCGCTTGAGCGCATCGAGCACGAACAGCTTCTCGATATTCTCAACCGACTTCTCGCGGGCCACTTTCTTGATCTGCTTGAGTTCCTCGGCGGTTCTCGGGATGTCGAGAGCACGCCCTGGCGACGCCTCGTCGAGATGCACCAGATGCGCCCGGCGAATGACCGTGTCGGTTGCCAGAATTGCCGCGCGCTGCACGGTATTTTCGAGCTCGCGGACATTGCCCGGCCAATCGTAGTTGGTCAGCACAGCCATTGCCTCTTCGGAAAAATCCGTCACCTTTTTGCCCAGCTCCTGACTGAACACACCGAGGAAGTGGAAGGCCAGGGCGGGAAT
>NZ_JBKQQD010000507.1:0-20031 GCF_052144515.1 Mycobacterium sp. | reverse complement strand
CTACTACTACTACTACTACTACTACTACTACTACTACTACTACTACTACTACTACTACTACTACTACTACTACTACTACTACTACTACTACTACCGCGACGAGATCGAGCAGATGCGCGCCGACGGCTTCCTCACCGAGCTCGACTTGGCATTCTCCCGGGACCAGCGCCACAAGGTCTACGTACAGCACCTGATGCGCGAGCGCGGGTCCCAGCTGTGGCGCTGGTTGGAAGAAGGGGCACAGCTGTACGTGTGCGGTAGCGCCGACCCGATGGCCAAGGACGTCGATCGCACACTGTGTGAGATCGCCGCCCAACGCGGCAACCTCGAACCGGACGCGGCCAGGGCCTATGTTCAGGCGTTAAGCGCCGATAAGCGCTATCACCGCGACGTCTATTGACACCGTCGCGCGGCTGGCGAAATCCGTAATCCGCCGGAAACATCGCACACCCGCCGCTGAAACATCCTCGTCGCACGATTCACTCAAGGATGTGCGCGCTCGAGGAGGAATCTGCGTGGCTGGGGAGCACCCCGGAGGGGACGCCGTGAAGACCGCCTGCCCACTGCGGTGTCGGCTGCGGCATGGCACTGCGGGTGACCCTGGCGTCCAGACGTCGGCACCCGGCCAAGTCGATTGGGCCGGGCTCCCCATCGACCTGGACTTGGCGTTCTCCGCGCTGCAACGCGACAATGTCTACCTCCAGCACCTGAGTCGCAAGCGCGGAGCCCAACTGTGGCGATGGTCTCAGGACGGCGCACAGCCGTGCGCCTGCGACATCGCGGCTCAAGCTGCCTACGATCACGGCAACGCCGAAAAGCTGGGGATCACGTCCTGAAAAGCTGACGGCATCGGAGCGAACGACCGATCATCTGCGGCGCGAGCTCTCCCGTAAGTCCAGCAGCAGCGTACCGCCGTCACGCATCTCTAGCTGTCCCCACCGCCGTGGGCAGGCCGGCATCCTGCCAGGCCCCGAACCCCCCGAGCACGTCGGACACATCGTGGAAGCCCGTAGCCCGGAGCGCACTCGCGGCAACCATGGAGCGGTAGCCGCTGGCGCAGTACACGACCACCGGGCGTGTCCGGTCGAGACTGTCAATCGCGTCCGTAACGGCCGCTAGGGGAATTTCGCGCGCACCGGTGATGGTGCCCTGCACCGTCTCCCCAGGGTTGCGCACGTCCACCAGTTGCAGGCGGGGCTGTAAGCCGCGCAGTTCGGCGAGCTGCTCGACCGTCAATCGTGAACTAGCGTCGATGAGATCTGGCCGCTGCGCGAAAACATCTGCGAGGTCACCTAGTTGACCAACAACCCGGTCGAGCCCGACGCGGGACAGGCGGAGTTTGGATTCACGCGCAAGCGTGGCATCGCCGACGAGCACGATGTCGCGATCGGGCGCCAAGACATTGCCGGCCCACTCGGCGAAGCGTCCCTGCAGGCTGACGTTGACAGCACCGCGTAGGTGACTGGACGCATAGTCGTCCGGCTCGCGGGTGTCCAGGAGGATGGCCCCCGCCCGGGCACGCTCGCGCACGTCCTCGATGTCCAGCAAGGGCAGGGGGCTTTCGTCGAGCAGCGGCCGCAGCTGGCGATTGCGCTGCGAGTCGAACTCGAAATAACGCGGCCGTACCGGCTGCCCCTCGGTGACCGTCGCAACGAACTGGTCCACGCCGCCGCTCTGCAGCGCATAGTTTGTCTCCCGCTGCGCGCCGATTGTCGAACTGGTCTCGCTGGAAAGCTGCTTGCCGCAGGTCGATCCGGCGCCATGCGCGGGAAACACTCGGGTGGCATCGGGCAGTCGCAGCAGCTTGTCCTGTAGCGATCCGTAGAGCGTCCGGGCGAGCACGTCCGCCGATAAACCGGCGGCCGCGCAAAGATCCGGACGGCCGACGTCACCGACGAACAGTGTGTCCCCCGTGAGGACGCCGTACGGAATGTCATCGTCGGCGTGCTCGTAAACCACGATGCAGATCGACTCGGGAGTGTGGCCGGGTGTCGCGAGGATCTCAAGAGTTACCTTTCCCAGCGAGATCCGCTCGCCGTCGCGCAGCGGCTCGATCGGGAACTCGACATCGGCGCTTTCGCCGTAGCAGATCTTCGCCCCGGTGGCGGCCGCGAGCTCAAGGTGACCGCTCAAGAAGTCAGCGTGGATGTGGGTCTCGATGACGCGCTCGATGTGGAGCCCATGCTCAGCCGCCTGATCCAGGTAATCGTCGATATCGCGGCGGGGATCGACCACGACGGCGCGCCCGGTGGTCTCATCCCCGATCAGATATGACGCCTGCGACAGACAGTCCAGGTAATGCCGCGTGAAGATCATTGTGTCTCCCTTCTGGCCTTGTCATCGGTTACGTGGGGCCGGCTGCCCGTACATGGCCACCACGACGGTGCGATCGAGGCTGTTTTCCGACCACACCCCCATGGCGGTGTTGGCGCAGTCGCGCATGATCGCCATAGCGCCGGGGTCGTAGTACCACTGCCTGATCAGTTCGAGGTTGCTGATCGATAAGGCGGGGTTGATCGCCACCGTCTCGGCGACCCTCCCGAGGAAACCCGCGCGGTCGGCGCGGTCTTGCGGGGTCGATCCGTCGGATCCGCTGTCGTCGTTGATGTTTCGGTTGTTGAGCATGTCGTCCGCGTGCCACTCCGCCGCCAACGTCAGCGCGTTGTTATGGATGACGTCATTCGTGCAACCCGCATTGTGCTGGATCGTGTAGACGTCGGAGATGACCGCCCTGTTCAGGCTGTTGTTGTCGGCGTGCGCGGTCGGGGCGGCCAATGCAGGTGAGAGAATGAGCGCAACCGACAGTAGCCGGCCGCAAAGTTGTATCCGCCGGACCATACGGCCTCCTCTGATCACACCGGGTCGAAATGCGAAACCAGCCAACGGTCATTCACCTTGTCGAGCACCACCCGCACGACGGGTGCAGTATCGGTGGGTACACCTTCGCCGACAGTGACGGTTTGGTTGACGAACACCAGGACGACCGCGTGGCTGTTGGTTGCCGAAACCGACGCTGCCGCTGACGCTTTGGCGACCGCCGAAATGTGTTTTTCTTTTGCCCCCGGAATGACCACTTGGCGGGTCAGCGCGGTGTAGGCATCCTTGAAATCGCCAGTGAGCCGTTCACGTGCCGCACCGAGATCTTTGTCCACCGACTCAGGCTTGTATGACAACAAGGCAACCGCGTCCTCGCTGCCTATCCGGACCGTTTCGGCCCGCAGCGCCGCGGAATCCTGAGCCGAGCCGTCCAACCACTTGAGGTATCCCGTCGCCAGCGCCACCACTAGCGCCAGCCCGGGCAACACACCATAGGCGAGCACACGCTTCCACCCGATCGAACGTTTCGTCCGCGTTTCGGCTTCGGTCGGCGACTCTTCATCGGGGAACTGGTCCTCCGCCGAAGTTTCTGGCTCAACCGGGTCGGCCGGGTCGGCCGCGTCGATCTCGTCGTCGTTTGGTGTGGCAGCGTCTTTGAGCGTCGTCATGGCACGAACACCACGTTGGACACCTTGGCGCCGTCACCGACCGCCTGAACGTCGATCCGCATGCGCCATTCCCGCGGCGACTGCTCGCCCGCCGCGGTCCGCGACTTCACCGCGACTGCGACGAGTACCTGAGCCGAGTCGCGCCGCACGGATTCGAGTCCGGCTTCGGATATCGTTCCTTCCGATTGGGACTGCGCCGCTTTGACGACCTCGATGAACGGTTTCGAACGCTTCTCAAAGTCGTCGCGGAATGCCCCGGTGGCCGAATCAAGGATCCGCTGCACGTCGGCGTCGATCTCGGTATAGCTGATCGTTGTGAGGTTCACCGCGCCCTGGCGGGCAGTCTGGACGAATAGATCGCGGTGAACTTGAGCCTCGTGCTTGTCGTAGGCCTGATAGCCGAGCCAGCCAGCCAGTCCGGTCAGTGTCGCGACGACCACAGCGCTAGCCACCAATGCCCCTCCGACACGCGAAAGCCGCAGGCGGGCCAGCCGCTGCCACCGGCGGCCCGGCCGATCAGCGACTTCGCCTTGTTCCCCATCAACCTCGTCGACTTCGTCGATGTCATCGCCGTCATCGCCGTCATCGACAGTGACTTCCGATGTGGCTTCCGTGACTTCCGTTGGCTCACCGGCCTGTTCAGTGTTATCGGCGTCATCAGGTTCGACAGCCATATTGCTCCTTCACAACAACTTTTCGCATGAGCTTCCTATCTCGCGATATCTCTACGGTGGCGGTACAAGAAGCTGCTGCCAGCCCTTCGCACGCGGATGAGCCAAGTCGGACTCGGTGTAGCGACGCCCGTCGGGACCTATGTACTCACCGCTGGCCTGATCGTAGGTGGCAACCGCCACCGGCGGCGGCGCTGGCGCGGTGCGCGCGGTGCCCAGGGGCGGGGGGAGTCGCGGATCTTGTCCCGGCGGATACTGCGGCACACCCTGGCCGCTGTAGGTGGCGTTCGGGTCGCCCTTCCAGTTGTAGCCCTCGTTGAGCGGCACGTACTCCTCGTCGCTTTCACACAGCTCGACGGTGGGGGCACGTTTCCACGGCTTGGTCTCGCACGGAATGTTGCGTGCCCCACGGACATTGAAGTCGGAGTCCTGCGGAACCCGACAATACAGCTCTGCCGCCGGGCGGTCCGGCGCGTCGACGCTAGCCGGTGAGCGACGCTGAGTCGGCGGCAGATACCCGGTGGTGCATGGCGGCGGCAGGTTGATGTTGAGGTTGAAGTCCAACTGGGCGCCCTTGAGCTCCTGTTTGGTATTAGAGCTGGGCACGACGATCGCGGCCATTGCCGCGATCCCTTGCGGAAACAGCACCAGGAGTTGTTCGATGTCGTGCCGGTAGACGACCGCGATGTCGCTGAGGCTGACCAGGTTGGCGAACAACACCGGAACCGCGGGCGCTACCCGATCGAACAGCGCGCGGCTTTCCTCCAGCCCGGAAGTGCCCTGCGTCAGCAGATCTCGCAGCGCCGCATCCTGCGCCTTGAACTGGGCGAAGATGGCCGCGGTTCGGTGAGCCCAGGTGCCGATCGCATCAGATGTCTGCACCTGGGAGTTCAACACCGCCGGGGACTGATCGATGAGGGGTGCAAGCGAGTCAACCGTCTGGCCACCCGCGATCGCCAGCGCGGTAGAGCCGTCGACGATCCGGGACAACTCGGGCCCGAGGCCACCGACCGCCCGGTCGGTCTCGTCGATCACCGTGCGCAGGTTATCCCGCGGAATCGCCTGCAGCGCACGGTTGGTCAGGTCGAGCAGGTGCCCGATGTCGACGGGCACATCGACGCGTCCAGCGGGAATGACGTCGCCGTTCCGTAACAGCCGGGAATGTTCTGCATCTTTCCCGGGCAACGGCGTCAGTTCGATGTATTGCTCACCGATCGCCGAGCGGCTGTGCACCGATGCCTGCACGTCGGAGGGCACCTTGACCCCGGATCTCAGGGCGAGCACCGCACGAACCCCGGTGGCGGTGACATCGACCGACTTGACTTGACCCACGTCGGTGCCGCGGTAGGTGACGACCGAGGTCTGGTAGAGCCCGCCCGACTGGGGCAGGTCGACCGTGACGTTGTACTCCCCGATCCCGAACAAGGTGGCGGGCAGCTTCATGAAGTTGAAAGCCATTGCGCCACAAGAAACGACCGTCACCAGAATCAAGATCGACAACTGGATCCACGTCTTGCGATTCAAGCGCAGCATTCAGTATCCCCCGAAGTGGTACGGAAGGGTAATTGGGTTCCCCGCGGTGGCCGGGCTGGGCTGCATGCCAATGGTGCGTCCCCACAGCAGCTCGAGCTGGGTGAGGTTACCTTCCCACCGCGAGCCGGTGAAGAGCCCTTGGTCGATGCGGCTCAACGTCAAATCGACGACCAGGGTGAGGTTGGCGTAGTCGCCGCGGAACCAGTTCCTCGCGGTCGACGCCGGCCAGGGGTAGGCGACCAGCCCGTCCAGGCCCTTGGTAAGCGACGGCCCGGCGTCGGCGAGCGACCGCAGCACCGGCGCGAAGTTGCGCAGGTTGTTCACCAGCGATTCCTTGCTCTGGTGGATGGTGTCGGCCGCGATCGCGCTGAACTTGCCGAGTTGATCTATGGCATCGGCGATCCTGGTGCGCTCGTCAGCCAGTATCGCTAAAGCTTTGGGCACGGTCATCAGAGCCTTGTCGACGACCTGATCTTTGGCGGCGAATTGACCTGCCAGCGAATTGAGACTCTCGGCGGCGGCGATGATGTCGTCGGTCTGGGCATTCGTGCCGGCGACGAACTCGTCGAGCTGGTTCAGCAGACTGCGCATGTCGTTTTCGCGGCCGGCGAATGCCTTGGCGATCGCCTGGTTGATTTCCTGCAACTGCCCAATTCCGCCGCCGTTGAGCAACATTGACACCGAGGCCAAAGTCTGCTCGGTGGTCGGATACATGCTCGCGCGCGACAACGGGATGATCGTCCCGTTCTTGAGTTGGCCCACCGGCGGCTCATCCTTGGGTGCCGCGAGCTCGATGTGCATCGAGCCGAGCAGGCTGGTCTGCCCGAGCTTGGCCGTCGAATTGGCCGGCAGGTGGACATCGCCATTGAGGCGCATGGTGACCAGCGCATGCCAGTCTTGGAGCTCGATCTTGGTGACGTTGCCGACGTTGACGTCGTCGACGCGAACGCGGGTGTTTTCCTGAATGGTCACGACGTCGGGCAGCTGCGCCTGGATCGTGTAGGAGCCCGGTCCCCCGCCGGCGGTACCGGGCAAGGTGAAGGAGTTCAGCCCGCGCCACCCGCAGCCGGTGAGCGCGGCGACCAGGCACCCGACACAGAGCGCCGCGGCTATCCCGCGTCTCATGATGCGCCTCCCGGAAGCATCAGATTCTGAAGTACCTGGGTCGCATCGGTCAAAGCGTTCGGCGGCGGCCCCGGCGGCTCGGCGGGCCCTGGCGGCTCGGCAGGCAGCGGCTGCTGCGGGGGTGCCGGCGGCGATCCGTCCGCGGGCGGGGGTGCGTCAGGCGTCTGGGTCGCTTGCGGCGGCGTGTAGCCGGGTCGAAGCCAGTCCTCGCTGTAGGTGATTTCGTTCGGCCGGGCCTGAGTGCCGACGAACGGGTTGAGCCCCGCCGGTATGTAGTTGTAGATGCGGTTTTTGATGATTGGATTCAGGTACTCGAGGCACAGCTTCGAAACTCGGCTCAAGCGGGCCCGGGAGGCCGATTCAATTGCGCTGCAGATCCACTGGGGGATGTCGGCGAAGTTGTTCAATGCAATGATGCCGGTCATCGCGCTCTGCGCCGGCTGATAGATGTTCAGGAAATTCTGGAAGACGCTCGGGGCGATGTGCAGAATCTGTTTGATATCACCGCGACTGTCGTTCAATGCGGTCGTAATGGAACTCAGCCGGTCGAACGTGACACCCATTGCTTCCCGGTTTTCGGCGAGGAAATCGCGCAGGTCCGTCAGCGCCCCGTCCAGGCTTTTCACCGCGCTGGCGATTTCGTTGGGTGTGTTCGTCAGCAGTGTCGTCACGCTGGCGAGGTTCTGGTTGAACGAGACCAGCAGATCGCTGCTGGAGTTTAGCGCGGAGACCAGCAACTGCAGATTGCGCACTGTGCTGAAGATGTCGTCGGCATGATCACCGAGCGCTGAAATCGCTTCGGACAGCTTGAGTACGGTGTCGCGAGCGGTGTCCCCCCTGCCACGCACGTTGTCGGCGGCCGAGTCGATGAATTCTCCGACCGAGTTCACCCCGCCTGGGCCGGTGGGCTGCAACGCGTCGGTCAGCTTTTCCAGCTGCTTGCGGAAGTCGTCCCATTCGACGGGCACCGCGGTGCGCGTCAGCGGGATCGATGCGCCCGGGCTCAATTTAGGCCCGCCGGAGTACACCGGGACGAGTTGGATTGCCCGGGAAGTCACCAGCGACGGCGACAGAATTGCCGCACGGGCATCGGCCGGTATTGAATACTGCTTGTCGACGGAGAATGTCACCTTGGAGCCGGCAGGCTGAGGCTCGATCCTATCCACCACGCCGACGCCGACGCCGAGGATCCGAATCTCGTCGCCTGTGAACAGGCCGTTGGCCTCCGCGAAATACGCTGAGTAAGTGTTCTTTTCGACTTCCTTCCACAGCTTCTTGCCGACCAGAAACGAAGCGACGACCAGCGTCACTGCCAAGCTGAGGGCGGTCACCCTTTGCAGGGTGGGTCTACTTATGTTCACGGTCCCCCCGTTGTGAGAGGCGGGGGCGGCGGGATGGTCCGTAAAGGTGGCGTCGACGGCGGTGGCGAGGGCGGTTGAGACCAGATCGGGACTGGTGCGCTCTCCGGCGGGACCGGTGGAGTTCCGGTTGGTGGGTCTACCGCCTCCGAAGGCAACTTTTGGTTGGGGTCCAAAAACCGGTCATACATGTCCGCGTCGAGGACCATCCCGCCGAACTGGCCGGGAACCAAGTTGGCCACGTAGGCCTTGAAAAATGGCCCAGAGCCTAAGCATTCGCCAAACGACATCGCATACCGTTTGAACTTGGGCAGGCTTCGCTGCAGATCTTCCTTGCGGTTGTCGAGGATCTCGAGCACGCCGTTGAGCTTGTCGAGGGCCGGTTTGAGTTGAGTTCGATTGTCATTAACCAGCCCTGAAATCTGATGCGAAACCGCGGTGAGGTTGTTCATGAGGGCTTGGAGTGAGTCTCGCTCGTCCAGCAACGCCGCCAGCAGCGCATTGGAGTTGGCTACCAGGCCGGCGATCTGCTGGCTGCGCCGGCCCAGAACGGCCGAGACCTTGTTGGCGTTTCCCAACAGGCTGCGCAACTGTGCGTCGCGGTTGTTGAGGGTGTCCGAGAACCGCGCCACTCCCTCCAGTGCGGGCTTGAGATCCGGCGGCGTCTCTTTGAAGGTGTTAGCCAATGTCGTGAGCGCAGAAGATAATTGCGTGGTATCCAGGCCGCTGATCGTGCTCGTCAAGTCGCCCAGCGCGTCGGGTAGGTCATACGGCGAGGAAGTGCGTTCCAACGGAATGGTGCCCGTCAACTTCCCGTCGCCGCGCGTCGTGAGCTCAAGCATCTTGCTGCCCAGAATTGTTTCTGTCTTGATCGCCGCTTCCGTTCTGTCTCCCAGCGGGATGCCCTTACGGACGGTGAAACCTACCCGGACCTTGGTGCCATCCAGGCGGACGTCTGAGACCCTGCCGACACCCATGCCGGAAACCCGTACCGTACTTCCGGGTTTGATGCCGCCGGCCTCAGAGAAGTAGGCGGAGTAGTCGTTCGTGTTCTTGATGAACGGCAGCTTGTTGTACTCGAACGCCGCCAGCACCACGCAGGCCACGATCACGGTTCCGATCAGTCCCACCACGACTGGGCTGCGCTGGCCGACCGGTTTGATTTGGATTCGCTTCACTGCGGCGTGCACCGCCCGCTGGGCTGGGACAACAGCTTGATGAAAACCGGGTTACCACCTTTGCCGTTGATCTTGAGCAACACGTCGCAGAAGTAGAAGCCGAAGTAGTCGCCATTGAGGCCCTGCCGGGCCAATACCTGATAAACGTCGGGGAGGTCCTTGAGCAGCTTGTCGACATACTCGCGGTCCGCGAGCACCTGCGCCGACATGCGGTCGGTCTCGCGCACCACCTCCTTGATCGGCTGGCGTGCCTGGACAAGCAGATCGCTGACAGACGCGGCGGCCGCGTTGATGTAGGCCAGCCCGGTGGAGATGTCATTCTTACGCTGCGCCAACCCATCCACGAGCTGGGATAGCTTGTCCAGGCCATCAGAGAACTCGTGGTCGCGGGTGGCGAAGGTGTGCAGCACCGTGTTCAAGTTGGTGATCAGCTCGCCGATCAGCTCGCTGCGCCCGGCCAGGGTCGAGGTCAGCGACGAGGTCTGCGCCAGCACAGAGGCCAGGGTGCCGCCCTGCCCTTGGAAGATTCGCAGCAACTGGCCGGACAGGGCGTTGACCTGATCGGGATCCAGCGCGCGGAACAACGGGCGAAAGCCCCCGATCAGCGCATCGATGTCCAGTGCGGGCGACGTTCGTGCCAGGGGAATCGTCGCGCCCGGCGGCAAGCGGCGTGGCGGCCCCGGACCCTCTTCGAGCGCGAGATAGCGGTCACCGATCAAGTTTTCGTAGCGCACAACGGCTTTGGTGCCTTCGGTGAGTCGCACCCCCTTGTCCACTGCGAAGCCGACGGTCACCGTGCCGTCGCGATGCAGAGTGAGGTCGCCAACCTTGCCGACCTCCACCCCGGCGATGCGGACAAAGTTGCCGGACTTCAGGCCGGATATGTTCGTGAACACCGCTTCATAGCCGGTGCGATCCTCGAAGCGCAACTGTCCGAACACCGCGATAAGTGCAAACGTGAACACCAGGCAGACCGCCGTGAACAGCGCGACACGAAGGATGATGCCAGAAAGCTTCCGTCTCATGACGGCGGCACCCCCCCGCGGTAGTTGTAACGCGGCGGCTCCGGAGGGTTCTTGGTGGTCGGGAAATAGTTGGCCCACCATGGATTACCGACCCACGGGGTGGTTCTGATCTCGTCGGGAGCGGCCCCCCAACCGGTGTCGGTGACCAGCGCCCGCACCGGGAAGTTCGCGCTGGGGTCGGGCAGCGACCCACAGCTGGGCTTGCCTCCCGGACCGCCGGTGGCATTGACCTTCGGAAGGTGCTTCGGGTATCGGTACGGGTCGTCGCCGAATAGCAGGGCGGCGTCCAGGATCACTGAATAGCCGTTGCCGCCCAACGCATCTCGCCCGCCGTGGTCCACGTACCATTGCGCGCCCTGGAACAAGCACGTGTACGTCGGGGAGTACTTGTTCAACAGCGCCGTCGTCGGATCGAGCAGGTTGATGGACCGCACGATATTGGATTCGTTCCTGCCGATGACGTTGATGCCGGTCTGGCTGACGCCCACCGCCGACAACAGCAGCGAGTCGAGCGACCGCTGTTCTGCCGTGATGGTGGTGCTGGTGGTCGCCGCCGAGTCAAGGATCGACAAGATGTCTGGCGCCGCGTCCGAATAGATGGCCGCCGTCTTGCCGAACAACTGCCAGTCCTTGCGAATCGTTCCCAGGCGGGGGTTGACGGTCAGCAGCACGTTATTCGCGCCGGTGATGGCCTGTCCGAGCCGTTCGCCCTTGCCGCGCAACGATTGTGAGAACGCCGACAGGATCGCGTTGAGCTTGGCCGGGTCAATGGCACCGACCACCGACTGCAGATTCTCGAAAACCGTGTTCACTTCGACGGTGACGTTGCGCGAGTGCAGCACCGAGCCGGGCTTCAGCGGTATTTTGCTGGGCTGGTCGGGCACGATCAGGTCGACGTACTTGGATCCGAACGCCGTGGTCGACTTGATCTCGGCCTCGAGGTTGCTCGGCAGATACTTGAATGGGCCCGGGTCCATCTTCAGCTGCAACTCAGCCGCCTTCACATCGGTCCCAATCGAAGCGACCTGGCCGACCTGCACGCCGCGCAACTTCACCTTGGCCCCGGGTTCCATCACCAGTCCCGCCCTGTCCGACACCAGCGTGAGCGGGATGAATGCCTGGAATTTGCCGGAGAACGACCCCGCTGTCAGCGCGATCAAACTCGCGACCAGGATGAACAACGTCGGCGCCCACCAGATCGGGTCGATCTTGCTCGTGCGGATCCTATTTCTCCTGCCGAGTCCGCTGCTGCTGTGGTCGCTCATACCGTCACCCGGACAGGTTGAAGTTGCCGGACTGCCCGTAGACGGACAACGAAATCATCAAGGCCACGAAAGCCGTGACGATCATCGATGACCGCACCGAGCGCCCGACCGCTTCCCCGACACCCGCCGGACCACCTGTCGCGGTGAAGCCGTAGTAAGTGTGCACAACCATCACACCCGTCGCCATCACCAGCACCGCCAAAAACGACCACAACAAATCCGTGGGACGCAAAAACGTGGAGAAGTAGTGCTCGTACACGCCGCGTGACTGGCCGTAGATGTATAACGTGCCGAACTTGGACGCGAAGAACGACATCAGCACCGCGACGGCGTAGAACGGGATGACGACGAGGACGCCGGCGATGATCCGTGTCGACGCCAGATAGGTGATCGAACGGATACCCATGACTTCGAGCGCGTCGATCTCCTCGTTGATGCGCATCGCGCCCAGCTGTGCCGTCGCACCGGCACCGATCGTGGCGGCCAGCGCCACCCCGGCCGTGCACGGCGCGATCATGCGGACGTTGAAGAACGCCGACAGAAACCCAGTCAGCGCCTCCACACCGACGTTGGACAAGGTGTCATAGCCCTGTACGGCAACCAGCGCGCCCGTAGTCAGGGTCAGGAAGCCAATGATGCCCACAGTGCCCCCGATCACCGCCAGCGCACCCGTGCCCATACCCATCTCGGCGATCAGCCGCAGAAGTTCTCCCGGGTAACGTCGTACCGCATCACCGGTGGCGGCCAAAGACTTCCCATAGAAGGCCGTCTGTTCTCCCAGCTTCCGGGTGGCATCCACCAGCCTGGGTCCAACGGTGACGAACCAGGCGGGCTCGCTTGCCGCATTGCTCATTTGGCGGTCACCTTTACTCCGAGCGCGGTGATCACGATGTTGATGAAGAACAACGCCATGAAAGAGAACACCACGGTCTCGTTCACGGCATTCCCGACGCCGGTTGGGCCGCCACCCACCGACAGTCCCTTGTAGCAGGCGATCAGGCCGGCGGACAATCCAAACAGGGTCGCTTTGATGAGTGAAATCACCACTTGCGGCAGCCCGGTGAGCAGTGTCATCCCTGCAATGAAGGCACCCGGTGTGACGTGCTGCACGAAGACCACGAAGATGTAGCTGCCTGTCAATCCGGTGACGGCGACCACCGAATAGAGCAGCAACGCAACGAATGTGGCGGCGATGATGCGCGGAACCACGAGCGCCTGGATCGGGTTGACACCGATCACCTTCATCGCGTCGATTTCCTCGCGAATGGTGCGCGCACCCAGGTCGGCGCACATCGCGGTCGATCCGGCGCCGGCAACGGCCATGGCGGTGACAACCGGCCCCACCTGGGTCACCGACGCCAGCGCCGCACCGGCTCCCGACAGGTCTCCGGCGCCGATCTCAACGAGCAGGATGTTCAGGACGAACACGATGAGTACCGTGTACGGAATCGACAGCATGATCGTCGGGAAGATCGACACGCGGGCGACAAACCAAATCTGCTCGAGAAGCTCGCGCCAGGCCCACGGTCCGCGCACCGCCGCAACCAATGATTCGATGCTGAGGATGAAGAACTGGCCCAGCGCGTTCATCGGCCTTGCAACGGAGGTTCCGTTCACAGGGCCTGCCTAAATGGCCGACAGTCGAGGTGGCTCATCCGGTCCCCCATGCTCGTAATATTTCTAACCTGTTCGTAATTAGCTGGCTCGTAATCAAATCCATGTTGTTTACATGTCGACCGCGCCGCCCATTTGAGCGCATAGTCTGGCAGGCAATTTACGGGCAAAGCGATGCCCGACGTCAGGTTTGTAATCACCCAGAAGAAATCTGGCCAGGCTCCATTAACACTTGGGCTGGATGCGCGCGTACTCGCTGTTCAAACTGCGGTGACCGCCGATACGGTCGGCCGCACAGCCGCCACGCCCAGACGGAGCTCTTGTGCTCGGGTAGGCCGCGACGGCAACGGGCCACCCGCGCAGCTAACATCCCATTAACCTCAGAAGTCACAGAAACCACATCGCAGTAGCGATGACAGAAAATCATCGTCCCACCAGAATTCGCTGCTACACGAATTCGTCTAAGCCATGGCGAAACCTACCCGAGTATTCATGCCCGAGCCCGAAGCAAGGGTTTGGTTCAGTGTGAGCGTAATCGTATTGTCAGCGACGGGTTTTCCGCCCGGTTAGGCTTTTCGGGTGACCGGAAGCCCGTCGTCGTACTTGGTGTTGGCCTCCCAGCGTAGTGGCAGCACGTTGCTGGTCGAGTCGCTCCGGGCGACCGGCGTGGCCGGCGAACCCCAGGAGTTCTTCCAATACCTGCCGACCACCAGCCAGGCCCCGCAGCCGCGGGAATGGTTCGCCGGCGTCGAGGACGAGTCGATCCTGAGCCTGCTTGATCCGTTGGACGAGGGCACGCCGGATTTGGCCACCGCGGAGATTTGGCGCGACTACATCCAAACGATCGGGCGAACACCGAACGGTGTGTGGGGCGGCAAGCTGATGTGGAACCAGACGCCGCTGCTGTTGAAACGCGCGAAGGATCTGCCGAATCGATCTGGGGACGGTCTGCTGGCCGCGATCCGCGATGTGGTCGGCGAGGAGCCGCTCTTCGTGTATGTCTACCGACCCGATGTGGTGTCTCAGGCGGTGTCGTTTTGGCGGGCGGTGCAGACGCGGGTGTGGCGGGGCAGGCCCGACCCGGTCCGCGATGCGCGGGCCACCTATCACGCGCGGGCGATCGCCCACGTCGTCACCATGCTGCGTGGCCAGGAACAAGGTTGGCGAAGCTGGTTCGCCGAGGAAGACATCAAACCGATGGAAATTTCGTATCCGGTGTTGTGGCGCAACCTGACTGAGGTGGTTGCCACCATCCTCGAGGCGTTGGGGCTCGACCCGCGACTGGCACCCGAACCGGTGCTCGAGCGGCAGGCCGACCAGCGTTCCGACGAGTGGCTGGAGCGCTACCGAGCGGATGCCGAGAGAGAGGGGCTGCCAACATGACCGTCACCACCGCACTGACGGAAGCACGCCGCGTCGACGAACTGCGGCTGCTGGAGGCCGAAGGTGTGCACATCATCCGTGAGGTCGTCGCCGAGCTGCAGCGGCCGGTGTTGCTGTTTTCGGCGGGCAAGGATTCGATCGTGCTCCTTCGCCTGGCGGAAAAGGCGTTTCGGCCGCTGCCCCTGCCGTTTCCGGTGATGCACGTCGACACGGGACACAACTTCCCCGAGGTGATCGAGTTCCGCGACCGCAGGGTCACCGGCCACGGCCACAAGCTGATCGTTGCGTCGGTGCAGGAATCCATCGACAACGGGCGCGTGCCCGACCCCGGTCCCGGGGCTTCGCGTAACCGGGCACAGACCCGCACCCTGCTCGACGCGCTGGAAGCGGGCGGCTTCGACGCGGCGTTCGGGGGTGCCCGCCGCGACGAGGAGCGCGCCCGCGCCAAAGAACGAATCCTGAGCTTCCGCGACGAATTCGGCCAGTGGGATCCCCGCGCTCAGCGCCCGGAGCCTTGGTCGCTCTACAACGGCCGGATCAAAAAGGGCGAGCAGGTGCGGGTGTTCCCCCTGAGCAACTGGACCGAGCTCGACGTGTGGCGCTACATCGAGCTGGAAGACCTTGAGATACCGTCGATTTACTACGCGCACGAACGCGAGGTGTTCGAGCGCGACGGCATCCTGCTCGCGGTGTCGGACTACACCAGTCCGCAGGCCGGGGAAAGCTCCGCCGTGGAATGGGTGCGATACCGCACCGTCGGCGACCTGACCATCACCGGCGCGGTACGCTCCACGGCCGTCGAGATCACCGGGGTCATCACCGAAATCTCCGCGGCGACGGTTTCCGAGCGCGGCGAGACCCGCGCCGACGACCGCACCTCGGCAGCCGCAATGGAAGACCGCAAGCGAGAGGGCTACTTCTGATGACCGCCGCAGAGAAAGCCAATAAGACCCAAAAAACACTGCCGCCCAAGGGTATAACGCGGCAGCTGCTGCGCATCACCACCGCGGGCTCGGTGGACGACGGAAAGAGCACCCTGATCGGCCGGCTGCTGCACGACACCGACAGCCTGCCATTGGACCACCTGGAGGCCGTCACCGACGAGGAGGGTGTCGCCGACCTCGCGGCGCTGTCCGATGGTCTCCGCGCCGAACGCGAACAGGGCATCACCATCGACGTCGCGTACCGATTCTTTTCCACCGACACCCGCAGCTACATCCTCGCCGACACCCCCGGCCACGAGCGTTACACCCGCAACATGTTCACCGGCGCATCCAACGCGCACGTGGCGATCCTGCTGGTCGACGCGCGCGCCGGGGTGCTACGCCAGACCCGCAGGCATGCACGGATCGCAAAGCTGTTGGGCATCAAGCACTTTGTCGCCGCGGTGAACAAAATCGATCTCATCGATTTCGACCAGGCCGGATTCGCCGACGTGGAGGACCAGCTGCGCCAGACGACGGCGCGCCTCGGCGAGGTGGACATCACCGTGATCCCGATCGCGGCCAAGCTCGGCGACAACGTCGTGCACCGCTCCGAGAACACGCCCTGGTACGGCGGCCCAACCCTGCTCGAGTACCTCGAAGCCGTTGAACTGGGCGCGCCCCAGGCCGAGGCGTCGCGGCTGCGCCTGCCAGTGCAGTGGGTGTCGCGGCCGACCGCCGATGTGCGCCGCCGCTACACAGGGCGGCTGGCGGCAGGAACGCTCAGTGTCGGTGACCCGGTGCTGTCGCTGCCCGCCGGCACCCGCTCGACCGTGACCGCGCTGGACACCCTCGACGACGACCGCACGACAGGGGTTGCGCCGCTGTCGGTTTCGGTCGAGCTCGCCGATGACATCGACGTGGGCCGTGGCGACGTACTGGTCAGCGGAGCCGACGACGCGGTTTTGCCGGTGCTGGCCCGGGAGCTGGACGCCACCGTGTGCTGGTTTATCGACGCCCCATTGCGGGCCGGTGCCCGACTGGCACTCAAACAAACCACCAAGACCGTGCGAACAACGGTGCAGGAACTGCACTCGCGGCTTGATCCCGAAACACTCGACGAACTCGACGGTCCGGTTGAGTTGGCGCTCAACGATATCGGCACCGCGACACTGCGCACCAGCTCGATCGTCATCGCCGACAGCTACACCGACAATCGCGACAGCGGGGCATTCATCCTGATCGATGAGACCACCAACGACACCGTCGGCGCGGGCACCATCATCGAGGCGCGGGAGGTCAAGCCGGGCACCCACGCGCGCACCGACATCCGCTGGCATCCATCAGCGCTGGACCGGAAACACCGCTGGCGCGCCACCGGCCAGCCTGGCGCAACGATCTGGTTCACCGGCTTACCCGCGTCGGGCAAGTCGACCGTCGCGGTCGCCGTCGAGCGTGCGCTGGTCGAGTCGGGGCGGGTGGCCTACCTGCTCGACGGCGACAACTTACGTCACGGCCTCTCCGACGACCTGGGCTTCTCCCCCGGTGACCGCACCGAAAACATCAGGAGGGTAGGCCATTTGACCCGGCTGCTCGCCGACGCCGGCGTGGTCGCACTGGCGTCACTGGTGTCGCCGCTGAAGTCGGACCGCGAGACCCCGCGCGCCCTCAACGATGCCGCCAAACTGCCCTTCATCGAGGTGCACGTCGCCACGTCGCTGGCCGAATGCGAAAAGCGCGACCCCAAAGGCTTGTACGCGCGTGCGCGCCGCGGCGAGCTCAAAGGGCTGACCGGTGTCGACGCGCCCTACGAACCACCCGAGAGCCCGGACCTGGTGCTGGACACCACCGGCGCCGACATCGACGAGCTTGCTGCGCAGGTCATCGCCCTGCTCAACGAGCGCAGTCCTCGTCAACATCAGTGACCTAAATTCACAGCGAGCCAATCACTTGGTCACCCGACATCGGCCACGCAACATTGCGTCGTGGTCGAGACAGAGACGCCGCAGTGGCGAGGCTGGTTGGAGCGGGTCGGTGACGATTGGTGGGCGACGCTGCTCGCCGGTGTGATCGTCGCGTTGGCGGTCGCCGATGTTCTCCCGAAGATCCCCTGGTGACCCCGTGAGCACCGTCAGTGTCAAACCCGAGAAAGCCCCGGAAGACCCCGAAGAACCCGAAGCCGCCTTCACCAGCACCCGCCCGCTCGATTATGTGCCGGGCATTCTGCTGTTGATCGCCGTGGGTGTGCTGGGTAAGTACGCCCAGATCTGGTGGAACACCCTGGCCAAGCACCACCACTGGACCGTGCCCGACATCGAATATGTGTTGTGGGCCATCCTGATTGGGCTGGTCATCACCAACACCGTCGGCCTGCACCAGGTGTTCCGGCCCGGCGTGCTGACCTACCAGTTCTGGCTCAAAGTCGGGATCGTCGCGCTGGGTTCGCGATTCGTGCTCGGTGATATCGCCAAACTGGGCGCCACCAGTCTGGTCCAGATTCTGGTGGACATGGCGGTTGCGGGAACCATCATCCTCGTCGCCGCGCGCGCATTCGGATTATCGGGCAAGCTGGGCTCGCTGCTGGCGATCGGCACCTCCATCTGCGGGGTGTCGGCCATCGTGGCCGCCAAGGGCGCGATCCGGGCCCGCAACGCCGACGTCAGCTACGCCATCGCGGCGATCCTGGCATTGGGCGCGGTGGGGCTGTTCGTGTTGCCGCCGTTAGGTCACGCGATCGGACTCACCGACTACCAATTCGGGCTGTGGGCGGGCCTATCGGTGGACAACACCGCCGAAACCACCGCGACCGGCTATCTGTTTTCCGATCACGCCGGCAAGATCGCGGTGCTGGTCAAGTCCACACGCAACGCGCTGATCGGATTCGTCGTCTTGGGTTTCGCGCTGTACTGGGCCGCGCGCGGGCAGGCCGACGAGATCGCTCCCGGCGTCAAAGCCAAGGCCGCGTTCGTCTGGGAGAAGTTCCCGAAATTTGTCCTCGGGTTTCTGGCTGTCTCGGCGATCGCGACCGCGCACTGGCTGACCAAGGGCCAAACGGCCAACCTCGCCAACGTGTCGAAATGGGCGTTCCTGCTTACCTTCGCCGGCGTCGGGCTCACCACCGACATCCGCCAAATCGCGCGCACCGGATGGCGGCCGCTCGCCGTC
The DNA here is from genome assembly GCF_052144515.1 of Mycobacterium sp. Classification (GTDB taxonomy): domain Bacteria; phylum Actinomycetota; class Actinomycetes; order Mycobacteriales; family Mycobacteriaceae; genus Mycobacterium. The sequence continues at coordinate 1,306 of NZ_JBKQQD010000507.1, read as the reverse complement.
GCGATCATCGGACTCACCGTCGTCGCATCGGTCTCGTTGGGACTCGTGCTGCTGACCACCAACGTATTCCATTGGGGCCTTGGGAAATAGTGCGAACACGTATCTGACAAAGTAGACGATGGCGAGTTTGTCGTAGCGGGCGGCCAGGCGGGTCGTGTCTCTGTAATCCCGTGTGCCACTTAAGCTTCAATAGTCACAACGGGGCGTTTTGTCGGTGGCGCTTCGTAAAATTTGAGGCATGGGTTCGAGCACGCGCGAGGAGATCGTCGAGGTCTTCGACGCGCTCGACGCGGACGTGGACCGCTTGTGTGAGTTGGTTTTTGACGCGTTCACCACCCCGGAACGGTTACGGGCCTTGGAGCGCCTGGAACGGGTGGCGCGCCGGTTGCGGGCCCCCGGCCACACATTGATCAACCAGCTCGACGCGCAGGCGGGCGAGGAGGAGTTGGGCGCCACGCTGCGTTCGGCGCTGGCCGATCGGCTGCGTGTCACCAAGGCTGAGGCCGGCCGGCGTATCGCCGAAGCCAAGGATCTCGGGCAACGTTGGGCGTTGACCGGTGAGCCGCTGGCGCCGCAGTTGAGCGCGACCGCGACCGCCCAACGCGACGGTGTCATCGGGGATAAGCATGTCGAGGTGATCCGCAGCTTTTTCGCCCATCTGCCCGTTGAGGTCGATGTGTGTACCCGGGAGGCCGCCGAAGCCGACCTGGCTGGCAAGGCCGGCGGGTATCGCCCCGATGAGTTGGTCAAATACGCCCAACGGATCATGGACTGGCTGCACCCCGACGGAGAATTCAGCGACCAGGAGCGCGCCCGCAAGCGCGCCATCATGCTGGGCAAGCAGGAATTCGACGGGATGTCACGCCTCAGCGGCCTGGTGACCCCGGAGTTGCGGGCCGCCATTGAGGCCATGCTGGCCAAACTGGCCGCCCCCGGGGCGTGCAACCCCGACGACGAAACACCGGTGGTTGATGCGACACCCGATGCGGATGCGGTGCGCCGCGATCACCGATGCGAAGCCCAGCGCAACCATGACGGTTTCCTGGCCGGATTGCGCGGCCTGTTCGCCTCGGGCGAGCTGGGCCAGCACAATGGCCTACCCGTGTCGATCGTGGTGACCACGACGTTAAAGGATCTGGAGGCCGCCGCCGGAAAGGGTCTGACCGGCGGGGGAACCCTGGTGCCGATGGCGGATGTAATCCGCTGGGCCAGCCACGCCCACCATTACCTGGCCATCTTCGACAATGGCAAGCCTCTAGCCTTGTATCACACGAAACGTCTGGCGTCCCCGGCGCAGCGCATCATG
>NZ_JBKQQD010000506.1:0-4651 GCF_052144515.1 Mycobacterium sp. | reverse complement strand
GCCAAGGGCGGCCAGCCTCGCCCGCCAGTAATCGTCGTCGCTGAACGCCGAATGGACTTGTTCGACGCTGGCCGCGGATTCGAACGATACATCGAATGAACGCGGCATAGCACGGAAGGCTACCGTTATCGGCCGGGGCACGGATCGCTATGTCAAGGTAAATCGGCCCCACTGTGACGGAGGTAATTGACCCCAGCGTGAGTTGCCGGTGAGGTTCTGGCCGGGCGGCCCATATTTATCTCTCGATGAGGATGTACGCGCCGCAGACGGTGAGCAGCATGGCCCCTTGTACGCGGGTCAAGTGGCAGAGAGGCGGAATGGGCCGTTTTGCGGCGATGTCACCGCCGATGGTTCCGGGTGCGGGACGGATGGCTGTCTCGCGTGGTGCTTAAGTCCAGCGGGGAGAGCAGCGCCATGACGGCTTGTTCGATGAGGTCGGGCGCCCGCGGGGGTATTGGCTTTCCGGCCAGCAGGTATCTGCGCACCGTCGCGTAAGGGAGGTCGATCAACGCGATCAGCAGCCGGTCGGAGTCGGCTCTGTCCAGTCTCTGCCCCAGACAGCGGAGGGCGGCCTGGAGAACCGCATTGGTCTGATTCGCCAACTCCTGCGCTGGTTGTGACCACCCGGAAATGCCGAACTCGGTGGCCCCGGCGAGCAGCACACGGGCTTCGCTCGGATTGCGGGACGACCATTCGACCACATACCGGGCAGCGCCCACTGCGGCCTGCATCGGCGGATCGGAGCTCAGAACCTCGACCAGGCCGGACTGGAACCGGTCGAGCGTTCGTGACCAGAGCGCAGCTAGCAGGGCGGGCCGGTCAGGGAAGCGGTGATACACCGACCCGCTCGGCGCCCCAACCTTCCGTGCCACTGCGGCCATCGTCACACTCGGCGGACCCGACTCGACGACGAGGGCGACGGCGGCATCGAGCAACTTGTCGACGTCGTGCTTCGGCGGCCTTCCCACGTAATAGAGACTATGGTCTAATTATTTTAGAGAGTTAACTCTAAAAAATGGGAGGGGTATGGCCGTCGTCAACCTACACACGCGAGAGATTGAGGCGACCCCATCAGAGGTTGGTGCGGTCTTGGACTCATTAAGCAGCGAAACCGATACGCTCTGGCCACGTGAGAGCTGGCCGCCCATGCGATTCGACCGAGCGCTGGGGGTGGGCGCCGCCGGCGGACACGGGCCGATCCGCTATCGAGTCGAGGCCTACGTGCCCGGACAATGGATCCGGTTCCGCTTCACCGCCCCACGCGGGTTCGACGGCTTTCATGAGTACACCGTCCACCCGTTATCGGACCACGGCGCCGTGCTGCGGCACCTCCTCGCAATGCGGGTGCACGGGGTAGCAAGGCTCACGTGGCCGCTGGCCTTCCGGTGGATGCACGATGCCTTGATCGAGGACAGCCTGGACCATGCAGAGCGAACCGTCACCGCGACGATCCACCACACGGCACGCTGGAACATCTTCGTCCGCCTTCTGCGCGCGGTGTCGAGACGGGTCTTGGCTTAGCGCCAGTGCTAACCGCTGGTCGAGACAGAGAAATTTGGGCCCCTGGCCCCCAATCTGACTGACGGTGCACGTCTTTATCGCCACGGAAGTCCGCGATCGGTGGCCGTAGCCGCAGGGCGGTGCGCGAGGGTGGTGAAGCCGAGGGCGTCGAGGAACCAGCCGAGACCGCCGTGCTGACCGTGCTCGGCGAGGAACTGGCTTAGCTCGGTGTGCACGATTGGGCTGGCCTGGCGGAGGAACTGTTCGCAGAGTTCGAGCAGCTCAGTGGTGATCAGGTCGGGCGCAACGCCGAACTGGACGTCGGGATCGGGCGCGGGTGCAGGCGCGAACTCCAGGTGCATACGGATCCCTTTCGGGGAGGATTGGTGGATCAGGTGGTGGCCCGTGCCGCGCGGGCATGGGCCAAGCGGTAGGACTCGGTGCCGGTCTCAATGATGTTCCCCGCGAACGTCAAACGGTCAACGATCGCCGCGCACAGCCGCGGATCGGTGAAAGTCTTCGTCCAGCCCGAGAAGGACTCGTTGCTCGCGATCGCCACGCTGGCGGTTTCCTCCCGCTCAGTGAGAACCTGGAACAGCATCTCGGCGCCGCGGCGATCGAGTTGCATATAGCCCAGCTCATCGATACACAGCAGATCCACCCGGCCGTAGCGGGCGATGGTTTTGGCGAGTTGGCGTTCGTCGGCGGCTTCGACGAGTTCGTTGACCAGTTTGGTGGCCAGGGTGTAGCGGACCCGGAAACCGTCTTGGGCTGCCGCGGTGCCCAACCCGATAAGCAGGTGCGTTTTACCGGTACCGGAGTCACCGATCAAACACAACGGCTCGCCCTTCTTGATCCATTCGCAGCGGGCCAAGGTGTGGATGGTGGCCGCGTTGATGGCCGGGTTTGCGTCGTAATCGAAGTCAGCGAGCCACTTTTCGCGGGGAAACCCCGCCGCACGGACCCGGCGCACCGTGCGGCGTCGATCCCGGTCGTCGCACTCAGCCAGCAGCAGCTCGGCGAGGAATCCGCGGTAGGTCAGCTGCTCGCGTTCGGCGGCATCGGCGATCTCGGTGAAGCGGGAGCGGATGGTAGGCAACCGCAGTGATCGACACGCTTGATCGACCGCGGCGTCCGCGGCTTGCTCGGTCATCGCCCGACGCCGGCGGGTGGACTGGCTACTCATGACACCTCCGACCCTTCAGCCGACGTTGTCTGCTGCGCGGTGCGGCGGGTCAACAACTCGTCGTAGGCGGCCACCGTGGGCAGTGCTCGAGTGTCGGCGAGAAGCCCGGCGATCACCGCGGCGGGGTCGCCCAAGCGTCGTTCAGTCAGGCTGATCACCCGCTGGGCGGGTACCGACACCGATCCGACATCGTCCTGGGATGAAAAGTCCTGAGATGGGCGGTTCTCGGCGATCCGGCGGGCCTCCACGGCCACCACGTCGGCGCGGGCCGCACCGATGCCGGTCGCCGCCGCCAGCCCGCTGACCACATCCTGGTGGGGCAGGTGGCGGTGCAACAGCAGCACCTCAACCAGCTCACGGGTGCCCGCGGCGTCACCGTGAGCGCGCCGCGCTGCGGCCCAGAACGCCTCATGCTCGGCGGTGAACGCACCGGAGCGCCGGGCTTGCGCTGCAGGATCTCCAGGTAATGATCCAGCACCACCGCGGTCGAGCCCTTCACCGTGGACCGCTCATGGCGGGCCACCTCGAGGCGGCGGTCGAATGCGATCACCTCATCAGCGGTCAGCAGCACCCGGATCCGCCGCCCGATGAACCTGGCCGGCACCGAATAGGTGGACTGGCGCACCGTGATCCGGGCGTAGCGATCCACCAACGGCGCCAAACTCAACCCGGTCTCGAACACCTCACTGGGCAGCGGCCGCAGCAGCGGCGCTTCCAGGGCGAAGTCTTGGCCGACGGTGCGGACCCGGTTAGTGATCCGCCGATGATCATCAGCGCGGTCCGCAGCCACAGCCGGGCGTTAAGCTGCGCCAAGCTGTCGACTTTGGGCACGGGGACAAGATGGGTGCGCCGGAACCGGCCGCCTTCTCCTTCGACCCCACCCTTCTCATCGCCCCGCCAACCCCGGGTTGGCAATAGAAGGCATCAAACCCCATGTGTGACCGAAACAGCACCCACCGATTGGATTCAGACCGGTTGCGCCCAAACAGGACTCGTGATACCGCCGACTTGAGGTTGTCGTAGCGGATCTTGTCGAACGGCACCCCGCCCAGCTCGGTGAACGCATGCTGATGGCCGTCGAGGAACGCTTCCTGACCCTGCGTGCCAAAGGCTTTGTGCACCGCACGCCCGCTGCACGAGAGCCGCAACGTGAACAGGAACACCTTCGTGCGCACCCCACACAGATCGATCCACAGATCAGCGAAATCGACCTCGGCTTCTGCTCCGGGCAGATGCGTCTGCGGGACGAACCCAGCCTCAATGGCCCGACCGGCTTCCGCGGCGATCTCGGGTCGACGCCGGGCCACATAGTCGCGCACCGAGGAATAGGACACCTCGAGCTGATGCTCATCGACCAGCCGGGCCAGCACCCGCCGCGCGGTGTGACGTTGCTTGCGGGGCGCATCCAGGTCCACGCGCAGCATCGCGTCGATCAACCGTTTGGCCGCATCCAACCGCGGCGCCGGGAAACTCCGCGGCGGTGGCGTCGGTGAGGCCAACGCCTGGCGCACTGTCCGCCGGTGCACCCCATGGCGAGCGGCCAACTCCCGGATCCCCAGGTCCTCCCGGGGGGCATAGCGGCGGATCGCCTCATACAGCTCCACCCTCGACCCCAAGCCGACCCCCAACATCGTGGTTGCTAACAGCATCACGCCGGAGCGACCAGGAAGGGGCCAACACGCCCTGTCACACCGCCCCGGGCGTGTCGCAAGTGGGGCCAATTACCTCCGTCACTCAATCGTCAAAGCGACCTGGGTGGGGCCAATTACCTCCGTCACAGTGGGACCCACTAACGCTGACATAGCCAGGGCACGGATCGCTATTAGACGACCCGGTGCGCGCGCGCCCACATCCCGCTCCGCATGCTATCCCTCGGCGCTCCTCGTTAGCCGCCGGTTGCAGACATGAGACCATCCGACGCCGCGTGCGAGCGACAGCAAGAATCGAGGCCACCGTCCCATGAGT
>NZ_JBKQQD010000505.1:0-8578 GCF_052144515.1 Mycobacterium sp. | reverse complement strand
GTGCTCATCTCCTGCCAACCCCGGAGGAGGGGCCCCGCAATCTCAAGCCGCGACCTGACTAAATCCCGGATCCTCCAGGGGTGGCTGAAGAAGCACGTCCAGAAGTCGCGGTGCGCGTCCAGAATGGACTGCGCCTCCGGCCCGAAGCCGACCGCCGTAACCCCAGCCGCCTCGGTGAAGCCGACCAGGTCCGGCGGGACGGCCATGCACACGTCGTGCCCGCGGCGCGCCAGCTCACGACCGACAGCGAGGTTGGGCTCGACATCGCCGCGACTTCCCCAGCTCGCCAGCACAAATTTCATCGCGGGCCCTAGTCCTTCACTCTTCCCTGCGGGTTCTGCGAAATGAAAGCGGCGGCCTCAGACGCCCGGCTCAGCCGCCCGGCAGCATAACCCGATCCCCCGCTATGCACCTGGAATCCAGAAGTATTGGGCAAGCGGCCGGCAACACCTGACCCTGGCGCCGCGCAGCTCCTTTATTTCTGGGGAGATCCGGCGCTCTCACCGAGAAATTCGCCCAGGTACCGGGGCGGCTTCAGGTTAAGCAAGCGCTTGCGGTCGGCGGCGAGATCCTTGTAATCGAGCGCCTCAATCTCCGCCGGCGAGTACGACAATTGCGAATCCGGATGTCCTTTTCGGACGATCCCGACGCCCATGTCGCACTTCAGCACCGCGATGCGCACGTCGTCCCGAACGCTACGCAGATGGACGATCGCCTTCCAGACATCACCGGTCCATATACCAATCACCAGTGGCCCTCGCTGCTGCGCGACGAAGTCGTCCCACGAGGCCGCGGGGCGGCCGGCCAAGGCGAAGGGGGGGTTGCAGTCGTGCAGGACGATGACGCCGTCGTCGCGCAGGTAGCGCAGGGTGTTCTCGACGTCCCGCACGACCTGCATATAGCTGTGCTGCCCGTCGATCAGGGCGACGTCGATGCCGCGCTGCTCGAGGAAGGCCGCCTCGTTCGCGAAGAAGTCGTCGCTGGTCATCTCGAAGTAGTGGGTGACGCGGGCCTTCGCGTCGGCGAGAGCGCGAGTGCGCTCCGGGAGCTTGAACGCCGGGTCGACGGCGATCTTCTCATCGGCGCTAATGTGCTGGAACGCCTGTCCCCGTGAAACACCGATCTCCAGATAGACGCGGTTCACCCGCCCGTCGAGCGCCCGCCGCACGGCCTTGATCCGGTTCATACCGGGCAAAGCGTCCGCCAGCATCACCAGCCCGTTGTTGATGTTCACGCGACGATCCTCTCCACTAAGGGCACCTCTGACAAGGGCTACGCCCGCACGCCGAGAACCGTCTCGGTTCGGCTCCGCCTTCCTGCGCGTCTCGCGCAGGTTCGTTGGGGGTACGGAAACCCGCCCTCGTTTGCCCCCCCATTCGTCCTCTGATCTGGGGAATGCGGGGTGTGGAAGCTGCACCAAGTTGGTTCCGGTTGGCAGGCATGTCAAGGATGTTGCCCTCCTCGTCGGATGTACGAACGAGCAGAGCGGCCGCAGAATACCGATCGAGCTTCGGCAGACCTCGCGGCGTAAATCCAAGGGAGTGCCAGTCATCCGTTGTCTCGGTAATGCTGGCGGGCCCGGTCAAGCTTACCTAGACCGGTGATCTCAAGGCTAACCGACTTCCGTTGTCCAGCAGCACCCAGCATGAAAAGGATATCGCCTATCGGTGCGCCCAACCAAAATCGCCAAAACCGCCTGCGATAGAATTTCCATACATAGCTACCGTCCCCCATCAACCAAAATCCTGCAATCCAGAGCAGGTAGTAGGTCACGCGCCTCCAACGCGCAACGACCATCTCGACATTCATCTCCATCATCTCGAGGCCCCAAACCCGGTATCGCCATTCCAGGTCGTACTGGCTCTGAAACTCAAAGAACGCCCGCATCTCGGCATTGGTGACGAGGAATTCGTCGAAGACAAGAATGGATCCTTCGATAAAGCGGTACTTGCAGGTTTCTAGCGCATGCAGGCAACTCTCATATGTATCCAAATCCATGTGGAAAAGCATGATTGGGGCGTCCGGTCGGCCGGCCAAGAATGGGGCCAACGTCTCGAAGGTGCTTCCCCTGATAAACTGAACCTTGCGACCGAGCGCGTCAGGCACCCCGTCGTACAGGCTCACACCGGTGTCCCGAACAAAACGCTGTGCGAGCGGTTCTGATAGTGAGAATGTTCCACGCTTGATGACGATCTGGTCGTCGATTTGCCAATCTTCAACGAGGCCCGAAAACGTGTCGAAACCGTATACCGTGCGGCCGCAAGCATCAAATATGAGCCTGGTCGACCAGCCGAGCCAGACACCTAGATCAAGCAGTAGTTCGTCAGAATCCCGCCGGTTTGGTCTCGCCAGGTGCGACGCTTCCCATAATAGCGTGTGGCCTCGAATCCTGCGCCGACGCAGATCCGAAAGCGTGCGGCCGATAAACGAGCGATATGCGTCGTCATAAACCCGGATGTCCCTAGCATATAAGTTTGGAATGTAGCGGTCGCGACCCTGATAAACCAAGCGTGCGAATAGAAGGAACAGTAGAAGTACGCCAAGCGCGACCAAGAGAACCGGCAGGAAGTAACATGCCGCAGCCACACCGAGCACGATGCCAATGAGAATCGCTTTCCATATGCGGTGAAGATTCGTCCGATCCACTGCTGGACTATCCACTGTCGGACTATCGACTACGCTCACCGGTTCACCTCCAGGTTCTCGGCTAGATTAGGCCTCAACTACCTCGGCATGGCACTGAACCTGCCGGCTCTGAATCGCTGATTTGACGCGGCCACCACAATCGCCCGCACCTCTGCGCTGGCAGGAAAGTCATTGGGCGACGTCCGGTTCCCACCTCAAACAGGACAACCTTCAGGCCGCCTTCCGTCAACTCTTTGACAGCCCAACGAGCCATGGGCTCCCGCGCCGACGACGATGACGTAATGATTCGCCAACATACCCAATCCGCTGAACAGGTGTGTGATAATGCCTCGGTTCGAAGACTGCGTCCTCTTACCAAGTAGGTGACCTTGCGCCAGGCCGACAGCGTTAGCCCTACCGAGGAGGTGCAGAGGCCGCGCTCGCAGCACAAGGAATTTCGCCCGGACATCGAGGGCTTGCGCGCCATCACCTTGTTCGCCATCTTCGGCTTTCACGCTGAGGTGCCCGGTATGCGTGGTGGGTTCGTCGGCCCGGACGTGTTCTTTGTCATCTCGGGCTTTTTGATAACCGGGCAACTCTTGCGCGAGGTGAGCACCACCGGCACCCTACGGCTAAGCCGCTTCTATGGGGGCCGGGCCCGCCGACTGCTTCCGGTGGCAGCCACGGTCGGCGTCGTCACCGTGATCGCCTCGGCTTACCTGTTACCTCTGTTGCAGGCCCGCAGAGCCATTTGTGATGGCATCGCCAGCGCGTTGTACGTCCCGAACTTCTGGTTCATTGCAGAAGGCGTCCATTACTTCGGCGGGCACCTGCCGCCGTCGCCGTTCCAGCACTATTGGACTTTGGGCGTCGAGGAGCAGTTCTATCTGTTGTGGCCGGTCCTGATCATCGGCACCGCCTGGCTCATCCGGCGTCTGCGCCGGCGCACGAAGCCCGGTGCCCCCGTGTCGAAACGCCCGTATCTGATGGTCTTTACGCTGATTGCGGCCATCTCGTTCGGGCTGTCGCTGGTGGTCACCTACGTCATGCCCGCGGTGGCGTACTTTTCGCTGCCCACCCGGGCGTGGGACTTCCCCGCCGGCGCCCTGGTGGCCCTCACCGCCGGACAGTGGAGTCGACTACCGCCACGAGCTGCTGTGATCACAGGATGGCTAGGGCTGGGGGCGATCCTCCTGGCCTGCAACCAATTGAGCACGGCCACGCCGTATCCGGGTTTCGCCGCGCTGTTGCCGGTGCTGGGCACGGCGCTGTTGATCGGCGCCGGCTGTGCGACACCCACACAGGGATGCGGCCGCATCCTGGCAGTGTCGCCAATGCGGGCGATCGGCCGGCTGTCATATGCGTGGTACTTGTGGCACTGGCCGTTGCTGGTGCTCACCCCGGCATGGCTGGGCCACCCGCTGGGGCTGGCCGGCAGGTTGGCAACGCTCCTCGTGTCCGGCGGGCTGGGCATGCTCACGCTGCGTTACATCGAGAACCCGTTGCGATTCGCCACTCCCCTGCGCCGCTCTCCCCTCGCCAGTCTCGCGGTTGGCGGTGCCGCTACCGCGATGGCGGCCTGCGTAGGGGTGGTATTGCTGGTAACGGTGCCCGTCCCGGTCGGCCGCGGCGCGCCTGCTGCGGCGCTGAGCATCACCGCGGCGCCTCCCCCTCCCGGCTCCAACGTCGACGCCTACGACGCGGCGGTGCAACACGCGTTCGCGCAGTTGCAGGCCGCGGTCGCCGCATCGGCCGAGCTGCAAGCCGTCCCCTCGAACCTGAACCCGCCGCTTGCTGGCGTTGAGGCCGAACTTAAGGCCATGTTGCTCAATGGCTGCCTGCGCGAGCCTCTCCAAGGCGGGCAGCCTGAGTGCGCGACGGGCGATACCGCCTCGACGACGACGGTGGCCCTGGTCGGCGACTCGCATGCCGCAATGTGGAATCCGGCGTTCGAGCAGGTCGCCACCCAGCGACACTGGCGGCTCGAAACCATGGCCAAGGGGGCCTGCCCATTGCTGGACTTGCCCATCACCAACCATCTGTTCAGTGGCTTGGTCGAACACTTTGAACACTGCGAGCAATGGCGCGGCCAGATCCTCGCCCGTTTGCGCGCCGAGCACCCACGCCTGATCGTGGTGGGCCTGTGGCGAGGCTATGGTTCCGGCGGCGGCAACGGTTGGCTGTCAGGCTTCACGTCCTATGACGCGGCGTGGATCGACAGCCTGACCCGCCTGGTGCGGCAGCTGCGCGGCACCGGTGCGCAGGTGCTCGTGCTCGGGCCATCTCCGGATCCGCACACGTCGGTGCCGACCTGCCTGTCCGGCCACCTCGATGACGCGACGGCGTGCTCGCCGCCGAGGTCGACCGCAGTGAACCAACCCGGCATCACGGCTGAGTCCGCCGCCACCAAGGCCGGCGGCGGACAATACACCGACCTCACCGAACTGTTCTGCACCACAAACCGCTGCCCGGTCATCGTCGGGAACACCCTCGTCTACATCGACGAGGCTCACCTGACGATCGAATACTCCCGGCTGTTGGCACCGGTCATGGGGGCGCTGGCCGACCGCGCACTCTCCCCCGGTTGACATGCTGAAGATTGTTGACTGTGGACTTAGCGAAGCCCCACACCAGAAAAGTGCGCCACGGCGACGCCGGCAACCATCGGCGCGAGCAACCCCCTGCCGTCGACCGGACGGCCCTGATCGCGGCAGCGCACGCCGGCGAGATCGACGTGCTGGACTCGCTGAAGGAACCGTTGGCAAGGAACCGTGACCAGCGTGGATTCGAAAACGTATCCGATCCCGAAACCACCCCTTTCGATGTTGCCGAATGTGATAATGCCGCTATTCGAAGACCGCGTCCTCTTACTAAGTAGGTGACCTTGCGCCAGGCGGACAGCGTTAGCCCTGTCGAAGGGGCGCAGGGTCGGCGCTCGGCACAGACGGGGTTTCGCCCGGACATCGAGGGCTTGCGCGCCGTGGCGGTGGTGGCCGTTGTCCTTTTTCACGCTGACGTACCTGGTGTGGGCGGTGGGTTCGTCGGCGTGGACGTGTTCTTCGTTATCTCGGGCTTCCTGATCACCGGGCTGCTCTGGCGCGAGGTGAGCACCGCCGGCACCGTCGGGCTGCGCCGCTTCTATGGGGCGCGAGCCCGCCGACTGCTGCCCGCATCGGCCACGGTAGGCGTCATCACCGCGATCGGCTCGGCGGTCCTGTTACCTCCATTGCAGGCCCAGACCGTCATGGGTGACGGCATCGCCAGTGCACTGTATGTCAGTAACTACCGGTTCGCTCTGCAAGGCGTCGACTACTTCGGCGGCCACCTGCCGCCCTCGCCGTTCCAGCACTACTGGTCGTTGGGCGTAGAGGAGCAGTTCTATCTGGTGTGGCCGCCCATGATCATCGGGACGGCGTGGCTCATCCGGCGTGCGCGTCGACGCACCAGGGCCCATGCCACCTCCTCGGAGCGCCCGTATCTGGTGGTCCTTGCGCTGGTCACGGCCGTGTCGTTCGCGCTGTCGCTAGTGGTCACGTATGTGGTGCCTTCTGTGGCGTTCTTTTCGCTCCCTACCCGGGCCTGGCAGTTGGCCGTCGGCGGCCTGGTGGCCCTCACGGCCGGCCAGTGGCGCCGACTACCGCCACTAGCTGCCGCGATCGTGGGATGGGCAGGGGTGGGGGTGATCCTGCTGGCCTGCACCCGGTTGAGCCCGACCACGCTGTATCCGGGTACCGCCGCACTGTTGCCCGTGCTGGGCGCGGCGCTGGTGATCGGCGCCGGCTGTGCCGCACCGTCTCAGGGATGCGGCCGCGTCCTGGCATTGTCGCCGATGCGCGCGATCGGCCGGGTGTCGTACTCGTGGTATCTGTGGCACTGGCCGGTGCTGGTGCTCGCACCGGCATTGCTCGGCCACCCGCTCGGGCTGGCCGGCAGGTTAACAGCGGCCCTGGTCTCCAGCGGGCTGGCGGTCCTCACCCTGCGTTTCATCGAGAACCCGTTGCGATTCGCCGCTCCGATACGCCGGTCTCCACTGGGCAGTCTCGCGCTGGGCGGTGTCGCCACCGCGGTAGCGGTCGCTGTGGGCGTGGCGCTGCTGATATGGGTGCCTACCCCGGTCGGCCGCGGCGCGCCGGCTGCGGCGCTGACCATCGCTGCATCGCCTCCCCCCACCGGCTCCGACATTGACGACTACGACGCGGCGGTGCAGCACGCGTTCGCGCAGGTGCAGGCCGCGGTCGCGGCATCGGCCGAGCTGAAAGCCGTACCGTCGAACCTGGACCCCCCGCTTGCCAACGCGGCAGCCGAACAGAAGGTACAGAAGGCCATCCTCCTCCGCGACTGCATGCGCGGTTTCCAAGGCGGACAGCCTGAGTGCACGGCGGGCGATACCGCCTCGACGACGACGGTGGCCCTAGTCGGCGACTCGAATGCCGCGATGTGGAATCCGGCTTTCCAGCAGATCGCCGTGCAGCGGCACTGGCGGCTAGAGACCCTGAGCAAGGGGGGCTGCCCATTGCTAGACCTGCCCATCTTCAGCCCCGACCTTCACCGGGAGTACACCGAGTGTGAGCAGTGGCGCGGTCAGGTCCTCGCCCGATTGCGCGCCGAGCACCCGCGGCTGGTCGTGCTCAGCGTGATGCGCCGATACGGTGCCCGCTACGGTTGGCCTTCACGTTTCACGTCCTACGACCCGGCGTGGATCGACAGCCTGACCCGCCTGGCGCAGCAGCTGCGCGGCACTGGTGCGCAGGTGCTGGTGCTCGGGCCGATCCCGGATCCGCACTCATATGTGCCGATCTGCCTGTCCGGCTACCTCGATGACGCGACGGCCTGCTCACCGCCAAGGTCGAGCGCGGTGAACGAGCCCGGCATTGCAGCTGAATCCGCCGCCACCAAAGCCGGCGGCGGACAATACGCCGACATCACCGAGCTGTTCTGCACCGCTGACCGCTGCCCGGTCATCGTCGGCAACACCCTGGTGTACTTCGACTGGGAGCACCTGACGCTCGAATACTCCCGGATGTTGGCACCGGTAATCGGGGCGCTGGCCGACCGCGCGCTCGCCCACGGTTGACATGCTGCAGATTGTTGACTGTGGACTTAGCGAAGCCCCACACCAGAGAAGTGCGCCACAGCGGCGCCGGCAATCATCAGGGTAAGCACCCCAGAGAGGAACCGGAGGCGTCGGCTTTTGTCAACATCCGTGCTCGTCACTGGCGGGGCAGGATTCATTGGGTCCGCGCTCACGCGCCGTCTTGTCAAAGCTGGTTATGACGTCGCTGTGATGGACGTCCTGCACCCGCAAGTGCACGGCGAACATGCAGCGATCGACCTGCCGCCATCCGTGCGATTGTTCACCGGCGATGTCGCCCATGCCCCTGACTGGGATGCTGTGCTTCGGCTGTTCCGACCTTCCCAGATCGTCCATTTGGCGGCCGAGACGGGAACGGCGCAGTCGCTCTCCCAGGCAACGCGCCACGGCTCGGTAAACGTGGTGGGAGCGACTCAACTTCTTGACGCCCTGAGCCGCTCAGCACACGTGCCCGACCAGCTCGTCCTGGCTTCTTCGAGAGCCGTCTACGGGGAGGGCGCTTGGCAATGCGGAACACGAACCTTCTATCCGCGGCCGCGCAGCCACGCTCAGCTGCTGGCCGGTATTTGGGATCCACAAGGGCCCACGGGCGAACCTGCGGTGCCGCTTCCGAGCTGCTCAAGCCGGACGGAGCCCCGGCCTACCAACATTTACGCCGCGACCAAGCTCGCGCAGGAGCACATGTTGGCGGCGTGGACCGCCGCCCATGACGCCCATCTCAGTGTGCTGCGTCTGCAGAATGTCTACGGGCCGGGCCAGTCGCTGACCAACTCATACACCGGAATAGTCGCTCTCTTCGCGCGTTTGGCGCGCCAGCAACGCCGGTTGGAGGTCTACGAAGACGGCCGGATCGTGCGCGAC
>NZ_JBKQQD010000504.1:0-9903 GCF_052144515.1 Mycobacterium sp. | reverse complement strand
GTCGGTCATGTGGTGCTGGCCAGTCGCCGTGGGGATCGCGCCGAGGGGACCGGTGAGTTGGTGGCCGAGTTGACCCAGGCCGGTGCCGAGGTGCAGGTGGTGGCCTGTGATGTCGCCGATCGTGACGCGGTGGCGGCGTTGCTGGCAGGACTGCCCGCGCAGTACCCGCCGTTGACCGGAGTCATACACGCCGCCGGGGTGATCGATGATGCGGTGATCACCTCGTTGACCCCTGACCGGATCGATACGGTGTTGGCGGCCAAGGTGGATGCGGTGTGGAACCTACATGAGTTGACCCGAGATCTGAACCTGTCGATGTTTGTGGTGTTTTCCTCGCTGGCCGGCACGGTGGGCTCTCCAGGGCAGGGTAATTACGCGGCGGCCAACGCTTTCCTGGACGGGTTGGCCAGTCACCGGCGCGCGGCCGGGCTCCCGGCGGTATCGATGGCGTGGGGATTCTGGGAACAAGCCAGCACCATGACCAAACACACAACTGGTGGTGACCTGACCCGAATGAGCCATAGCGGTGTGGCGGCGATGACAACCGATCAAGCACTGGAGTTGTTTGACACCGCGCTCATCGTTAATCACCCCACCGTGGTGGCCGCCCTCCTGGACCGCACGGCGCTGGCCAACCCCACCCTCAGCGCCCGGTTACCGCCGCTGTTTAACAATCTGGTCCGCCACCCCCTGCGGGGGCTGGTCACCACCGAGGCCACCGCAGTCAAATCGGCGCTGGCCCAACGACTCCACGGACTGACCCGCGACCAACAACACAACCTACTACTCGACCTGGTGCGTTCACACATCGCGGTTGTGCTGGGTCACTCCAACCCCGACGACATCGATCCCGGCCGGTCTTTCCAGGGCAGCGGGTTTGCCTCGCTGACCGCCGTCGAGCTAGGTAACCGGCTCAAAACCGCTACCGGGCTGAGCCTTTCATCCACCCTGATCTACGACCAACCCACCCCCGCCGCCTTGGCCACTCACCTTCAGCGACAACTATCTGAGAACAGTGTCAATAATGCGCCCGAGGTCGAAATCCAGCGCCTCATCAGCACGATTCCAGTACAACGGCTTCGCGACGAAGGGATTCTCGACGTGCTTCTAGGCATGCTGGGCGACAAAAGCTCTGCAGATTCCAACAGTAGTGAAGGGGCTTTCGCAGAAATGAACCTGAACGAACTCATGAACATCGCCCTGAGCGGCGAAGGCGATTATGAGTAGTCCCTAGAAAAATGGCTAGCGAAAGCGAAAGCGAAAGAGCAGCTGAAGCCCTCCGACTCTCACTGATACGGATCGAGCGGCTGAAGCAGCAGAACCGGGCTCTTCGTGCGCGGCTGGATGAGCCAGTGGCGGTGGTCGGTATGGCATGCCGGTTCCCCGGGGGTGTTGATTCGGCGGCGGCGTTGTGGGATTTGGTGAGCAGTGGCAGGGACGTGGTGGGCGGGTTCCCGACTGATCGTGGCTGGAATCTGGCGGGTTTGTTTGATCCGGATCCCGATGCGGTGGGTAAGACCTATACGCGTTCTGGGGCGTTTTTGCGGGATGCGACTGGGTTCGACGCTGATTTCTTCGGTATCTCCTCGCGTGAGGCACAGGCTATCGATCCGCAACAACGGCTGCTGCTGGAGGTGTGCTGGGAAGCGTTGGAGACCGCGGGAATCGACCCTGTTGGGTTGGCGGGGTCTGATACCGGCGTGTTCGCCGGGGCGTGGGCACAGCCCTATGGTGCTGCCGGCTCCGATAGCGCTGAGGGTTACGCCCTGACCGGGACCGCGACCAGCGTGGCCTCTGGGCGGGTTGCCTACCTGTTGGGTCTGCAGGGTCCCGCTATCACCGTGGACACCGCGTGCTCGTCTGCACTGGTGGCCACCCATCTGGCGTGTCAGTCCCTGCGCAACGGTGAATCCACTTTGGCGCTTGCCGGCGGTGTCACGGTGATGACGTCACCGGGGGTGTTCACCGAGTTCGCCCGTCAACGCGGGCTGGCCCCTGACGGCCGGTGCAAGGCCTTCGCCGCCGCCGCCGATGGCACCGGCTTTGGGGAAGGCGCCGGGGTTGTGGTCCTGGAACGGCTTAGCGACGCCCGCCGTAACAACCATCGGGTCCTTGCGGTCATCGCTGGGTCTGCTGTCAACCAAGACGGCGCCTCCAACGGTTTGAGCGCCCCTAACGGGCCCGCCCAACAGCGCGTCATCCAGCAGGCGGCAGCCAATGCCGGGCTGACACTTGATCAGGTCGATGTTGTCGAGGCCCACGGCACCGGCACCACCCTGGGCGACCCGATCGAAGCCGGTGCCCTGCTGGCCACCTATGGCGCCAACCGCACCTCTGATCACCCACTTTGGCTGGGATCGATCAAATCGAACCTCGGCCACACCCAAGCCGCCGCGGGAGCCGCCGGGTTGATCAAAATGATCGAGGCTCTCAACCACGACACCTTGCCCCCCACTCTGCACGTCGACCATCCCAGCCCCCACATCGACTGGTCCGCGGGCACGGTCCAACTGCTCACCGAAGCCCTTCCCTGGCCGATGACCAGCCACCCCCGCACCGCGGCGGTCTCATCGTTTGGGATCAGCGGCACCAACGCCCACCTCATCCTGCGACAAGCCCCCACGGGGGCTGTGTCACCCACAGTGTCTGCGGGAGAACCCGTCTCGCAGCCCGCGGGAGAACCTGTCTCGCAACCGCCACTGCGGGTTTGGTCGGTCTCGGCGCGTACCCCCGGGGCCCTGACCGCTCAAGCAGACCGGCTACACGAGCACCTGATCAGCCACCCCAACCTCGAGCTCACCGACCTGGCCTACAGCCTGGCCACCACCCGCACCCACCACTCCTACCGCGCCACCATCACCGAGCGTTCCAGCACCGAGGACCCCCGCGACGATCTGCTGCAAGCCCTGCAAGCACTGGCCGCCGACCAGCCCCACCCCCGCCTCACCCAACACCACAATCCCTCTCACCACAGCAGCAAAACCGTGTTTGTCTTGCCCGGCCAGGGCACCCAATACCCCGGCATGGGCCTAGACCTCTACCGCTATCACCGCACCTTCGCCCACACCCTCGACGAAGTATGCGCAGCCTTGGATAACCATCTCGAAGTCCCGCTACGCGACGTCATGTTCGCCCAGCCAGACACCGCTTCTGCCGAGCTGCTCCGTCAAACCGCGTACGCACAACCTGCGCTGTTCGCCCTGGGCGTGGCCATGCATGTCCTCTTCGTCGAGTCGGGTGTCAGCCCTGACTATCTTTTGGGCCACTCCATCGGAGAACTCACCGCAGCCTACGTCGCCGGTGTGCTGTCACTGCCCGACGCCGCGGTCTTGGTGGCCGCTCGCAGTCGGCTGATGCAATCCTGTCCGCCCGGCGCGATGATCGCCGTGCAGGCCAGCGAACACGACGTCTTAGCTTTGCTCCAAGACCACCCCGGGACTGCCATCGCCGCGATCAACAGCCCAGCATCGATTGTCGTCTCCGGGCATCCCGACGAACTCGGCCGAATCCGCGACCATTGCGCCACGCGCAATTACAGTGTCACCTCGTTGCCGGTCAGCGATGCCTTCCACTCGGCCTCCATGGACCCCGCTCTGCCCGAATTCCATGACATCGCCGCGCGCCTGACTTTCGCCGCGCCCACCGTGCCCATCCTGTCTAACCTCACCGGAGAAATAGCAACCTCCGAACAGCTCACCTCCGCCGAGTACTGGGCCAGACAACTGCGGGAGCCGGTCCGGTTCCACGACAGTGTCGTCCACCTGCTCACTCAGGGTGAGTGCACGTTTGTGGAGTTGTCTCCGCACCCAATGCTGGCCCCGGCGATCACCGACACGTTGGCCGGCGTTTCTGACCGGACCCAGTCGGCGGTCATCACCACCTTGCGCCGAGACCGGCCCGACCTCGACACCGTCGCTACCGCGCTAGCTCAGCTGCACAACCACGGGCACAGCCCGTCCTGGCGGACCCTCTACCCCAAGGGGGGGGTCATCGCGCTTCCCACCTACCCCTTCCAGCATCGCTCCTACTGGCAGCACCCCACCCCCACCGCCGACGTCAGCGCCGCCGGACTGGGCCGGCCCGACCATCCCCTTCTGGGTGCGGTGACCGAACTGGCTGACCAGGACCAGATCGTGTTGACTGGTCGGCTGTCGACGGCCACTCAGCGCTGGCTGGCCGGCCACATGGTGCAGGACATCGTTTTGTTCCCCGGAACCGGGTTCATCGATTTGATCCTGCGGGCCGGTCAGTACACCGACTGCCGCGTCATCGATGAGCTGGTCCTGCACATTCCCCTGGCGTTGTTCGACCACACGCCCACCGACCTTCAGATCTCGGTGCATCCCGCCGATGAGACCGGACGCCGCTCCTTCACCGTTCACTCCCGAACCGGCGACGAACACACCTCCACCCCCTGGATCCTGCACGCCAGCGGCGCTTTGACCGCCGAGCAGCAGCCCGGGTCCGTGCTTCCACCGATGCCGGGTATCGACGCCATCGACGCGGACAGCTTCTATGGGCGGCTGGCCGAACAGGGTTTCGGCTACGACACCCCGTTCCGGTCTCTGCGCGGTATCGGCTACGACCCCGCCCAGCCCGACATTACTTATGCGGAGGTGGCGCTTCCCGCCGACACCAACGTCACCGGATACGGCATCCACCCTGCTCTCCTCGACGCCGCTTTGCACCCGCTGGCCGCCGCGTTCTCCCGCACCGCCCCCGACGCCGATCCGTCGCCGCGGCTTCCGTTCGCGTTCACCGGGATCACCCTGCACGCCACTGCGGCAACCCGGCTCCACGTCCAACTCGCATCCACCGGCCCGGACACCTTCACGCTGCACGCCGCCGACCCGACCGGTGCACCTGTGATCACCATCCGCACCCTTACTCTGCGTGCCCTGCCCGACACCGTCGAGCAGCGGGAGCCCACGGTCGGACTGCAAGACAGCGTGTTCTAACTGAGCTAGCCACCCCTACCCGACGACACCTCCCCGGCCAGCACACCCACATGGGCGGTCTTCACCGATCAACCCGATCGGCTTCCGGCCAGCCTGCAAAACGGCTCGATCCACACCGAGCTGGCCACCCTGGCCCCCACCCCGAACTAGCGGTGTCTCTGAAATGAGTGAATCCCGGGCTGAGCTGGGGATTCGGTGGTTGGTGGGGTGGTTTTTCTGGCTACGCGGTGGTGAGCGGGATGGGTGTGTCGAGGAGGTCGAACCTGAGTTAGGACATTTTTAGTACCCCGGCGTGATGCCGAGCCGGGTGAGGATGTCGCGTTGGGTGCTGGGGATTTCGGGTGGGAAGGTCTCGGTGACGCCGTTGATGACGATGGCCGAGGTCCGTCGTGGCCTGAGTTGTTCGAAGGCGTTGCTGATGGCCAGGCCGGTGCGCTGCTGAATGCAGTGCGCGACGACCAGGGCGGTGAAGACGATGGTCAGGTGGGCTTCGATGGCCTGGCGGGTGTGGTGGAACATCGGCCGTGCCCGTAGGTCGGTTTTGGACATGCGAAACGACTGCTCGACGTGCCACAGGTCGTGGTACTTGGCGATCACTTCGGTGGCGGGCATGTCTTGGACGGGAACGTTGGTGACGTAGCCCTTGAGTCCGACCAGCGATTGCGCCCGCGCCAGGCTGGCCTCATCGAGGCTGCGTCCATCAGCGTGGACTTTTCGCAATGTCAACTTGAAGTGGCCCCGGTGTGACGGGGCGGATTGGCCCCACCCCATGTCTTCGCGGGGCGTTTGGCGTGTTGGGCCTGCTTTGCTTGCCTGGCGGTTGGGTAGGCTTGGGGTCCGTGGCGGAACCTCGTATTGGTCCCTTTCGGGGTCTTGACGCTGGCGAGGCGGTCGAGCTGGGCGAGTTGCTGGCGTTCTTCAGCGACTGGCTGGCCAGCGATCCTAACCGATTGGATGCGTCGTTGTATGAGTTCGTCTGCGTGCCAGACTATGTCGGCCCGGTGTGCACAGCGGCGGAACTGCGCGCTGAGGTGGACGGGCAACGTGCTCGACGCCGATGATCTTGACGACCAGTACCGCGCAATCGACGCCTACTCCCACCACGTGAGCACCGTGGCCGACAACTCCCACGCGGCCTGGGACGCGCTGCAGCAGACCACATCGGCGAAGACCCCCGAGCCCTCGCAATCGCACTGACGCCAGTTCGCGTGTCCGCGCTGCCGTCAAGCGCGAACCGCTGACGGTCTCCCTCGCGACCCTCGTGCGCGTACGTATTCTCCAACCGCGCGCCTTCGAGTGGACGCCGACGCGAACGCAGACAACGGTTCTTCACCCCGGCCAGCAAGGGAGGAATCGCCTGGACCCGATTGTCGCGGACGCAGCCACGACTCAGGACGCGCGTCGACACTGCTGATGACGCAGCGCACGCACGCGCTTGATGGCTACCGCAAAACGCACTCCTGCCGCGTGAACGAGTACGCGCGGCGCGCTTGTCGCGTCGACGCGATGCGGCGCCCAGGGTCGCCCGTCTATTCCGCGATCAGCCGGGCGCGGCGCAGGGCGCGCAGCAGCTCGGTGGCCGCGCGGAGGGTAGGCGCGTGAGCGCCGGCGTCTAAACGTCCGGCGGCGGCGTCGGCTGCCAGCGCCTCCAGCACGGTGCGACACGCGCGCGGAGACCGAAGAACAATCGCTGCGGCGTCTGCGGCCGCAGGCTGCGCGATCGTGGTCTCGACGCGGACGCGTTCCACGATCCTCTCGACGGGCTTCTCTCTGACCTCGATACGCACACCGACGGCGCCGTTCTTGGCGGCACGACGTTCCTCATAGGCAGCTCGCCGGCACCGCTGCGAGCACCAGATGGGTGGGCGTCCGGGCCGGGGCGGCCACTGCTGCCTGCGCACTTCAGCACCGCACCTGGGGCAAAAACAGTCCACAACAGTAGTTTAGCGTGACCTACGTAATTACATACGGACGTAATTGCGTTGTCGATCCGAGACCTTAATGCAAGAGGTGTGTGGTGTTTGGTGGGCGGCTTTTCCAGTGTCTGCCGTGACGGTGAGATTGTTCGGCGATGGTCCTCATGGGGAGCGCGACGGTAGTGCCGCCGGTGGTGGATCTGTGAGGCGTGGGAGACCCTGGGGGCGAGGTTGGTAACGACGGTGGAGAGGGGCCCGCCGGCGGTCATATCGTGCGGCCATGAACATTCAGTCGATGACCGCAGCCCCCAAGGCAGTGCGTGGGTCCAAACGAAAGCCCGACCCGAACGGGCACAGCGGGAGCGGAAGAACCTCGAGGTTTAGCCGACAGCGACCGTGAACATGTGCTCATCGATGGCAGGCGGGCAATACGTCCTGCAAGCCTCTACCACAGGCTGTGCGAGCTGATCGATGCAGCACAGGCTAAAGCCATGGTCGAGTGGGAAGCTCTACACAACCTCGACCCAGCGCACCTGCCGCCGGATGCTGGCGTCGCGGCGGATGCTCTATCAGATGCGTTGGAGCTCTCCATCGTTCAAATGCGACTCGCCACCGCAGCGGTGTGCGAAGCGTTCGGAGACCATGAAAGAGCTGAGGCAATCCGAACCGCATCGGCGCGAGACACACTATTCGTACAATGCGCATCGGAAACGCAACTGCTGCTGCGGGAGTCGGGGGTGGCACGATTGACCCCAGCACTTATACCGCGGATACGAACCGACCTCGAGGCCATCGACCGTATCGACTATCTCGGCACGCTCTAGCGGATAGGGTTTTGTCCACACGCCATGGCGACAAATGTTGAATTTCAACAAATTTGAGGCTCTTGCCTAACGAATCGGGCGTCTCTGGTAGACGAAACCTCCACCTTGTACTTACGTTCAGGTGATGCAGGGCCTAACAGCGCGGAGTGGCGCAGCGAGTGTCAACTCGAACGATCGCGGACGGTCGCCGTCACCCTCACCAACAGAAGCGAAGCCGCGGCGTCCTCTCGGCGGCGCGGTCGGCAGATGCAGCAATAATCTGACGGCCGAACATCTGATCTAAGAGTGGAGCGTAACGCGATGAATTCGGCCGAATTCGCCGTAGAGCACGATCCAAATCGGACGCATAACGCCAGCGTGGCCGCGAATCCCGCCTTGCTGCTGACCATCCCGGAAGCGGCCGCCTTTTTGCGCATAAGTCGGTCGTCGATCTATCGACTATTCGATGCTGGTGAGTTACGTTGGGTAAGGGTTTGCGCCTCTCGGCGTGTTAGCACCGCCGAGATCAATCGCTTCATCGCAGAACACACAGAAGCAGCATCGTGATATCAGCCCAAGCTCCGGCGAGTGACTGAGCATGGCTGAGCGTCGTCAGCTCCCCCACAGATTCGGCGTGTCGAGCTGGCACGGCGCGCCGACGGCAAGCCCGTCGTGCCTTACCAAGTGGCCGTGGACACCGGAATCGTCGGTGGAAGGCGAAAACAGCTGCGCCGGTGCCATGTACACGGTTCTCCTACCTGTGCCGTTGTGACCGATGGTTGAGCGCCGCCAGCTACCACCGCAAATCAAACGCATCGAACTGACCCGCCGCGCTGGCGGGCGACCGGTCGTGCGGTACCAACTGACAGTCGACGTAGGAATCGTCGACGGGAAACGCAAGCAGCTCCGAAAGCGTTACACCAAAGAGCATGGCGCCCGCAAGGCACTTGATGAGATCCGCGGCGACGTCGCCAGGGGGACGTATGTGCACGACAAGGCGCTCACGGTCGACAAGGCAATCGAGGACTGGCTCTTGTCCCGCCATGGCATCAAAGCCAAGAGTAAATCCGGCTATACCGGGGTGCTCGCACCGGTGCGTTCCGAGCTAGGACATCTCTCAGTCCAAAAGCTCACTCGCCGCGACATCGACGAACTCATCCAGCGCCTGCGTGACGGTTCGGTGGCCCGCGCGAAAGGGGAAGGGACACGTCGTAAATGGGGGGCTCGATCGTGCAACTACATGCTCGTCGCCCTTTCCCAGGTCTTCAAGCAGCTTGTCAAGGAAGGCAAGGTCGTCCGGAACATCGTGGAGGACGTCGACCGCGTGCCCGGCAAGCCGAAAAAGTTCGCCACCTACACTCCGGCACAGGTGGAGTGCGTGCTACGAGCGATCCGGAAGGACCGCAATCGCCATGCCTGGCACCTGGCCCTGTGCGGGCTGCGCCGCGGTGAGATTGGCGGGCTGCGGTGGACCAACGTCGACCTTGAGGCCCGGACATTGACCATCGGGCCGACGCGCATCAGCGTGGACGGTAAGGCCATTGAGCAGGATGACGCCAAGTCGGAAGACTCGGAGCGGACCCTTCCGATCCCCGATCCGCTGCGCGCTGAACTGAAGGCTGCGCGCAAACGCCAGGCGGAGGAGCAGCTCGCATTGGGCGCCGCTTATCGAGACGATGGTTACGTGGTGTGCAACGAGGCCGGCGAGCCCTACCACCCCGACACCCTCTCCAAGATGTGGACTAAGGCGGTCGCTGCCGCGGGCGTGCCGCATATCCGGCTGCACGACGCGCGGCACACTTGCGGCACCACCATGCACCTGCAAGGCGTCCCGCCCGCGGTGATCGCAGCGTGGCTCGGCCATGCCGACGTGGCGTTCACGATGCGCACCTACGTGCACTCCCAGCCCGACGCGCTCGCCGAGGGCGCGCATAGTTTGGCGCGGATTGTGACAATTCGTGACAATCTTCCCGGAGGCTGACACGGGCTCAGCGTGTTGTCGCTGGTAAAAAGCGCGCCCGAAGGGATTCGAACCCCCAACCTTCTGATCCGTAGTCAGATGCTCTATCCGTTGAGCTACGGGCGCTTGTCTTCAGTTATGTCCGTCAAACAACTCCGCGGAGGCGAGAGGATTTGAACCTCCGGTCCCCTTTGAGGGGGACAACTCATTAGCAGTGAGCCCCATTCGGCCGCTCTGGCACGCCTCCATCGGACTTTGAGGGTACC
>NZ_JBKQQD010000503.1:0-4457 GCF_052144515.1 Mycobacterium sp. | reverse complement strand
TTGACAACCGCTGAGATCACCAACTGGACCGGCCATGTGTTGTCGGCCCGCCGCTCGGACCTGGCGGATCTTCTTACACGGGATGAGGCACAACGCACCGGAGCCTACTTGCTGCTGGGTGACGACGAAGAAGCCGTCGGCAACACCCGCTGCTACATCGGTGAGGCCGATATCGTGGCCGACCGGCTACGCGATCACCAGCGCAAAAAGGAGTTCTGGGATCGGGTTGTCGTCATCACGTCGAAGGACGCCAACCTCACCAAAGCCCATGGCCGCTACTTGGAGTCCAAGCTCGTCTCCCTGGCGACGCAGGCTGGCCGGGTCACCCTTGACAACAGCACTGGCCCCACTCTCCCGGCCTTGCCCGAGGCGGATAAGTCGGACATGGACTATTTCGTGTCCCAACTGCAGATCGTCCTGCCGGTGCTCGGCGTCAACGCCATTCGGGTTCCGCAGCCCACCTCCCCGATTCCCGCGCCCGCTGAGGCGACCACATCACCGATCTTTCGGCTCAGCCACCCCAAGCTCGGCGTTGATGCTCAGGCGCAACAGATCGACGGGGAGTTCACCATGCTCGCCGGTTCGTTCGTGGTCGCCTCCTGGCATGGCGTCGGCAAAGCGCAGAGCACCATGAAGGCTTACGCCTCCTATCGAGCCCAGCATGAGCAACTGGTCGCCAACGGTGCCATAGCCGTCGAAGCGGGGACTGGCCGCGTGACCCGCAACATCGTCTTTCCCTCCCCATCGACTGCCGGTGCCGTCGCCCTTGGGCGGTCCTGCAATGGCCGTCGAGAGTGGATTTCTGCGGAAGGAACTTTCGGCGAGTGGGAGAGCCGGGGCGTCGAGTAGTGCTGTCCTCGACAGCGGTGGAACGCTGTTCCGTCACGGACCGGACCACCGTGGTGTGAGGTTGTAGCCGATGGCAGGATTGTTCGCTCCGGTCTCCCGAATCAGCTTGATCTCCATTGCGCGGACCTCCGCGTCGGTCGCTGTCTCGGATTCCCAGAGGATCTGCTTGCGGGCGGTCAGGTCTAGGCGATGCTCTGCCAGGTCGGCGGCGATCCGTTCTTTGGCGCTGGGACTGCCGAAGTAGGAAATTGCGCCGGTGAGGTCCATACCGACGTAGATCTTCCCGTTGGGATAGGTGATCTTGTAGACCTGCTTGCGCTTCGGCACGGCCTCCACCGTAACGAGGACACACCGACGGGCCAACCGGCCCGTGAGGAGGCGGCGGTGACTTGGCAGGCCGGTCAGCACCAGCCCGACGCGCTGGCCGCGCTGGTGGTCGCCCATGACGTGCTGGTGCACGCCGCCAGGCAGCAGATTCGCATCGTCTCGCCGGTGGACCTTGAGCGCCGGGTGCGCGAACGCGCCGGGATCACCCCGATTTCGGGCTACCTGCCGTCGAAATCTGCGCCGGGGGTGGATCGCCGTTGACCGATCCGATAGCGAGATCTGAATTCTAAGATCTGCGTTTTAGATCTGTTGACACATTGGAGACGCCGCACTATCTTCAGATCTTATAAATCAGATCTGAGTCACAGATCTGCCTACCGAGAGGGTTCAAGTGTCAAAAGTCCGATTAAACGGGGCCCTCGCGGTCCAGCGGGGAACGCCGATGTTGCAAGGATTCGTCACCCCGCAGTTGCTGAATGACCAGGGCGAGGTTGACGTCCACGACAACGAAGCGGACCGCGGATACCAGCGGTCGTTGGTTACGGCGCGGGTCAAACAGGCCGCCGACTACTACAAATCCGGTGGCCGGATGCCGAATTCGCTGTTGCTCAACATCAGGGAGGACGACTGGCCCTCGGTGAAGGTGTTTGTCAACGGGGCCGCCGACGAGCAGGTGAACTTCGAAGATGCCATCGAGTCGGGCTCGAACTGGGCGGGCGTGGGTTACATCGAGTTCGATGCCGACCTCAAGCTCTGGGTCTATGACGGACAGCACCGTCGCGCTGGGCTTATGCAACTTCTCAAGTCGGAGGCCAGCTTCGACGACTTCCCTGCACCGATCAGCCTGACAATGGGACTGGACACCGCGGCGGAGATGAAAGAGTTCTACGAGGTCAACACCAACGCGAAAAACGTGAGCACCAACTTGGCGTTCACTCTGCTAAGCAGGATGGCCGAGGACGACCCTGATCTGCGCGATGCTCTCGCAGGCGCAGATCGTGACTGGATCACGCGGGGGCAAGCGGTAATGAAGGAGCTGCAACTACTGGATGGGCCGTGGAAGGACCGCTTCCAACTCGCCAACGTGCGCAAGCGCAGGGGTGACGGCGTCATTATGCCTATGCCCCAGTTCGTTCGTTCGCTCAAGCCCGTGCTCGATATGCCGTTGCTGAAGCGCGCCGACCCGGCAATGATCGCCAGCATCATCAATGCGTATTGGCGCGGCATTCAGATCGTTCTGCCAGAGGCTTTCGAAAATCCCGAGGATTACCAGATCCAGAAGGGTCAGGGCTCCGTGGCTTTGCACAAAGTTTTGCCTCAGGTGATCGAGGTGATTCGTTCCCGCGGTATGAAACTCGGCGATCCCGATTCATACGCCGAGGTAATGATCGATCTGCCGGGCCTTCAGGGTACTGCGGTTGTCGAGGGCAACCAATTATCGGTGGACGGCGCGGACTATTGGCGCACGGGATCAGTTGCATCCGCATTCAGCGGCGACGCCGGGCGGCGACGGTTGGCGATGCTCATCCAGACACTGCTTCCGAAGCCGTCAGACATGATCACGCTATAAAAAGCATCCAACGAATAGCCTGTCTGTCCGGTGCGTTTCTGGCCGGCAGACAGGCTATTTTCGTTCAACGACCTGATCATCACCGCCGCCAGTCGATGACGACACTGGCGGGGTCGATGACCTCCCGGCCTGAGAGGTCCCGCTTCAATCGGCCCTTGCCGGCCCGGCGCAGCCGGACGGTGCACAGCGCGTCGATCACGGCCCGCTGTCCCATCAGCGACGCCTCGCGGAACGCCTGGGCCGGATCGGGGGCCTCGGCGATCTTGCCCAGCGCCGCGCCGCCCTTGCGGGTGGCCAGCTTCTTGTCGATCTCGCGGAGCTTGGCCTGTACCTTCTCCTTGGCGGAGCGCCAGCGGCGACCGTCGATGATCCCCTCGTCGTACTCATTGTCGATCTTG
The DNA here is from genome assembly GCF_052144515.1 of Mycobacterium sp. Lineage (GTDB taxonomy): Bacteria > Actinomycetota > Actinomycetes > Mycobacteriales > Mycobacteriaceae > Mycobacterium. Next base: position 1,313 of record NZ_JBKQQD010000503.1, on the reverse strand, counting down.
GCCAGCCGGGCGCGCAGTTGTTTGGACTGCTCGACTACGGGCTTCATGTCGTTTCCGACCGGGGCGAGCAGCTTCTCGAAGTCCTTGCGGCTCAGCCGCTCGGCGATCACGTCGATGACGAACTGATCGACGTGGCGGTGCTCGCGGATGACGTGGCCGGAGCAGAAGTACTTGCCGCCGTTGACGGTCTTGATCAGACCGTCGCACTCGGCGCACAGATACAGACTTGACCCGAGGTAGCGCCGGTCGGTTCCCACCCGGTTGGTCTTACGTGACGGGTCCGACAGCCGGGCCTGGATCACGTCGAAGGTGTCCTCGCCGATCAGCGGCTCCCACTTCCCGCGCACCAGGTTGCCGTCGTTGTCGGTGGCGATCTCGCCCTGGTACACCGCCCACCCCGCATAGCGGGCGTTGGTGAGCATGTCGCGCACCGTGCGGGTGTTCCACGGGCGACCGCTGCGGGTCGGCACCTTCTTGTCCTCCAGCATCCGCGCCAGCGACCGCAGCGACTCGCCCGCGTAGAACCTCTCGAAGACGTCGGTGACGATCACCGACTCCTTCGGCTCGATGTTCCCGCCGGCGGTGTAGCCGAACAGCCGGGGTCCGTGCGGCACCTTCCCGGCCTTGGCATGCTGCTGGAGGGCACGCTTGTGCCGGGCCGACTTCCGCTCGATCTCGGCCCGGGCGACCGCGAGCTTGATCCGTGCGTACATGCGCCCGCCGTCGGTGGTCAGGTCGGCCTCACCGTTGGTCGTCACCAGCGCCAGACCGCGACCCTCGGCGGCGTCGATCCAGTCCTCAAGCTGGCGAGGCTGACGGGTCAGCCGGTCCAAGTCCCAGACCACCAGGGCGTCGAACAACCCCTCGGCGTAGTCGCGCTGCATGTCGGCGTAGCGGGGCCGGTGCTTGCGCGAGTCGCTGGCCGAGATCGAGTTGTCGGAGTAGACCCCGGCCAGCGTCCAGCCGCGCTGCTCGATGATCGCGCGGGCGTCCTCCTCCTGCCGGGCGACGCCAAGACCCTCGCCGGTGCTGTCGAGGCTGATGCGGACATAGATGGCCGCGCGGTGTGAAACCTGTTGCCGCCCTAGTCGTTTCGATTTGCTGTCAGCAGCGTTTCGGGTGGTCGAGGCGGCAGCGATGGTTGCGGTCATGCCGCCAAGTATAACGTTTGTTGACGGTGGAACGCTTCGGTGTCGCCTTTGGCGTTTTTGCGGGTGGTCCAGCCCTTCTCAACGAGCCGGTTATCCGGGCCGCAGGCCAGGGTGAGGTCGGTGATGTCGGTGCGATGGGTGGTGGTCCACCCTTGGACGTGG
>NZ_JBKQQD010000502.1:0-5364 GCF_052144515.1 Mycobacterium sp. | reverse complement strand
CCAGTGACGCCTTGTCCCCGGCGGCAGCGCACAACTCACGCAACTCGTCAAAGCGATCCCCGGTTACATTCACATGCACTCGCCAGGCGGTCCCGCACAGCATGGTGCGCGGGGCGATGCGCATGGCGGTCCGGTTGAGGTCGTCGGCGGGTAGGGCGTCGGCGATCTTCTGGGCGCGCTCCCAACTCAGCCGCGCCGTCGCGATGTCGCGGTTGGTCGCCCATGCGGCGGCCCGCTTGTGCCAGCCGTAGGCGGCGTACAAATCACCGGCGGCCTCCAGATGTTCAGCGATGAGCGCCGCATTCTGGTCGGCCGATTCCGGCTCGCGGGTTTCGATCGCGACGGCCAGCCGCCGGTGCAGCTCGGCACGATCCGATTTGAGCTGGGCCTCATAGGCCACCGCACGAATGAGCGGATGGTGAAAGACATACTCCGGTTGTTCAGTGAACCCGACCTGGTCGATGAGCTGGGCTGCCACCAAGTCAGCAATCACCGGCTCAACACCCAGCACCGTGAGTAGGTCGAGACCGAACCGCGAGCCGACGACCGCCGCCGCGCTCAGCGTGCGCTTGGCTTTCGGATCGAGCCGGTCGATGCGCGCGGCAATAGTCGCCTGCAACGTGGCAGGCACGCTCACCTCGCTAACCTTTGCCACCGACGTGAAGGCACCGGGCTCCCCACGCAGCACACCGCGCTCGGCAAGATCGCGCACCAACTCCTCGGCGAAAAACGGATTACCGGCAGCCCGCTCGGCGACTCTCTGGCCCAGCGCATCAACCGACGGGTCGGGGCCGAGCAGATCTGCGACTAGTACTGCCGCATCTGAATCACTCAGCGGCGCAAGGGCTACGGTGTGAGCTTCGGCCACTCGGGTCAACGCGCCGTGATATTCGGGTCGGTAGGTGACCAGCACCAGCGAGGGCGTCTGCGGGATCACCGCAAGGAAATCGGTCACCATCGACTCGCTGACCTCATCGATCCAGTGGGCGTCCTCAACGACATAGACCACCGGGCGTTGGCGGGACAAACTGGCGGCGTTCACCAGCGCGGCCAACCGCCGCCGACGCGCATCGGGATCAATCGCCGGTATGGCAGTGCTCGGGTCGGCAATGCCGAGCAGGTCATCAAGTAGCAGCGCGTCCTCGGGGTCTGCGTCTGGAATTTGGTCTCGCACTCGGGCGCGGGCCGCCTGCCCGTCAAGGCCCTCGACGCCGGTGGCCGCCCGCAGCAGACGCGCCATGGCATGGAATGGGACCTGGCTGGTGTGTGACTCACAGAAGGCGCTGAACACCCCCACATCCCGGACCGCTGCCATCGCGGCGACCTCGCGCACCAGACGGCTCTTGCCGATGCCGGGTTCGCCCACCACCTCAACCACAGCGCCATGTCCACCGAGTGCGCGGTCCAACAAGCCCTCTACGGCGGACATTTCCCACCGGCGACCCACCAGCTTCGACTCAGCACGGCCAACAGGGCGACGCTCTTCCGAAATGCTCAGCAACCGTTGGGCGTGGATGGCTCGATCGGTGCCTTTGATGTGGACAAGCTCAGCCGCGCCGAGCGCGACCGCGTCTTCGACCAGCCGAGCAGTCGACGCACTCACCATCACTCCACCGGGCGGAGCGACCGATTCCATCCGTTGCGCCATACCCACTTGTTCGCCGATCGCAGTGTAGCCCAACGACGTTGAGCCGACTTCGCCAGCGATGACTTGACCGGAATTGAGACCAACACGCAACCGCAGGTCGATACCGTCGCGGTCTTTGACCTCAGCGGCCAGTCGGACGGTCGCATCTTGAATGCCCAGCGCCGCACGACAAGCGCGGACCGCGTGGTCCTCTATCGCAACCGGTGCGCCGAACACCGCCATGATGCCGTCGCCGGTGAACTTGTCCACCATGCCGCCGCAGTGCTGCACCACCGCTGTCGTGATGTTGACGAGTTCGGCCATGATCTCGCGCAGCCGCTCCGCCCCGACGGTCGCGGCGATGTTCATCGAATGGACGACATCGGCGAACAGCACCGTCACCTGCTTGTACTCCGCGCGGGTATCGCCGTCTTGGATTGGTGAGCCGCAGACGTGGCAAAACCGGGCGTTCTCTAAAGGCTCGGTGCCACACGCTCGGCACGCTGCTATGGCCGTCACCCGACCCTCCGCCAATCCGGCCCCGGCGTCTCCAAGGTTCTCTAAGGATAGGCCGTTGCACTCTTCCAAGAGGGGGCCGTCGGCGATTACGGTGATTCCGATACAGAGTTTTGAGACTCGCCAATTTCACCTGCTGCGCGACCGGCGTACCCCACGCGCATCGTTGTGGACGGAACATAGTGAAGTCGGAGGCGGCATAGGCTGTTGGGGCCCCTGCTCGTCAGCATTGACGGTGGCCGCGCTCACGCTTCTAACGCGAGCTAAACGCTTCCTCGATCAGCTGTATCAGCGATTGAGATTGACGACGAACTGTTGCACGTTGTAGGGATCGTTCGTGGTGGTATTCCACTGACTCACTAAAATGATGGCCTGGTCTAGGGTGGAGCCGGGAACGATGTAGCCGCCGTAGTTTTGCGGAACGGTTTCTTGGGTCGCGACTACCGTCACTGGTGTTTCCGGCGCCAACACTTGCGTCACGTCGTCAGTCACCCGGACCTCGACATTCCCCGTGGTCGCGTTGAACCCGGACAATACTTTCATGTTTTCGATCAAGCGGAGGCTTAGCTCGCCGAAGAGGTCATCGCTAAGAGGTGTCGGGGCCACATTCCAAGCCCAATTGCCGTCGTCCCCGATTCCCCAGGCCCACCATGTATTCCGGTCCGTGAAGCTCTCCGCAGGGCAGTGATAGAGCCACACGCTGTGATCGCGGGCGAACCCGTCGGCGACGATATACACCGAACCGTCGGGATCCTGGTAGCCGCTGATCTGTGTTTCGTTGCCGTCCTGCCAGCTGGCTGCGTCCCGCAAGGACCCAGGAACGGTCGGCCACCCCGGCCCGTTGGAGTTGATTTGTACCAGTCGCGTATCGATGGGTTGAAGGTTGGCCGTCCTTGTCACCAAGGCGTAGTCGATGCCGAAGACCTGGACGGTACCGGCTGGCAATTGACTACCGCCTGCGACGGGAGGCGGGGGCTCGGCGTAGAGGGTGCCATTCTGGCCAAACGAGCCGTCGAACTGGATTGGGTTGCTGTTAAGGGTGCCGGGCCGGACATGCAGGGCCATCGATGGGCCCGAGGTTGATGGCCTGCCCTGGTGCGGGCTGTGGCAGCTGTGGCAGTGCCAGCGCCTGCAGGGCCGCAGCGAGCACTGCTGGCCGGGCAGGGCGGGCACCTGACTTGGGTGCTGGTGGTGGGCGTTTGGCGGCACGTTTCCGTGGCGTGTGCTTCGATCCGGCACTCGTCCGCCCTGCTGATGGGACCTTCTTCGGTGGCTTCTTTTCGGGCATTGTGATCCCGTTCCCTGGTTGGTGGCTCAACAAGTAGGCGTCAATGTAGTGGATCAATTCGCAATACGAGACGGAATGGCACAATCGCAGCAGCCGATAATGAACACCATCCGGGGTCACCTGAAAATTGACTTTTGCGACCAATATCGTTGGCCGCCAACGGCAGCGGCGCGGGCCACGTGCTTAAAACGTCCAGCTTCGCTGTGGGTCTAGGACGAAGCCGTGCCGTTGGGCGGTGTCGTCGCCGTGGTTCTGGCGGAATCCCCTGATTAACATGCACGCGACTACAACGTCTTGTACACCGCAGGTGATCTGGTCGCCGCCCATCAAGTTTCCTCCGGCGCCTAAGATCACCTTCTCGCGTGATGCCAAGGGTTTCCCGTTGAGCTTGTCTGTGTCGGGAGGCCTGTTCTGGTCGAAATATGTCTTATAGTCCCCCGCGTAAACCTGGTTCGCTGGACGGTCGAGGCCAGGGATCGCCCCGAAGCAGAATGCTGCCGTATCTCCACGGCTGCTCCACATTGCACACTGCAAGCCCGTTGGGCTCGTAAATGTTGCCAAGGCGTAATAGCGGGACACAACATGATCCTGCGACACGTCAGTGAACCCATTGAGATCCGGAAACCCGGGCGGTGGCGGGGCCTGCGGCGCGGTCAAAGCCGAAGTGGACATAACAGGTGGCGACGCGGATGTGGCTGCCGGAGGGGCTGCAGGTGCCGAACCCACAGCCGGATGCCTTAAAACCCGCACAACGACTACGACAACGGAGGTCAGGACTGTCACGACGGCCAGAGCGATCATGACCCGCCGCCAGGTAACGGTACTCACCTACACCACCGCCCCTCTCCGAACGACGACCGACGTACAACACGCTACGGGAAGCTGGGCGCCCTGGCGGCGGCGCCGACTCCATCCGCTGGGCGATACTGAATCGCTCACCGACGGCGGTGTAACCCAAAGCGCCCGAACCGATCTCAACGGCAATTACCTGACCGGAGTTAAGTCCTACGGGTGACACCGACACAAACTTTTGAGACTCTCGTATGTCGTCTATTTCGAGAACGCAAAAGATACGGGCGCGTGCAGGTTTTGCCTGCCGGCAGCATAGGACGTTGTCGCGGTTGGTCCGCTTCCCCCGGGCCCCGGTCCGGGTCCAGTCAAAGAGCAGCGTTAACCGAGGGCGGCTAGGAGGGCATTCGTGCCAGCGACGATCGCCTCAAGTTGGGTCTGCGAGAGCGGGGCGAACAGTGCCGCCATCTGCGCGTTCGTTGCCGCTTCGGCCGCGGCCTTCTGGGCCTCGACCTCGGGGGTGTACTCGACCATGTCCTCCTCGGAGAGACCATGCCTCTTGAAGTTGTCGAGGTCTCGGTTGAACTGACAGGCAGTAGCAGGCGAGAGCCCGGCGGCCTTCACCGCATCGGTGTGCACACCGCCGCGCAGCTCTCGCAACAGGATGGCTGCCCGGTACGCCCGAGCGGCGGCCGTCGGCGCTGCCGGGGCTGAGCGGTAGCCGTCGAACAGCGGCCAGGAGCCCGAGGGAACCGTGGCGACGAGGGCGCCCACCGCGTCGGTGAACGCGCCGAGGGTGGCCGAATCCACTGCGGCGAAGGCGGCCTCGGCGTAGTCGTCAGCGGCACCGAGGTGGGCTGTCGCGATCGCGTCTTCACTGGCCAGGCTGCGACCCTGGGTCACCACCGCGGCGATCATGCCGGGCTTGAAGAAGTAGAAGGTGGCGTCGGCGGTCTCCGGGTCGACGCCACCGAGCATGGATGCTCGACCGGCAGCGTAGAGGGAGACGACGTCGAGGCCGATGGCTTCGCCCCGGGCGCTGGCTTGTTTGGAGAAGTAGAAGTTGGCCGCCAGGTCCCCGAGAGGGCCCGCGATGGTCGAGGCTGCGGTGGTTGCGTCCATCGCCCCAACCTAGCCAGGCTCC
>NZ_JBKQQD010000501.1:0-6414 GCF_052144515.1 Mycobacterium sp. | reverse complement strand
TTGCCCGCGACCACTCGAACTGGCGCGGAACTTGAGTCGCGCAGCAGCCCGGAGTCACTCAACGAGCGGCGGGGCCTCGGAGAGGTAGCGGTAGACGGTGGCGCGGGAGACTCCCAGCATCTTCGCGATGTCGCTGGCCGCGATGCCCTTCTCCCGGAGCTGACGGGCTTTGGCAGCGTCGGCGTCGTCGACCTTGCGCGGGCGTCCGCCCTTGCGCCCGTTGGCTGCGGCAGCGGCCAGCCCGGCGCGGGTCCGCTCCATCATGGTGTCGCGTTCAAGTTGGGCGAAGGCGGCCATGATGGTGAGCATGGCTTTGCCCATCGGCCCTTCGGTGTGTAGACCTTCGGTGAGGCTCCGGAATCCGATCCGTCGGGAAGTCAACTGGTCCACGACAGCGAGAACGTGTTGTGTGTTGCGTCCGAGGCGGTCGAGCTTCCAGACGGTGAACACATCGCCTTCGCGAAGATGGTCGAGGCAGGCATCAAGCTCGGGTCGGGAAGCCGTTGAGCCGCTAACGCCATGATCGGTGAAGACGCGTGTCGCCCCAGCCTCACGCAGTGCATCGAGTTGAAGTCGGGGATTCTGGTCGGTGGTGCTGACTCGTGCGTACCCGATCATAGCCATATCGCGCTCCTTTGTCTCATAATCCCATCAGGCTCCCGGTTTTGATACTACCGGTTATGAGATGGGTTTTCAAGACAAGCGATTGAGCCGTTGAGCCAGGAAGCGAGCACACGGCCAGCCGTGAAGTCTCAGTCGCATCAACCCATCGTTTTCGAGACGGGCGGATGGAGGGATTTCTACCCGCGAAGGGTAGCCATCAGGTCGAGAGCTGGCTGCGACAGAGCTACGGCGAAGCATCCGAAGACCGGAACTACGAACGCAACGTCGGGGTGCGCCCGAACGTTTCGCACCTTGCGGGTAGTCGTCCTCGTAGTGACGTAGAGGATTAGGGGCTTGCCCTTCGGGGACACCGCGTAGACCACACCAGTCGCATGCGGGCGACCCTGCTCCGACAGCGTCGACAGGGTGCCGAACGTCTGATGGCGCAACGCCCGCTCAACGGCATTGAAGCCGTTTTGAGTCACCGCTGGCGCTACGGGCGCGGCGGGCTGGGTGCCGTCGTTGTTGGCGACTGACTCGGTCCCATCGTTCCACCCGGCCCCATTTGGCCGGGTCCCATCATTCCGCCCGGTCCCATCATCCCGCCCGGTCCCATCTGACCGCTGTAGCAGCCGTTACGGTCGCCGTCGTAGCCCCGGTGCCAGCCATGATGGCCGCCTGAGGACCAGCCCAAGAAGAACCCCGAGAAGAAGATCACCGCGACGACGAACAGGACACCGGCGACGATGCCCACCCATGCCAAGACTTGACTCAGCCGACTAGGCCGGTCATATCGGTCGTTGTACCGGGGTTGCCCAGTCACGGTGGTCGGTTCGACCCTGGATTCAGGTGTTTCCGTCATTTTTCCCTTGATGCCGCACCCATACCCCCCGAGGGTAGGGGCTATCGGCCCTAGGAAAGGCCGCCGCCCGAGGGCACCCTGACGTTACCTGTTGTTGCCTAGGGAAGCGTTCGGAGGATGCGGCGATGATGTACAACGGCTGGATGTGGGGGAACGGCTGGGGCTGGGCCGGCTGGGTTCTGATGGGCGCTGTGATGGTGTTGTTCTGGGCGGCAGTGATCACCGCCGTCGTCCTCGCCATCCGCTATGTGGGCGGTTCACGCGACACCGCCAGCGGCCCTCCCAATTATGGTCCGTCGCGTCCGGAGGACGTGCTCGCCGAACGCTTCGCTCGCGGGGAGATAGATGAAGACGAATACCGGCGGCGTGTCACGCTGCTGCACGAACACCGCTGACCACGATGGCTAGGTTGACGCGGCGCGGGGCGCTCGCCGCGCTGGGTGCACTCGGAGCGGGCAGTGTCCTAGGTCTGGGGTATGTCCTTCGCGGCATCTTGGAATCCCCCACAACAGGTATCCGCCTCACCAACGTCGACGGGTGTATGGGGGGCGTCGGTATGGCGGACATGAACCTCTATATGGATATGTTCATGCGGCATCGCGAGATCGGCCGCACTGTTGAGGAGATTCCCGGCGGCGTCCGTACCACCACTCAATCGAGTTCACCGGACCTCGCCGCGCAACTCCATACGCATGTATCGAGCATGTACTCCCATCTCGACCAGGGCGTCGAGGTCACCTGTATGAGCCAGACTCTGCCTACCCTCTTCCGAAATGCCAACGGCTACCGCCGCCAGCTGACCATCACACCCACGGGCGTGATCGCCGAGGAAACCGCCGATGATCCCGCCCTGACGGAAACCATCCGCGCACACGCCCGAGAGGTTAGTGGGTTCGTGAACGAGGGAATGCCCGCAATGATGCAGGGGATGATGGGCTGCGGCGGCATGATGGGACCCGGCGGCATGATGGGCGGCGGCATGATGGGTCCCCACTGAGAGGAAGACCACGGGACCACAAGTCACCCGCAGATCTTGTCGAAAGACTCACCAACGCACTCGCTCGCTGGGATGGGCGCGGACCCACGCCCGACGATGACCTCCAGGCGGGCAAGGAGATGGCCTCGGCCGTCATGGCGCTGCTGGTATGGAATACCAAGAACTCATGACGGTCGCTGATGGCTCCAAGGGCGACGCTAGCGGCGACGCAGTCCCAACTCAGCCAGAAGCGCGTACTCAGCCGCGAACGGCTTCTTCCGCTTCGGCCTGCCCCTCTTCGCGTAGCGCCTAATAGGCGCGTCCATAGGCTGGCCCGAACGCCACCGCCGGTAGTGCGTTGTGCACCAGCCACGGGAATGTGCCCGCCGGTCACAGCCAGTCTGCTTGCATGCCATGGTTTCCGCCTATCTTGGATCGCCTGGGGGGGTACCCGACTGCCCTAGCGCCCGGATACGTTCTGCGTGTGATCAGCGCTCTCTCCGGCAAGTTTCAGTCGCGCCATGCAAATTGGCGCAGTGTGGGGGCGTTGTCGTCGGCGTAGAGGTCGACCAGACCTCCCGGCGATGTCGGCGTTGACCTCGGCGGGCAGCACGTTGATGGTTGGCGCGGACGGGCCGGTGCAGTCTGCGGCGGTCATGGCACCCGCCTGGCAGCGTGAGAATGTGCCAGTTCAACCAGCGTGCTGATCCATTGGCGTACGCCACCGATCAGTTCGCCCAGTTCTTCCTCGGGCGTCCTGCCCTGCAGGTTGTACTGCGGGCACACAATGCCGAACTCTAATTCGATGGGACGCCAGTCACCGATCCGCCAGCACTCGCTCATCATGGCGAGCTGGTCCTCGTTGAGCGGCGGCAGGATCAGTGTTGCGGCGCTCTCTGGTGTGCGGTACGTACCGAGGCACTGGTCACTCTTGGGGCCATGCTGGCGGAATGTGCCGTCGCGCAGCAGGGAGATGTGACGCTGGCAGAGTGGGCATTCCGCGCTTCGAATATGGGCTGTGCTCACGCTATCGCTACTTCTGCTTCCTGCGTCTTCACCATCAAGATGTCCCGCGATCCTGGAGTGGGGTTGGTTTTGACCCGACAGTGTCGGGTATCTTGCCCGACAGCCCAGCTTGTGACATGCGGCAACGCATCGTTGCTATTAGCTCTCTTTACAGGAGTTAGAGCTGGTTGTTTGATCGCCAGCGGACGCTTGATCTTTGAGGACTCGCCCGTGTGGTACTGGCACGGCTTGTTGTATCCCCGACGCCGACAAGCAGCAGTGGAGGCCGGGAGGACTAGGCAACGGACGCTTGAGGTTTCATCCAGGAGCTGCAGCTTGACGGCTTTCTTGACGTAGTCGTTCAAGTCCCTGCGGTCCACTGGCTTGAGCGTCCCGTCGAGCTGCGGCTTGCCCAGCAGACTCGCGAGTTCTCCCGGCTGCAGTTGAGTGTGTAGGTTCGGCTCGCTGCGTGCCATAGCGACGGCGAAGACGCGCATCCAGTAGGGCAGATCGGTGTTGTATATTTTCTCCTCCCACCCGATTTGGATGCTCATAAGCCAAGGGGATTCGGTGATGTAGTACTGCGGTGATACTGTCACCGCACGCCACCGCGTGCAGTGCTGCTGAACTCTGCAGTTAGCCACTGGTCCAAGTCGCTCTTAAACCAGAAGACTCGCCCAGCGATCTTGTGGCTGCATGGCCCCTTGTCGGCACCACGCCAGGCGTCGAGAGTGCGCGGGCTGACAGGCACTGTCCTGCTCAGGTATTCGGCTGCGGCGTGCTTGTTAAGCCGTTCATCAGTCATGGTTCTGCCCCAAGGTGGAAACGAGTAGATCGGCGGATTCGCCAGGGAGACATACCGTCTCGTCCTCTGCTCTAAGTGTATCACACAGATCGCTACAATCAGCGGTACAAAGGCAGGCCTTGCGATCACTTACCAAGCATTGCACACGAAAGCGAGCGTGAAACTGGACGAAAACCGTTGAGCTGTGCCAGTTGTGCCAACGTTGGCATGACTGGCATAACTGGCATAACTGGCACAACTGGTGAAAATGGGTCGCTCGGTCACACCCGGTATTGGTTCCGCGACCCGCTGCACGCTCCGGCGAGATTAAGCTCACACTTTTGGCCGGGACGGCCATTCCTGGCCCCTGGGTCGCCCGTAGACAAACGAAAGACTCTGGCAGCCGACGCAATACGAAATGTCAACAGGGGTCAACTGAGGCCCGCTTTCCCGTTCCACGCCCCGAATCGTGTGCTTCTCTATGAGCCATGACCGCAGCGACTACCGACACGGCAGCCGATTACGGCCCTGACCTCGCACCAGTTTCACGCCCTCAGCGGCGTGCTTCTGTTAGAGCCGTGAGTAGCGCACAGCGGCACGAACACGGCTTCCGGCGTAAGGACCATCAGGGTGGAATGAACGAACCGCTCAAACGGGAGCAATCGCTGCTCAGCCTCCCCCAAGCCCTGGCGGCGCTAGGCGGCATCGGCCTCACCCTGCTTTATAAGCTCATCGACACCGGCAGCATTCAGCGCGTCAAGATCGGTCGCCGTGCGTTCATCACCCAGGCGTCCGTTGACGCGTTCGTCGCATCCCTGACGGCCGCCTAGAGGCCGAGCACTCCACTCAGGCCGTCGACTGCTGCACGCGCCGACTGATCCGACCCGTGCCCGTACACGTCCCCGGTGATTGCCACGGAGGAGTGCCCGAGCAGGTCGGAGACTTGCCGGATATGCACCCCGGCTTCGAGCCACGCTGTCGCGGCTGAGTGCCGCAGCGTGTGCGCCCCGACCTTGTCCGCGCCGATACGTTTGGCCGCAGCCTCAACTACCCGCAGTAGGTTTCGCGGTTCGACAACGCGCCCCAGATCGGTCGTGAACACCAGGCCGGTGTCTGCCCACTGGTTGGCTGCCCGCATGCGTTCCTCTAGTTGGGTGACGCGGTGGCGGCGCAGCAGGGCGACCAGGGCCGGTGAGAGTGGGATCGTGCGACGAGAGCGGTCTGTCTTGACTGGGCCGGTCGACAGCTTCCCCGTCGATGCGCTGCACAGTATCGCGCACACGGAGCGTACCGGCATCCAAGTCCACGTCGTCGGACCATCGCAGCGCCAGCGCCTCCCCGCGCCGCAGGCCGGTTGCGGCGATCAGCAGCAGCGCCGTGTGATAACGGGAGCTTTCAGCAGCCGCCAGGAGCTGCGTGACTTGTTGCGGGTCAAGGTGTGCCGCTTCCTTGCGTGCGACGCCTGGTCGTTGCACTGAGGCGGCAGGGTTGCGTGCCAGTAGCCCATCACGGACGGCACCGTCCAGGCCCAGGCGCAGCACGGTGTAGATGCTGCGGATGGTTGAGTCGGCCAGCTTGGCCGACCGTAGCGCCAGGATCAGCTTCTCAACATCGGACGGCCGCAACTTGGCTAGCGGTACCGGGCCGATCACCCCGGCCTCGATGTGTTTGCGGCTCAGCGATGCGTACAGCGACCGGGTTGCTTCCTTGCGATCCGAAGCTGCCAGGGTGGTTTCGCGCCACCGCGCCATCCAGGCGGCAAGAGCCATCTTGTCGTCGTTGGCGGGTGCACCATTGTCGACACGGTCACGAACGGCCTTCGCCTTGTCGCGTACCTCGCGCTGAGTCTTGCCGTAGACGCTCACCCGCTTGAGGGTGCCGTCCCCGTCGAGGTAGGACAGTCGCATCTCCCACGTTCCGTTGGGACGCTTGCGGATATTGCCGATGCCGTTGGCCGTGCGTGTGCCCATGGCGGCGCAGCTTACCCCAATTGGGGTAACAACTGGGGTAAGCGCTGAAATCTGGGTGGTTGCGCCTGGCCGAAAATCCCTCTGACGTGCGTCGGGCTGACAGGATTTGAACCTGCGACCACTTGACCCCCAGTCAAGTGCGCTACCAAACTGCGCCACAGCCCGGTCGCCGGCGAGTGCACCGGCAGCAGGTCGAAAGCCTACCGCAGATGGG
>NZ_JBKQQD010000500.1:0-11531 GCF_052144515.1 Mycobacterium sp. | reverse complement strand
GGAGCCTGGCTAGGTTGGGGCGATGGACGCAACCACCGCAGCCTCGACCATCGCGGGCCCTCTCGGGGACCTGGCGGCCAACTTCTACTTCTCCAAACAAGCCAGCGCCCGGGGCGAAGCCATCGGCTTCGACGTCGTCTCCCTCTACGCTGCCGGTCGAGCATCCATGCTCGGTGGCGTCGACCCGGAGACCGCCGACGCCATCTTCTACTTCTTCAAGCCCGGCATGATCGCCGCGGTGGTGACCCAGGGTCGTAGCCTGGCCAGTGAAGACGCGATCGCGGCAGCCCACCTCGGTGCCGCTGACGACTATGCCGAGGATGCCTTCGCCGCAGTGGATTCGGCCACCCTCGGCGCGTTCACCGACGCGGTGGGCGCCCTCGTCGCCACGGTTCCCTCGGGCTCCTGGCCGTTGTTCGATGGCTACCGCTCAGCCCCGGCAGCGCCGACGGCCGCCGCTCGGGCCTACCGGGCCGCCATCCTGTTGCGCGAGCTGCGCGGCGGTGTGCACACCGATGCGGTGAAGGCCGCCGGGCTCTCGCCTGCCACGGCCTGTCAGTTCAACCGAGACCTCGACAACTTCAAGATGCACGGTTTCTCCGAGGAGGACATCGACGAATACACCCCCGAGATCGAGGCCCAGAAGGCGGCGGCCGAAGCGGCGACGACCGCGCAGATGGCGGCACTGTTCGCCCCGCTCTCGCAGACCCAACTCGAGGCAATCGTCGCTGGCACCAATGCCCTCGTAGGCGCCCTCGGCTGATGCTGCTCCTCGGAAGGAGGTCGTACGGGCGGATCGTAGAGCGGGTTCACAAGTTCCGCGCCGCCGATCACCCCAGGACCGACGGTGTGGACTTCAGACTGCCGTATCCCCGCCGGCGGGTCGGGTGGGTCCTGATTCATCGCCGAATACTGTCGGAGAGATGCGTCGATAGCGTTGGGTTGGCCCAGGGCCGTTGACCCGGAAATGACCGAGCCGCCCACGAAGTCACGGTTGCCCGGAGGCCGACCGCATTACCCGCCCTGTAGTAAAAGGTAGGTTCGCCGCCTTGGTCGTGTTGACGCCGTCAACACCTCTCGCGTATCCGCAGGTACTTTCGCGTACTTTCGCGTCGTTTCGCGTCGTCAAATTCGAGGTTTCCCCAGGTCAGCGAGATTTTTGGGCTGGGTTCGATTCCCGGCAGCTCCACAAAGAACTTGCAGGGCATAGTGCTGAAGTTCCTTCAACGTCCACAGCGGTCAAGATCTGGGAGTTCAGGCCTCTCGTCCTGGCGCGGCCTGGCGATCAAATAATACCGAGTTGCCACTGAACCTTTGCCGTGAGGCCGGTCACCCCTCAGCGACCGGTGAACATCGGCGCGCGGCGCTGGGCCGCCGCAGCCACGCCCTCGCGGAAGTCGGCGGTCGCCTGTAGTCGGGTTTGTTCTTCGAGCTCGCGCGCGGTGGCCGCGGCGACAGCCTCGGCGAGCCCGGCGCGCATGGTGGCACGGATGCTTGTCAGCGCCAAGGGAGCCGAGGCGGCGATGCGCTCGGCGAACCGAATCGCCGCCGGGCGCACATCACCGTCGGCGGCCAATTCGTCGACCAAGCCTGCTGCGTGGCCGAATTCACCACCGAAACGCTCACCGGTGAGCATCCACTCGAGTGCTTTTTGCTCGCCAATGACACGTGGCAACGAGGCAGTAATCCCGAAGCCGGGATGAAACCCGAGCCGGCTGAAGTTGGCCGCAAATTTCGAGGAGGGTGCAGCCACGCGGAAGTCTGCGCTGAGGGCAAGCCCGAGTCCGCCACCGATCGCGCTGCCGTGTACTGCGGCGACAACCGGCTTGCGGCTGCGGAACAATCGAATGGCCTGAGCATAAAGCTCGCCGGGCGACAAACGTTCCTCGGCGGGCTGGGAGAAGTCGGCGCCGGCGCAGAAGTGTTTTCCCTCCGCACACAACACGATCGCCCGGCATTCGACGTCGTCGTCCAGTCGCTCGTAGGCGTCGGCGATGCCCCTGATCAAAGCGGTGTCAAAGAAGTTGTTCGGGGGCCGATGGATCTCCACCATGGCCACGTGGCCGGCGAATTCGACGGTGACATCCCGAGTGGTCACAGCTGTTCCAATAGTTCGCGCACGGCGGTATTGAACGTCTCGGGCTGGTCCATATTTGCCGCATGCCCCGCGTTGTCGATAACAACCTTGCCGGCAGTGGAGATGCGGCGGTGCATGTAGTCGGCCGCGGCCAGGAAGTCGGTGTCTTGAGCACCGACGATCACCAACGTGGGCACCGCGATGCTGTCGAGCGAGGTGATCACGCGGGCGTCCTTTTGAGCCATGACACCGCGCGCGGCGCGGGGCAGTCCCTGGGGATTCTCGTGCACCGCCTGCGCGAGTTCCGCCGAGCTTTCAGCGCGCGTTCGGCCGCGCTCAAGTTCTTGGGCGCGTCGTTCTACCCACGCGTTCCACTTGTCGCGGGCCTCGTCGTTGCGGTAGCCGGGCCCGGTGTCGACCAGCACCAGCGCGGCCACCCGCCGCGGGTGGACGAGGTGGAAGGCCAGGGATAGGTAGCCGCCCAAGGACATTCCGCCGAGCACCGCCCGGTCAGCACCCGCGGCGTCGAGAATGGCCGCCATGTCGGCGACGCTGATTTCCTCGCTGTAGCCGTCCATTTCGTCGGGTGCGTCGCTGCTGCCGTGGCCCCGCTGGTCCCAGACGATCACTGGTCGGTCGACGCTCAAGGCATCGATATTGGGATTCCACATGCCCGCGGTGGCGCCGAAACCGTGCGTGAGAAAAAGCGGCACACCCGACGCTTGCGGGTTGTGCACCTCGAAAGCCAGCTTCACCCCGTCTGGGCGCTGCAGTCGCTTCACTGCACCACCTCGGACCCGGACTGGATGGCTGGGTACAGGGCGTCGGGACCGGACGCGACCAAGGCCGCCCCGAGCCGGTCTGCCCAGCGATGATGCCCTCCGGCTTCATCTCGCCAGGCCCAGAGTCGACGGGTGAGATAGTGCAACGGATACTCCTTGGTCATACCGATAGCGCCATGTGTCTGATGAGCGGCCGCGGTCACCAGCTGTGCGGCCCGGTCGGCAAGCATTTTGGCGCAAGCGATTTCGAAGCCGCCCCCGCCGAGTTCGACCGCTACGACCGCACCCTCGATAGCCGACGCGACCACGGTGGCCTGCTGGTGGATGGTGACCAAATGGGCTTGCACGGCCTGGAATCGACCGATGGGGCGCCCGAACTGCTCGCGTTCGCGGCTGTAGCGCAGTGTCATCGCCGCGATGGCACTCACTGCGCCGGCCATCAACGCGGCACGCCCCAGCGCGGTGCGCTCCCAAAACGATTGTTCGGTGACCTCGTTCGGCGCAGCGGCGCATGCGGTTACCGGCACACCATCGAAAGT
Organism: Mycobacterium sp.; assembly: GCF_052144515.1. Taxonomy (GTDB): domain Bacteria; phylum Actinomycetota; class Actinomycetes; order Mycobacteriales; family Mycobacteriaceae; genus Mycobacterium. The sequence goes on along the minus strand of NZ_JBKQQD010000500.1, from coordinate 8,133 downwards.
CACGGTGTCACGTGGCTCATCGGCGAGGTTGGCTCCGCGGCTGACGGCCGGGCCGCCTGACTGTGCCGCTGGTCCGGGCGCGAGCACCACGACACCGTCGACGAGTCCGACAACATGCTCGGCGCGGTGACCCCACGCCACGGCAGGCGCCGTACCGAATAGGCGATCGCCGTCGAGACGGAGCCGCCCGGCGGCAGCAGGTGGCAGTACCGTGCGAACACCCTCGGGCAGCGCGAGACCGGCAGACGCCAGGAGCCAGCCACCGACCAGTCCGGCCTCGGCCAGGGGAACCGGCGCCGCGTGTGCTCCCGCGGCACGGAGCAGCTGAACCGCATCGGCAATGGTGCCCCCGGCTCCGCCCAGCGCCTCCGGAACGGGGACGTCACTGAATCCGGTCTGCTGCAACGCGTTCCATAGATTTTGAGCCCAACCGGTAGCTTCGGCGTCGCCGACATCCTGCCACTGGCTGTGCTCGTCAAACAGCTTGGCGGCCAGGCCATATAGTTCGTTGTCGCTCATGACAAACCTTTGGCAGCGACCGAGCGCAGCACCTCATTGGTACCGCCTCGGATAGTGAACGACGGCGAGTCCAGCACAGCGCGACGCAGCAACCGTTCGAACAACGACGGAGTATGCGCCGGCTCCAGTCCGCCCACGAGCTCACGGTCCAACAATTCCCGAAGCGCGCTCACTACGTCCTGCTCGAACCGGGTGCCCATCTCCTTGATGAGCGCGGCCTCGGCCGCGGGCGTCCCTCCGGCGTCGATCGCTCTGGCCACAGCCAGCGAAAGACGGCGCAGCACCCAGTACTGGGCCGCGAGCTCGCCGATCAGCCGGCTCCCGGCAGGACTGGCCGCCAGGTCTGGCCACTCGCGGATGAACTCCTGAACCAGTAGGAATGTGGAGATCCACCGGTCTGGACCGCTGCGCTCGAAGGCCAATTCGCTGGCGTTCTGCGCCCAACCGTGCCCGATTTCGCCGATCACCCCCTCGTCCGACACCAGCACCTCGTCAAGGACCACCTCGGCGAAGTGGTCGGTACTGCCGTTCAGGAAGGGGATCGGCTTGACCGTCACGCCAGGGCTGCGCATGTCGATCAGGAATCGGCTCAGTCCCTCATGGCGGGCGCCCTCCCCGCTTCGACACAGCGCAATCATGAAGTCGGCGCGCATCGCATTACTCGTCCATACCTTGACGCCCGACACCCGCCAGCCGCCTGTGACGCGCACACCTCGCGTTCGCACCGAGGCGAGATCGCTTCCGGCGTCCGGCTCGCTCATGCCGATGCAAAAGCACAACTCCCCCCCGGCAGATTCGAGGCAACAGCCACCGCTTCTGTTCCTCGGTGCCATAACGCAACAGCACCGGGGCGATCTGCCGGTCGGCCACCCAGTGATGCCCAACCGGGGCGCCCCAGCGCAGCAGCTCTTCGACGACGACGAAGCGGTCGACCGCGGTGGCGTCGCGACCGCCATAGCGCGCTGGGACCGACATGCCGACCCAGCCACGGTCAGCCAACGCGGCGGAGAACGCCCGATTAACCTCAGCGCCCATCCCGAGGCCGGGCTCGAACGTCCCCCAAGGCAGCGTCTCGATCAGGAATGCGCGAACCTGCGCCCGCAATTCCAGCTCCGGGGCGGTGAGCTCGGAGGGCGACACGACCATACTTGGCAGGCTAACCTCACCCGGGCCTCGCAATTGGAGCGGGAGCGCGTTGGTAAATCTTGGATTGCTACCGCGGTCGACGTTGCCGAACGGCTACCCATACCTGCCAGCGCTGGGTGCCGACCTCTGCACGCGCGGCCGAGTGGCTAGTGCGGGTGGCTGATTCAACATTGAGTCCTCACGCTCTCGATAGCCGACGCCCTGGCACCACCGGCTTGGGCATCGGCACGATCGGCCTTCTTGTCGACGATCGCGGCGCACCTACCGCTAATGACGGGGCGCAGTGAGCCCGCAAGCTAAGCCCACCCAGATCGCACTCGGTCGCCTCTAGTGATTCCTGAAGTGGGTGGGGGAGTGTTACCCGAACGAGAAACTCTCTTGACGCCGTCAGGACCCGAGAGCGAAACCGCAGGTAACGGGAGATACTGAATCGGATCGAAACGGAACGAACCGGCAGCTCAGAAGTCATATTGCCTGTTAGAGCATCGGGTTCGATTCCCGGCAGCTCCACTGAGAACGTGCAGGTCAAAATCCTGAAACGCGCGTAGCGCGGATCGATCGCAAGCAGAGTTTGGCTTATGCTGCCGCGATCGTCGACAACAGAGGCCGAAGCGTTTTGAACAGCGGCTGCCGGTCACGGAGATAGAAGTGGCCACCCCTCAGGATCTGCACGGAGAAGTCTGCCGTTGTCCGCGAACGCCATTCGTGCAACTCGGATTCACTCACCAGCGGGTCCTCGCTGCCGCCAAAGACATGGATCGGGCAGGACAGTTCCGCTGTGTCCTCTTCCTCGTCTGTCATGCACAGCCGCAGGTCGTGTCGAGTGGCCGTGACGGCTCGCTCGTGAAGAGTGGGCCATCGCGTCAGTCCCGAAGGCAGGCCGCCCAGATCGGACAGAAGCGTCGCGAGTTGCTGGTCGTCGAGGAGATCCACGACATGGAGTGGCGGCGGAAGATGCGGTGGGGCGTAAGCGGATAGGAATACCGCCCGCGGCAGCGGAGAACCGTGCGCCGCGCGCACGCACGCCAACCGGTATGCCAGCAGGGCGCCGAAACTGTGGCCGAAGAACATATGCGGATGATCGAGGGCGGATCCCAGCTGAGCGTTCACCACGTCAACGAGCTGCCGCAGCATGGCGAACCGCTCGCGGTTGGCGACCTCGACGGGAATCACCTCGACGGACGGCTTCAGCGCCTTGTCCCAGGAGTTGAATGCCAACCCACCGCTCCCGGCGTGATGAAAGCAGAACAACCGCACGGTGTCAGTCGCCTTTCTATGTGGCTTGTGCAAACAGGTGGTGACGAAAACCGCACACGCGATTTGTTGGATAGCGACGCCGTCTACCAGGGGTTAAGCAAGGTCCGACTCGTGTTCATTCGGCTCGTCGTTGGCGTACTTACGGACGCCGGTCTGCAGCGCCGCACGCAGCAGGTCTGGGTCGTAGGCGAACGGTTCGGTCGAGTCGATGAATTGCTCGACGATTTTCACGAAACGGTCCGGGTGATCGACGTGCGGCACGTGCCCGGACTCCTCGAAGATCTCAAGACGCGAACCGGGGATCTGCTCGTGGGCCAGCCTAGCATGGCTTACGGGGATGATCAGGTCGTCCTCACCCCAGATGATCTGCAGCGGAAGGTCTGGCATCAGATAGCTGCGGTCGAGCATCGTGACGAACTGGCCGCGCGTGTCGACCACCGCTCGTAGAGTGCGTGCGAATGCGCTTACGGCACCCGGTTTGCGCAACCCGCCGACCAGGCGCGGCAAACTGGCCGCATCGCGGGTCAACCTAGTCGAGCCCACCACGTTTCCGACGGCGCGGCTTGCGAGTTGCAACGCGGGGACCGCGCCGGGCACTCTCAGCATCGAGAGCGCCTCGGCACCCATCGGCATGGCCGCCAAGCGCAATGCAAAGCTCACGTCTTTGGTCACGCCGCCGGCGCTCACCAGCACGATGCGCTCGACGAACTGCGGGTATTGATAGGCGAACTGCATTGCGATGCCCCCACCCAGAGAATGCCCGACGATCGTGACACGGTCGATGTCGAGGGCGGTGAGCAGGTCGCGCATGCCGTTGGCGAAAGCCGCCAACGAGTAGTCGGCGCGCGGCTTGTCCGACTCGCCGTGGCCCAGCAGGTCGGGGGCGATGACGGTGAATCGTTGGGCAAGCTTGGCGTGCACGGGTTCCCACGTCATGGAGTTGTCGCCGACGCCGTGGAGCATCAGGATGACCGGGCCAGAGCCGGCGATGCGGAAGGCACGGCGGTGGCCATGGATTGTGCGGAATTGCAGCGACGGCGAGGCGATATCCCGTACCGGCCGGAGGTGGCGGCGTGAACGGTCCCGCATGGCGTTGTCCTCTCCTGTGTGCGTCTCGATCGCCGCATCGGGCGTAAAGAGAAGCTTCCAGGGCAGCGCTTGCAAAATCCTTGCGGAATCCTTGCGACGTCCATGAGGGATGGTTGGCCATCGAAAGCGTACGGGCATACGCGGAGCTCAGCGACTTCTTGCCATTTTGCTGAAGGCACGTCGCCCCCGTCGGGGTCGTCCTGGCGCCCCTCCATCCGCGGACCGGATGCCGGCTAAACCTCGAACTTGTGAGCGCGGCTGTCGGCAATTGCTCTGCGTGATCGCTTACCACGCCGGGGTCCAGGTCTGTTGTCTGTCTCTTGCTTCGGCTGCGCCAGGCGCAATTCCAACGCTCGCACGAGGTGGTAGCCGTCCGGTTCGGCATCGCACGACTTGGACGGGGCCGCGGACCAGGCGGTGGTGGGTGGCAAGTGTGGCTACTGTTTGGCCATCGCGATGTTGATCCGATCCTCGGGTCTGATCAGGTGGTCGTGACCGTCGTCGCCGATGTCGATCTGTACCCACTTGATCTCGCCGGTGAACTTGTTTCCTGACGCGCCATAGTCGGGGGAGGCAGGTGAGCCGGTATCGGCGCCAACGTCGCAGGCTTCGTCGGCCGAGTAGGCCATCGGCTGCGTCATCTCGACGCGTCCCTTGCCTACGGGCTGGCCGTCGTAGTACAGCGTGACGTCGCCGCCCTTCGCCAATCCGCCCCCGTCGTAGGCGAATTCCATGCGCACCTGGTGCTCCCCGGCCGGTATGGGCTGGTCTGCGGTGATCATGAAGTGCTGGATGCCGAAGAAGTTGTAGCAATACTTGAGTCGGCCTTCATGGGCGTACAAGCTCCAACCTCCGACCATGCCGCCTTGCGTGACGATCACGCCTTTGGCATCCGATTCGGGCACAACGAGCTGTGCGGTAACCGAGTGCGATTTGTTTTTTAGTGTCAGCACGCAGTTTTCGCTGACCCGCATCCCTGAGAACAGCAGCTGGCTGTTGCCGCGGATCAACTGCGGACGGCCCGCGATATCCGGGTTGATGCGCTCGAACGAACGGTCATCCAGCGGCACGACGTTGTACTTGACCGCCTCGATGAGCCACACGCGTTGCAACTCGGCCAGCTTCTCGGGGTTCTCCCGGGCGATGTTGTGAGCCTGGGTCCAGTCGTTGGGGCCGTAAAGCTCCCACACGTCCTGGTCGAACGGCGGGGCGTCGACCAGCCACGGCGTGCGGTGTTTGGTGACCGCGGTCCAGCCCTGGTGGTAGATGCCGCGATTGCCCATGATCTCGAAGTACTGCACGTCGTGGGTCTCGGGCGCGCTGCCATCACGCAGCACGGGCAGCATGCTGACCCCTTCCAGCGGCGCCTGCTGAATGCCGTTGACCGAGACCGGCACCGGCAGCCCCGCCGCTTCGAGGATGGTCGGTGCGAGGTCGATGACATGGTGGAACTGGTTGCGGCACTGGCCTTTATCGGTGATTCCGTTGGGCCAGTGCACGATGGTGCCGTTGCGGGTGCCGCCCCAGTGGGAGGCGATCTGTTTGGTCCACTGATACGGGGTGCATAAGGCGTGCGCCCAGCCCACGGCGTAATGGTTGTACGCGCGCGGTGTACCGAAATCATCGATCTTGCTCAGCAGGAACTCGGTGGTCTCGACACCGCCCATGCCGTTCAAAACGGTCATTTCGTTGAAGCAGCCGTTGGGGGTGCCTTCGGCCGAGGCGCCATTGTCGCCGATGACGTAGTAGATCAGCGTGTCGTCGAGGATCCCGAGGTCATCGATTGCGTCGATTACCCGCCCAACCTCGTAGTCGGTCTGCTCCATAAAGCCGGCGTAGATTTCCATCTGCCGGGCCAGCACCGGTTTGAGATCTGCCGGCATGTCGTTCCAGGCGGGGATCTCGTTGTGGCGCTTAGTCAATTCGGCGTCGTCTGGGATCACGCCCAGTTCTTTCTGCCGTGCGAAGACATTATCCCGCAGCGCATCCCAGCCGGTATCGAACTTGCCCTTGTACTTGTCGGACCATTGCTTGGGCACATGGTGGGGCGCATGTGTCGCACCGGGCACGTAGTACATGAAGAACGGCTTGTCGGGTGCCAGCGCCTTTTGCTGGCGCACCCAGGTGATCGCGCGGTCGGCGAGGTCCTCGTTGAGGGTGTAGCCCTCCTCTGGTGTCTTGGGCGGCTCGACCGCCGTGGTGCCCTCATACAGCCCGGGGTAATACTGGTTGGCCTCGCCGCCTACGAAGCCGTAGAAATACTCGAACCCCGACCCGGTCGGCCACTGGTGAAACGGCCCGACCGGCGATACCTCCCAGGCCGGGACCTCGTGACACTTACCAAACTGTGCTGTCGAATAACCGTTGAGCCGCAGCGTCTCTGGGAAGGGCGCCTTGTTCTTTGGCCGGATGCTGCTATTGCCCGGCGCAGAGGTGGCCATCTCTGTGATCGCACCCATACCCACTGAGTGGTGATTGCGCCCGGTCAGGAGCGCTTGACGGGTCGGCGAACACAACGCCGTGGTGTGGAAGCGATTCAGCTTCAGCCCACCGGCCGCCAGCCGCTCCGCCGTGGGAGTGTAGCAGGGGCCTCCGAATGCCGACGAGGCGCCGAAACCGACGTCGTCGATCATGACGATGAGCACGTTCGGCGCGCCCGCTGGCGGGCGCAGCATGGTGATCGGCGGATATCTCGTATTCGGATCCTTCGCGTCGTAGGTCGTCAGACCCACGCGCTGGGAATCGGGGATCGGCAAGGTCTCCCGCATGATTGGCGGAGCCGCCTGAGCCGCCTGAGCCGCCGGCGCCGCTCCGGCAGGTGCTTCGCTATTGCCGTGACCAGGTGACAGTGAATCCGCCATGATCATCCCTTTCTTGAACGATTGTGAGGTGACCGACGCTACGCCCGTGGGGTGGCAAACAGGCGCTGTTCTCCTGAACTCTCCGCGGCCCAGCAAATGGCCCAGGAAGGTCGCCGACGCGGGTGGCATTACGACCGTGGGGCGTATGAAACCGGCAGCTCGCGGGGGTAGGCAGCTCCTCTTGACGCCGTCAAGACCCGAGAACGAAACCGCAGGTAACGAGTGGGACTGAAGCCGATTCATTGTGATCGTGTCGCATCTCGCAAACTATTAATGTTGCAAAGATGGTGCTGGAAGCGCTGGCCGCAGTTGGGTGTGCCGGCAGCAAGCCGAGGAGTCCGTCTGCCGTTATGGCCGCCGACTCCATCACCGGCAGATACGGGTCCTGCCGCCGTGCCTGGTTCGACCGCGCTTGTGGAAGAGGTCCAGCGAGAACTCAACGTGATGCGGGTCACGCGCTACCAGCACACGACTACCGTGGACGAGAGCAGCGGCAGTTACTTCTACGATTGCTCGGGACTTCTGGATTACGCCATGGGCCGGGCGCGAGCCGCCGATCTTCAACCCATCCCGCATACCAAGGCGCGGCCGCTGGCGGCCGACATCGAAGGTTATCTGCATCGGGGACTGACCGGCCCAATCGAGGGCTGGCAGGCACTGGAACGCGTTGATGCGCTGAGTCCCGGCGATGTCGTCGCGTGGCAGGCCACCGAGGACTCCACGACCGGCGACACCGGTCACGTCATGGTGGTGCTGGCGGCCCCGGCCCTAAACTCTGCACGCGTGGCTGGTGCGGGTGGCTGACTCGACATTGAGTCGTCATGCTCTCGATAGCCGGCACCCTGGCACCACCGGCCTCGGCACCGGCACGATCGGCCTGCTTGTCGACGATCGCGGCGCGCCCACCGCTTTCTACTGGCGGGGCGGAGTCAGCCCGCAAGCTAAGCTCACCCGGATCGCACTGGGTCGCCCCCAGTGATTCCCGAAGTGGTGGGGGCGGGGGACCCGAACTGGAACCCCTCTTGACGCCGTCAAGACCCGAGAACGAAACGGCAGGTAACGAGAGGTACTGAATTGGATCGAAACGGAACGAACCGGCAGCTCAGAAGCCATATTGCCTGGTAGAGCATCGGTTTCGATTCCCGGCAGCTCCACTAAAAATCGCAGGTCAGCAACGCGGCGCCGTCGTCGAGGCGCACCATGGTGCGCGAAGATTGGGCGCTGGTTGCTGTTGCCGGCTGTGCTGGCTGGGGCGGAGACT
>NZ_JBKQQD010000499.1:0-10170 GCF_052144515.1 Mycobacterium sp. | reverse complement strand
ACCTGGGCAGGCCCAACGATTCCTGTTTGCGTTCAGCCACATCCGACAGCACTTCCGTCCCCGTCGTCATCTGATCAGTGCACCCCAATGGCGAACCCAGATGACCAACCGCTTCGCGGTCTGGGATCAGATCACAGCCGCTGCAGCGGCATGAAAGACACCATCAGCCACTACGTTCCGTCATACAGCCCACTCACATCGACTGAGCCACAAGCATTCTCAAATAACTTGACGATGCCGTGCCCACGTGGTTGCCACGGCTCGAGCGTGACGACGGCGGTGCCGCCGACCGCCAACTCGCCGGCGCGGCCCAGCGCGACCACCTCGGCGGCCGCCCGTGGGTTCCGTAGCGCCGACGCCGACAGCTTCGCCGTCGCGGTCCAGGATCACCGCGCCCACCGGCGGGTTCGGATAGCTGTGGCCCTTGACCAGCTCGCCCTGCTCGATGGCCAGCCGCATGGCGGCCTCACTCTTCAGAGCCGCAGATGCCGCGACGCCTCAGCGGCCTGGCGCCGCAACGCCTGCACCGCGGCCGCCGGATCGTCGGCGCTGTAGACCGCCGACCCGGCGACGAAGCAGTCCACCCCGGCTTCGGCGGCTTGCTCGATCGTGTCTTCATGGATACCACCGTCGATCTCGACGACGACGGACAGCTCGCCGGCGTCGACGAGCCTGCGGGCGGCGGCGACCTTGACCAGCACCTCGGGGATGAACTCCTGCCCGCCGAAACCGGGCTCGACCGACATGATCAGCAGCGTGTCGAACTCGGGCAGGATCTCCAGGTAGGGCTCCAACGGCGTACCCGGTTTCACGCTGAGCCCGGCCTTGGCGCCGGCGGCGCGGATATCACGGGCCACGCCGACCGGGTTGTTGGTGGCTTCCGCGTGAAACGTCACGTTGTAGGCCCCGGCCTCGGCGTACCGCGGCGCCCAACGATCGGGGTTCTCGATCATCAGATGGCAGTCCATCGGGATGTCGGTTCGCTTCAGAAGAGCCTCCACAACCGGCAGCCCGATGGTCAGGTTCGGCACGAAATGGTTGTCCATGACATCGACATGCAGCCAGTCGGCGCCGGTGACCGCGGCGGCCTCGTCGCCCAGCCGGGTGAAGTCCGCGGCCAGAATCGACGGCGCGATCAGCGGAGGCGGCATGCCCTTCAATGTACTGCCGCACTGCGCTGCTGCGCCGCCGCGAAAATCGCGTCGGTGCCGGGCCGGTGCGGCCAAGCGCCGAGCCCACGCCCAGCCGGAACCGGCGCGACGGCATCGCTGCCGACCGGGTATCTGCACTGCGGCCCGAGTGGTGCGGGGCACTTCGTGAAGATGGTCCACAACGCGGTCGAATTCGGGATGATGGCCGCCGAGGGCCTCAGCGTCATCAACTCAGTGAGCCGCAGTCCAATCCGAGGTCGTCAACTCCATGACGGTCCGGTCAAGCTTCATCGAGCGCCGGGAAAGGCAGTTCCTCGACGAGCAGCTGCACAGCCGCGCAATCGGCACCGCAATCAGCGCTCCGACAACCCCAGCCACGCCGCGCCCAAAGGATGGCGACGACGGTGACACCCGCGGGTACCTTCACGGACCCGGATGATTTTGGGTGTCAGAAGATAATCCTCACCCAGCCGGAACGCGATGTAGAACACGACAGTGGCAACGCTGACCGGGATGGAAACGGCCAGCGCGACAGCGGCGACGATGAACCCGCCGACGGTGGAAGCGTAGGGGAAGAGGTCCACGATGGCCACGATGACACCGAGCAACACCGCGTAGGGGACATCGAAAAGAATGCACCACACGAAGGTCGTCGCCCCGGCGATGACCGACGTCAGTACATTGCCAAACAGATAGTCGCCCAGCTTGGCCACCGACAACGCTTATCATGACGCCCGCCCCGAACTTGCCTATGCCCAGCGATGTCCTGCACCCGGATGAGCAGTGGGGGCTCAATCCGGCGCTGAAAGGCCTGAACGAGTTGTGGGTCGAGCGGAACTTGGCGATCGTGCACGCGTGAGCTATACCCAGCCTGACCACAGCCACTTCCGGTCCATGGATATCTGGCAGACCGCGTCGCCGGCCGAACCCGTCGCAACCGGCTGGATCGGCCGCTGGCTGGACGTCACCGGTGACGACCCGCTGCGCGCGGTCATTATGGGCGCCGTGTTGCCTCACTCGCGGTCGGCGAAAAATGCACGGCCGCCGCCCTTTCAGCCGCCGGGACCCCGAAATCCGAGGAGCGGTTCGCCGCGACGATGGACGCGACGGGTGTCGACGACTCAGGTGACACCCCGGCCATGTCGGCGGTGTGCGCAGCCTATCGCGCAACCCGTACCACCGACACGACCTTCGCGCCGGTCAAAGCGTCCGAGAAGGACCGCAACCCGCTGGCCGCGCAGCTCGCCATGGTGATCAAGGCGGTGCGGGCAGGGGTTCCGTCCCGCGTCTATATGGTGCAGCTCGGCGGGTTCGACACCCGCGCCGACGAACGCGAAACCCAGCAGCGGCTGCTGCAGCTCCTTCGATGAACCGGTGGCCACGTTCCTGCGGGACATGTCCGCCGACCGCTACGGCAAGAACGTCGTCTTGCTGGCGTATTCGGAGTTCGGGCGCAGGGTGGCGGCCAACGCGTCCCAGGGCACCGATCACGGCACCGCCGGGCCGGTGTTCGTCGCCGGGACACCCATCAAGGGCGGGTTCTACGGCGAGGAACCCAGCCTCACGGACCTCGACAACGGAGACCTCAAACCCAATGGACTTTCGCGACGTCTAGTATGACCTGCTGGCGCACACCATCGAGACCGATCCCACACCGTCGGTCGGGCCGGCCGGACCAGCGTGGGTTTCCTGGGCTAAATCCGATTGCCCGGCTCCTCCTCGAGCCAGGCCCGCATCGTCGCCGGTCTAAATCACCCGCACGCAGTACCGGGCGATGGCCAGTTCTTCATCGGTTGGAATCACCAACACCGCAATCGGCGAGTCGTCAGCGGAAATCCGCCGCGTGCCGCTGGCCGGGCCGGCGTTGCGGCGCTCATCAACCTCGATACCAAGCGCCGCCATCCCCGCCAGCGCGTCGCGGCGCACCGACGGGTCGTTCTCGCCGATCCCGCCGGTGAAGCTCAGCACATCGGTGTGTCCCAGCACCGCCAGGTATGCCCCGATGTACTTGCGTAGCCGGTGAATGAACACGTCATAAGCCAATTGTGCTGAGGCGTCACCAGATTCGATCATGTCGTGGAGCCGGCGGAAGTCGAGTTCGCCGGCCAAGCCGAACACCCCGGAGCGATGGTTGAGCATCGTCTCGATGTCCTCGACGCTCATCTTCGCGGCGCGCCACAGGTAGCCGATGACGCCGGGGTCGACGTCACCGCTGCGGGTGCCCATTACCAGGCCCTCCATCGGGGTCAAGCCCATCGACGTGTCGACGGGGCGGCCCTTGGCGATCGCTGACGCTGATGCGCCGTTACCCAGATGCAGCACAATCTGATTCATGCTGTCCAGCGGCCTGCCCAGAAATACAGCGGCCTGCTCGCTGACGTAATGGTGCGACGTGCCGTGAAATCCGTAGCGCCGGATCTGCCACTTCTCGGCCAATCCGCGGTCGATGGCGTAAGTCGCGGCCGCGGGGGGCAGGTCGTGGAAGAACGCCGTGTCGAACACCGCGACGTGCGGGGTGTCGGGCAGCAGCTTGCGTGCCACCTCGATTCCCAGCACCGCCGGCGGGTTGTGCAACGGCGCCAGCGGCGAGAGCTCCTTCAGCTTGGCGATCAGAGCGTCGTCCACCAGTGTTGGCCGGTAGAAGTCGTTGCCGCCGTGCACCACCCGATGCCCGACCGCCATCAGGCCGCTGGCCTGCAGCTCAATGCCGGCCTCGGCCAGCAGGTCGAACGCCAAGCGCAGCGCCGCGTCGTGATCGGCCACACGGTCGCCGCGTTCCACATGATGCTTCCCGGCATCCAGCTGAGCCGACGACGACTGTTCGCCGATCTGCTCGACGATGCCGACCGCCCGCGACGCGCCCGAGTCAGGGTCGACCAGTTGATATTTCAGCGACGACGAGCCGGAGTTGATCACCAGCACGACACGGCTCTCAGCGATCATAGACGCCCTGTGGCCGGATCACGGTGATGGCGACGGTCATGAGTGCACCAGTCGAACCCCAGGGTGGCCCAGCGACGCCACCGTCGTCTTGGCCACCCACCCTTCTGGTTGGCCACCGCCACTACCTGGGTATCAGTCACAGGGACATCCTGGCACCTTTTCCTCGTGCCGCGGGGCGACTCGCGAATGCTGGCACAATCGGTCGGCCTGGGCGTGGAGAACCACCGGCTGCTGCCGCTCCGACACGGGGAGACCGAGTGGTCGAAGTCGGGCCAGCACACCGGCCGCACCGAGCTAGAGCTGACCGACACCGGACGTGAAAAAGCCGAGGCGGCGGGCGGGGCACTGCGTGAACTCAAGCTCGAGAACCTCATGGTGATACGCAGCCCGCGCCGACGGACCCTGGCCACCGCCGAGTTTGCCAGTCTGAGCGTCGATGAGGTGTCGCCGTTGATCGCCGAATGGGATTACGGCTGCTACGAGGGCCTGACGACCGCGCAGATCCAGGAATTGCAGCCGGACTGGCTGGTCTGGACGCACGGTTGCCCGGGCGGTGAAAGCGTCGCTCAGGTCACCGATCGTGCTGACCGAGCCGTCGCGTTGGCGCTACACCACATGGCGTCACGCGACGTGTTATTTGTGGGTCACGGCCACTTTTCCCGCGCGGTGATCACGCGCTGGCTCCAGTTGCCGCTCGTCGAGGGCAGCCGGTTTGCCAGCTCGCCGCCTCGATCGCGGTCTGTGGTTTTGAGCATGGGGTACGACAGCTCTGTGCGCTCGGGCTGACCTGCCGTCCGCAGGGCCATGAAGCCTAGCGAGCCACGGTTTGCGCTGTGCGGGCCGACTCTCATTGCCGGCGGTGTGCGGACCTGCTACGCCGAGATGACGGTCGCACAGGCGGAGCTGCGCTCCGGACGAGCACCAATAGTGTTGGGCGCGTTTGAGTTTCGACGTGGATGGCCCTGCCGCGTCGATGGTGCCGCGCACCGTACTGCGCACCGGTGCGCTGCCTGATTTGCCGACCGGCCCGCTGCCGAGATCTTGATCAGGGCCTCCATAAGCAGCTTTCGACCCGCTGTTGCTCACGGGTGCGGTCGTCCACCACGCCGGTAGAGGGTGAGGTCGCGCAGGCGTCGGATCTCGGGCGGGTGCACCAGCGAGGGCCGGCACATGCCCCGCTCGGCCACCTTGGCCAGCCAAACCGCGTCGGCCCGGAGCGTCTTGGCCCGGCCTGGCGCGTTTTTCACCTCGCGGGCATTGACCAGCCAGCAGTCAAACTCCTCGGCTTCCAGCAGGTAATGTACGCCCTTCAGTAGGAGCCGGTGGATTCCATTACCACCCGCTGTATGCGCCAGTGCCCCAGCCAGGCCACCATCTGCAACAGCTGCGCCGTGGTGGTGGCATAGACTCATTTCTTGTCTCGCACCGCGTGTCTCGAATCCCACTGTTGGAGGGCAGGGAGACCGTAGCTGGCATCACGGCGATCCCCAGGTTATGCACGAGTCAGCACCACTGGCCAGGCCCTCAGCGCGAAAGTGACTGCGCTGAGGCCGCTGGTTTGGGCGCCGATCTGGTGTTTACCGACAAACTTTCCGGTTCGGCGAGGACTGGTCGCCCGGGCCTGGCGGCGATGCTTGACTACGCGCGCCGGCGACATCGTTGTGGTGACGGCAATCAATCGATTACGCCGCTTGTTGCCGAAGTCATCCGGACCATCGCCGGACTAGGTGAACGCCGAATCCTGTTGCGCGCCTTGCGTGAAGGGATAGACAACCGCTACACCCACCGGGCGAGCCGTAGCCGAAGCTCTAATCGAGGCTGCGCGGCGGAAGGTGGCGGCGGCCGTTCGCGCTGAGGCGCAGGAGATAGCAGCTGACGAGGATGACCGGGCCGAGGAAAAGCAAGTAGTTCACGACATGGGGACACTACATGCGGGGTGAGACCTTCTGTGTTCGAACTCCGCGGGGGACTCGCGGCGACAGCGGTCATGCCACCATATCGTGAACGACCTCGCCCGAGCGCGAGATCAATGTGTCTGGCCCATGCTAGGAGTGCCGTGCACAGTAGTTCGACGCTGTCAAGACGCGCGGTCTCGTGGGCGTGACACACAATCCGTGTTTGAGCGAGGTGGCGCTGATGTCGGTTTTTCCGTCGCCGCCCTTGCTCGTCGATACTCCTCGAGCTGGTGGATACCGGCTGCTCTCGAAGTCATCGCGTCAGTCTTCGCATCGAGCGCGGAGCACGCTGGCCCTCGAGAAGCGGAGCGCGCTGCCGGTGGTCTAACCGGAGTAAAGTTCGGCTATGTCATGGAAGTCATTGTTCCGTGTCGTGAACTTCATCATGGACGTCGGCGCTATTGTCGCATTTCCGCTTTGGGGGTGGTTATCGCTTGGTAGTCCAGCTCCAACGATACCTGTGCTGGTAATCATTGGCCTCGGGGGTCTGCTCTACATTTCACGTGTGCTATGGGAGTTAATCCCTCGACGGAGCCCGCGACATGCCTTGCTAACTGTTTTCGCTGCCGTCCTTTACGTTGAGGGCATCTTCGCGAACGCCTACTACTGGTTGTCGCAGCGGTCGCCTGCGGCCTTTAGTGAGACCCTCAGTAGAATCGACGCCGCCTATTTCACCGTAAGCACTGCCACGACGACGGGCTTTGGAGACATACACCCTTTAAGCGGCTCCGCTCGGTTGGTGGTCACTGCCCAAATGCTTGTCAGCGGATTTCTCCTCGTATTCGCTGCCGGTATCGCAATTAACCGCCTATTTTCAGCCGCATCGCCGACTAGCGCCCCTCGTTGTAAGGACTGTGCTTCTGCCGGCAAACCGGATTCGGCCAAGAGCGAAGGATCGACGGGTAGCAGGAGAAGCGCTCGTCGGCCTTATTGGCGAGCACGATAGGACGATTTTCGTGATCGCTGATCCAAGTTCCGAGTCTGTTGCCGGGTCAAATCCCGACACCACTACGAGGCCGCCTACAACGTTTGGCTGCGTGAGCCACATATGTCCTGACTTTTATCAGGCTAGTGCGCACGTAGGTCGTGGATTTTGGCGAGGGCTTCGGCGAGGTCGGCTGGTGGAGGTTCGGCGGCGGTCAGGGTGTGGTTGCCGGCTTGGATGGTGACAGTGCGGTAGCGGCGTGCGGTTCGCACGAATTTCTTGATGCTCCAGCCGGTTTGGTGCTCGATCCAGTGGGACACGGCCATGGCGGCGAATACCACGGTCAGGTGGGCTTCGATGGAGTCGCGGGTGCGGTGGTAGATCGGGCGCGCTTGCAGGTCGTGTTTTGATGTGTCGTCACACTGTGGTTTTTGTTGATTGTCATGATCAGAACAGTCCTTGTTGGGGGGCTGGGGGCTGGATACGCAGGCCTTTTCCGCGTCCGGTACGGATGTGGACGGCTTGGAGTTCGCCGCGCTTGACACGTTGCATGATGGTTTGGCGGGACACGCCGTAGGCCAGGGTGGCCTGCGGCATGGCCAGCCAGCCGTCGGGGGCGTCATCGACGAACAGGCTGCGGATCTCGTCGGTGAGCCGGATGCGCCAGGGCGCACCAAGAGTGAGTTGCTCGCCGGCGACGAACCCGTCGGCCAGCCAGCGGTGCAGGGTCGAGGGTGCCAGGCCCAGTTCCTTGGCGGCCTGAGTCACGCTGAGCAGCTCGGCTTCCTGCGGGTCGTCGGTGGGTGTGTGGCAAGGGATTTCGTAATGGTGGCGCAGCGACTGCACCCGACCGGCATTGAACGGTAGGCCGCGGGCGGTGCGGCGGCCTTGCTGGGTGAGGATTTGGGCGATCATCGCGTCGGGATAGTGTGTGGCCAGGCGGCGCACCAGGTCAACGGTGTGTTCGTCGGTGCGTAGATGGTTGGCCGGTTTGCGTTTGATGGGCACTCTTAGGTCGGTGATGGCGCCGCCTTTCCAGCGCAGCACCAAGTCGGCGTGGGCGTCGGTGTGGTCGCGGCACACGCTGATGTTGACCTCATCGAGCAGGCTGCGCAGCAAGTGTTTTCGGTCTTTATCGGTGGTGCTCGGCATCGCCCACACATCGGCGAGGTCGTCGCTGAGTGTGAGTATCATCGCCTTCTCTTGTGGGGTCAGGGTTTTCGGGCGTGCAGCTTGGCGGCGAGCGAGCTCGGCCTGGGCGTCCGCCAGGGCTTGCAGCGCGGTGTTCCATTCGGTCTCCAGGCCGCGAGCGACCAGGCGGTTATCCGGGTCGACGACCCGGTAGCGGCGCTCGGCCTGACCAGCTTGATAGCGGGCCTGCTCGACCTGGCGGCGCCATTGGGCCAGCGCGGCGTCGTGGCCGTCCTCGAGCTGCTGGGCGGCGGCCAGGCAGGCCTGCAGCGCCACCGGTTGCAGCGCGGCCAAAAACGCCGCGGTGAGCGCGGCGTCGATCCCGGCGCCCCCGACACGCAGGTGATAGCCGCTGTGACCGGCCAGCTGCCCGGTGCCCACGCAGTAGTAGCCCGGCGGCTTGTTGGCCCGCCCGTCGTAGTAGACGCTCAGCCTGCACCCACAGGTCCCGCAGGTGGCCAGGCCCTGCAGCAGCGCGCAGCCCTCGCGCACCGCGCCGGTGCCCGGCTCATGGGCCCTCGGGCGGATATTGCCTCGGATACGAGACTGGTTGTCCTGGAAGGTGTCCCAGTCGATGAACCCGCGGTGATGCTCGGTGATGAGCACCTCCCACTGGTCTTGGGGCAGCGCCCGGCGAGACACCCGCAGCCGCCCATCAGCATCGACGCTGCGCTGCACGCGGGTGCGGCCGAATACGTAGGCGCCCGCGTAGGCGGGGTGAGTGAGCACGGCATGCACCGCGTAGTAGCTCGGCGCCGCCCAACTGATCTGCGGATCGCCGCTAACGCACCCCCCGTGGGGTTGCAGCGGGAATTTGAGCCCCTGTTCGCGCAGCCACAGCCATACCCCGCGCACCGACCCGCACAGCGCGAACCGCTCGAAGACCGCGGCGATCACGCCGGTGACCGCCTCATCAGGGTGCCAGCGCACCTCACCGTCGGCCTGGCCCCACACCAGACCGACCGGCAGCCCTCGGCGCAGCTCGCCGCGAGCGGCCTTGCTGCGGATGCCGCCGTCGAGACGGGCACGCAGGATATGCAGTTCGGCCTCCGACATGGTGCCCTTCATACCTAGCAGCATGCGGTCATTGAACAACCCCGGATGGTAGATGCCGTCGGTGTCGGCGATCAGCGTGTCGGTCATGCCGGCCAGGTCCAGCAGCCGATACCAGTCGGAGTTGTTGCGCGCCAACCGTGAAACCTCCAGCGCCAAAACAATTCCTACCGCGCCGAGCCCGACCTGCGCGGCCAGCTCGGCGAACCCGGACCGACCCGTGGCGCTGGCCCCCGAGACTCCCAGGTCCTCATCGATCACCCGCACCCCCGCGCGCGGCCAGCCCAACTCGACCGCACGGGCGACCAGCTCGTACTGGCGGGCGGTGGACTCGCGGTTGCGGGCGATCTGGACCATGGTGGACTGGCGCACATACACCACCGCTGCGCGATGCAGATGCCCATGCGTGACCTTCGATTCACTCATCGCCGACCGCCCCGCTGCCGATCGCCGCCATGGCTTTGGCAATCACTTCGGCCAGCAACGCGATCGCCGCCGCGACTTCCTCGGCGGGTAGCTGCTCGACCATCGGCGTCAACTCCACCATCTGGGCCGAACCGGTGATTACGGCCGGGACTGGGGCCGGGACTGGGTGTGGTATCAAACTGAGCTGGACAGGCTGCATGGGAGTCCTCCTTGCACGGTGACATCCCTGCAGCCTGTCCCCGCAACTCGGCGATCAGCGCGCAGACACGCAACAGATCTGCCAGCGATCCAAGGGTCGCAACCCCGACAGCGCCGTCATTGATCGGCGGCTGGGCGTCCGTCCACGCCGCCGGGACCAGCGACTTGGTCCCATCGGGCAGCGCCAGCAGCAGCTCCATTGCCCCGTGCCGTCGCATCCCGCCCACCACCTGCAACGACCGACCCTGCAGCGGATGATGCGGCCGCGTAATCGTCACCGCCGCCGGAACGTCCTCGATACCGGTAGTAAGACGAGACGTGGTTTGAC
>NZ_JBKQQD010000498.1:0-3441 GCF_052144515.1 Mycobacterium sp. | reverse complement strand
CGATCAATTCGTCTTAGTGGCCAACTTGCCCTTGACGTCTTCCAGCAAGGTCGACGAGCGACGGCTGCTGAAGGAGGCTGGCTTGTCTCCGCCGAACGAAGGGGCCTGAGCCGTCAGTGTCGTTGCACCTCAGTTATGTAGAGATCGACTCGCTGTGCCGAGTCCTTCCACGAGAACCTGTTGCATTCGCGAGCCCCCAACGTGATGAGACGCGACTGAAGGTCTCCAATGTCATGATGGGTTACGATTCGATTTCGGTAGGCGACCGGAGCGGTGTTGCACAAGTTGATAAGCAGACCACCGTGCCGGCCTACCTACATAGGGAGATCCACCTGCTCCCACGCGTGTCAACGGCAGATTCGGACTGACCCTTTGGCGACGAGTTGGAATTGACCCCTTCGGTCGCGGACGCGCCGTTTCTCGCCGTTAAAGCGGCAATTGTCGACTGTGCTTCCTGAAAGGGCATTGCGTATGCGAAGCAGGACTTCATCCGCCTTCCGCGACGCGAGTCGGTATAACTTCTGGATCAAGCTGCAGCCTAGCGTTGCACGCCTGTTCGGAGCTTTCTCGACGCTGCGTACCAAGACCATCAACGCCGGACAGATCGCCGACTTCGTCGATTGGCAGCTGCGTGTGTTCGGTGCTCGGCCAACGATTTTCGGGCGGCGCGAAACGCTGTGGGAACGGCTCGCACAACGGCTGGATCCAAACCGTCCTCTTGTGGTGCTGGAGTTCGGCGTCGCCTGGGGCTATGCGACCAACTGGTGGCTGTGTCGATTGGGCGGGCGCGACGTGGTCTGGCACGGGTTCGACCGTTTCACGGGGCTGCCACGCGCCTGGCGCGAATACGAGCAGGGCACGTTCGATGCCGGTGGTAAGCCGCCGGCGATCGACGATGAGCGCGTACATTGGCACGTCGGCGACGTCGAGGACACCCTCGGTGCAGTGGACCTGGCTGCGGCGCGTGATGCGCAGTGGCTGGTGCTCTTCGACATGGACATCTACGAACCGACGGTCTTCGCCTGGGAAGTGATCAATGCTCACCTACGACCTGGGGATGTCATCTACCTCGATGAAGCGGTGGACCGCGACGAACGACGCGTCCTGGACGAGATGATCCTGCCGTCGATCGGTTGCGAGTCCGTCGGCGCCACGCCGTACGCGCTGGGTTTGGTTGTAACCCGCCCAGTTGGCTGAATATTAATAGGGCTTCGGAACGGCGTGTCTGCGCTCTGCCCGATCTGCGGGGGTCCGGGCAACGGCTGCTCAACGTGGTGCGCATGCACCTGGGCAACCAGGTCGATGCGCTGCGGCCCTATCCCTGGCAGCCCAAGCAGAACGCGTTCGCCAAAGACGGTGCGGACCTGGGCATCCCGGCGCGGGTGTTCCCGCAATGGTTGCGCTGCACCGGATGTGACTACCTGGGCCCGTTGCCGCGGTTCACCTACACCAACACCCACCCGTTCCGGCCCGATCTGGCCCAGTTCACCCACAAGAGCTGCCCCAGCCGGGGAACCCAGCGTGCCGTCGGGAAGAGCGGGAAGCGGGAAAGCCCTGCCGTGCCCGCCCAGCACTTGCTGACGTGCACCAACGGGCACCTCGACGAGTTCCCCTATGAGCTGGTAGTGACCATCAACCCGGCCGACATACTGGACAACATGTACATTCCCGCCCATTTCGCCGCCGACGAGCAGGCCGTCGACGACTTGCTCACTCACCACGGTCGGTCGATCATGGTTGCAGCGACTACATCGTCGGAGAAGGTCTCTCCCCATCGCCCGAAGGGCAGATTTGACGTGACCATGATCGAGCCGATTTCAGGGCCAAACGGATTCGGTGATTGAGACCGATCGGCGGGGGCGACCGGCGGCAGCGGCAGCATCGCCAAATAGTCGGCTTCCAACAGATCGACTGGCCGGCCTCCGATGGAACGAACAGTGCGGGTATTAGCCCGCACCAGCCACTCGTTGAGCTGGGATTGAAATCATCCGGTGACACACGAACACCCTGCCGGGCAGAAACGAGGTCTCCAGATAGCCGTTGGCGCGCTCCACCAAGCCCTTATATTCGGTTATCTCGTGGCGGAGCCAGCTTGATTTGGGTGGCCAACGTGCCGGCGAAGGCAACTGCAGGTGTGGTGCCTAGGCTACGATCGCTGGGTGCAAGCTAGGGCAACTGGCGCGACGTCGGGGGGACATTACGAGCAGCTGGTCCGGCGCCAGCGTGCTGAATTGCAAGATGCGTACTTGAAGGGGGTGCGCCGGCTGCGATGGGACGCAGGGCGTCTCGCCGCAGAACGCGAACGGCGTCTTCGGGGTCTGCTGGTGTGGGCCGCCGATCGTTCGCCGTTCTGGCGGGAACGACTGGCAGGCCGCGATCTGGCGAATTTCACCGAGTCCGACCTCCCTTCTCTGCCGGTCCTGAGCAGAGCCGAGATGATGGCGGAGTTCGACCGGGTGGTCACGGTCCCCGGATTGACACTTGCCCGGGTCCAACAACACCTCGATCAGTCGGACGGCGACCGCGGCTACCTGGACGACGAGTACCAGGCAATCGTCACGTCTGGATATATAGGAACCCAAGCAGTCCATGTCTACGGTTGGGACGCGTTCGTCACCTTCGTGATGCAGGGCTCGCGCTGGACCGGGCGACGCGGAGAAGACCCCGACGCGGTGCTGGCGCAGGCCTTTGCTACCAGCACTCGGCATGAGTCGGGGATATTTCACGCCTTCAGCACCTTCGAAAGCGGAGGGCCAACATCGCACTGCTTCGGCGGCACGCAACCCCTGGACGAGATTGTCGACGGCCTCAACAACGCGCGTCCCGCGGTGCAGGCTCTCCAAGCGTGGCCGAGCCTCATGCGGGAGCTGGCTTTAGAGGCGATCGCAGGACGACTCACCATCAAACCGACCTGGGTCAGCGTCGCGGGCGAGATCTGCACCCCGCCCGTGCGGGAGGCGGTTCGATCCGCGTGGGGGGTCGAGACTTCGGAGTTCTGGGGCTGCTCAGAGGGGACCTATGCCTTTCCATGTGGTGTTGGAGAAGGCATGCACGTCGCCGACGATCTGGTCATTCTCGAGCCGGCGGATGCTGATGGCAACGTCGTACCATATGGGCAACCTGCGGAACGGCTGCTGTTGACCAACCTGTTCAACCTGGCGCAGCCGCTGATCCGCTATGACCTCGTAGACGCGGTGACGATCTCCGACGAGCCGTGTCCGTGCGGTTGTGCTCATCGCCGCATCACAGCGGTCAACGGTCGCATCGACGGAGCCTTCCAGTATGAAAGCGGTGCTCTGGTGCCCCGGGCGGCCTTCGAGCGGACTGTCCTTGCCACCCCCGGCGTCGCCGACTTCTTCGTGGGCAAGACGCAACGTGGTGTCGACCTGTCCGTGGTGACCGACGGTTCATGCGACCTCCAGCATCTGCGGATGGAACTGA
>NZ_JBKQQD010000497.1:0-27425 GCF_052144515.1 Mycobacterium sp. | reverse complement strand
GACGCGTCGGTGGGCGAGGTCATCGAAACGATGTGCTCGGGCGCGGAAAAGTTGCTCTCCGCCTGGGGACCCCTAGCTCACACCGCGCGCAGATAGCGCTTGGCGATGACGCGTTGCGCCATCACGACAAATGGCCCACCGGCCTTGCTCCACCAGGTCCCCGGACGGGAGAACGCCGTCACCTCCGCGAACACCGCCGAGGTGTTCGGGTCATAGCGAACCGCGAAGCGTTCCTCGCCGGACTCCGGATGGCCCGGCAAGCTGCCATAGGCGAACCCCCGGATATCGGGTTCGTCGATGACGTACACGACGCGGCACGGTGCCCGCAGGAAACCCATCATCCTGACCAGCACCACCGTGGAGACTTCGACGATCTCGGAGCTGGCCTGCACCCGCAGCCCGGACCCGCGCTGCATGCCCCAGTGCATGACCGCATCGGCCGCTTGCTCGAAACGTTCTCGGCCCATGCCGATCTGGGCCGACGTGGCGAGGTGGTCATATCCGGCGGGCAGCTCGCCGGAAGCAGTGGCGCCCACCTCCGAGTAGGTCAGCGGCAGTTCCTCGAGCGCTTCTAGGTCCACCTGGCCAGCTTGCCACGCCAAGATGCGCGGACGCTGTCGCGGCGTACGGTCATAGAAGTGACCACACAGACCCTCGCAGCGGCATCCGGCACGTTCACGCTCGGCGGCGACCTGACCGTCAACCGACTCGGCTTCGGCGCGATGCGCCTGACCGGCAAGGGGGTGTGGGGCCCGCCCGCCGACCGAGACGAATGCGTGCGGGTATTGCGGCGCGCCGTCGAATTGGGCGTGAACTTCATCGACACCGCGGACTCCTACGGCCCCTACATCTCCGAGGACATCATCCGCGAGGCGCTGCATCCCTACTCCTCTCATCAGGGGCTGGTGATCGCGACCAAAGCGGGTCTGTTGCGGACCGGTCCCGACATCTGGATTCCGTTGGGCAATCCGAGCTACCTGCGCCAGGAGCTCGAGATGAGCTTGCGGCGCCTGGGCGTCGACACCATCGACCTGTTCCAGCTGCACCGCATCGACCGGAACTTCCCGTTGGCCGACCAGGTCGGTGAGCTGCTGACATTCAAGAACGAAGGCAAGATCCGCCACATCGGCCTGTCCGAGGTCGACGTCGAGCAACTCAAGGCGGCCCAGCAGATCACCGAAATCGTGTCGGTGCAGAACATGTACAACCTGTCGGCGCGTGGCTCCGAACCCCTGCTGGACTTCGCGACCAGCCAGGGCGTCGGCTTCATCCCGTGGTTCCCGCTGGCCGCCGGACCGCTGGCCGCCCCGGACGGCCCGCTGCAGCGCATCGCCGCTGACCATCAGGCGTCGCCGGGGCAACTGGCGCTGGCGTGGTTGCTCAAACGCTCGCCGGTGATGTTGCCGATTCCCGGGACGTCGAAGGTGGCGCACCTGGAGGAAAACGTCGCTGCGGCCGAGATCACGCTCAGCGACGACGAATTCGAGACGCTGGCGGCAGCCGGGGCTCAAAAGACCGTCTGAATGCGGTGGTCGCCGCTCTGAGCTCATTGCTTGTGTGAAAGCCACAGTTGGGTGATTCCATTCGGCCGCGAATCGCCAGGACATTTTTTTGCTGCAGCGTTAATATTTGCTCTCTCAAAGCGTTGTCGGTCAGGGCGCTTTCGCGGCTCGAATACGGTGTCCTGGTGACAAGCGAACGGGCCAGGCACCCAGGCGGCGGATTCAATCCGCCGGAACCGACGACGAAGGGCGGGCCGGACTACGGCAGGTTCATTGACGCGGTGCGCAAGCTGCAGGATCATGCCCGTGCCGTCGACGCGCCGGACGAGGTGATCACAGAGGCCGCCGACCTGCTCGACAAACTGTCGGTGTTACTGAGCCCGTTCGACGCCGACGAATGGCACTCGCCGTCAGGCCGCCGGATGGACCTGCCGATGCGCGGCAACATCCTGACCATCCCGATGTCCGCCCATAAGACCGAGGACGGCCGGGTCCATGGCTGGGCGCGGTTCGCCCGATTTCACCTGGGACGCAACGGCGCCGTGCACGGCGGGTCCCTGGGGATGCTGTTCGACACCGTGCTCGGCTTGACGGCCGTGCTGCTCACCGGCAGCCGTCGCCAGCGCACCGCCTACCTGAAGATCGATTACCGCCGTATCGTGCCGATCGAAAAAGAGTTGCAGTTCGACGCGGGAATCGACCGGGAGGACGGTCGCAAGATTTTCGTGTCGGGCCGGTTGAGCGCCGGCGACACCCTGCTGGCCGAAGCCGATGCTTTGTTTGTGCGGCTCAAGCCTGGCCAGCCCTGAGGGAGCCCCCCCGATAGCATTGCAACGGTCAATCACGCACAACAAACCCCTGGAGACCCAACCCGATGAGCGCCCCCGCACAGTCCGCCCCGGCAGCCCCGATCCGGGTTCCTGCCGGGACAACCGCGGCCGCCGCGATCGGGGAGGCGGGGTTGCCGCGGCGGGGCGCCCCCGATGCGATCGTGGTGGTGCGCGACGCCGACGGAAAACTGCGCGACTTGAGTTGGGTGCCCGACTCCGACGCCGAGGTCACGCCGGTGGCGGCCAACACCGACGACGGTCGCAGTGTCATCCGGCATTCGGCCGCGCACGTCTTGGCCCAGGCCGTCCAGTACCTCTTCCCGCACGCCAAACTCGGGATCGGGCCGCCCATCACCGACGGCTTCTACTACGACTTCGAGGTGGCCGAGCCGTTCACGCCTGAGGATTTGGCGGCGCTGGAGAAGAAGATGCGCCAGATCGTCAAGGACGGACAGTTGTTCGACCGGCGCGTCTACGAGTCCAAAGAGCAGGCCTGCGAGGAGCTGGCCAACGAGCCCTACAAGCTCGAACTCGTCGACGACAAGTCGGACTTGACCGAGAACATGGCCGAAATCATGGAGGTCGGCGGCGACGAGCTCACCGCGTACGACAACCTCAATCCCCGTACCCGGGAACGGGTTTGGGGCGACCTGTGCCGCGGACCGCACATCCCGACCACCAAGCACATCCCGGCCTTCAAGCTGACCCGCAGCTCCGCCGCGTACTGGCGCGGTGACCAGAACAACGCCAGCCTGCAACGCATCTACGGCACCGCGTGGGAGTCTCAGGAGGCGCTCGACAAGCACCTGGAGCTCATCGAAGAAGCGCAGCGCCGTGACCACCGCAAGCTCGGGGTGGAGCTCGATCTGTTCAGCTTCCCCGACGAAATCGGTTCCGGCCTAGCGGTTTTCCACCCCAAGGGCGGCATCGTGCGCGCCGAGCTCGAGGACTATTCGCGCCGCAAGCACATCGAGGCCGGTTACGAGTTCGTCAACACCCCGCACATCACCAAGGAGCAGCTGTACATCACGTCGGGTCACCTCGAGTGGTACGCCGAGGGCATGTTCCCGCCGATGCACATCGACGCGGAGTACAACGAGGACGGCACGGTGCGCAAGCCCGGCCAGGACTATTACCTCAAGCCGATGAACTGCCCGATGCACCATCTGATCTACCGGGCTCGCGGCCGCTCTTATCGCGAACTTCCTTTGCGGCTCTTCGAGTTCGGCAGCGTCTACCGTTACGAGAAGTCCGGCGTGATACAAGGCCTGACCCGGGTGCGCGGCATGACGCAGGACGACGCGCACATCTATTGCACGCGCGAGCAGATGCGCGACGAGCTGGCGTCGCTGCTGCGTTTCGTGCTCGACTTGCTCGCCGACTACGGCCTCAACGAGTTTCACCTGGAGCTGTCCACCAAGGATCCGGACAAATACGTCGGCTCCGACGAGGTGTGGGAGGAGGCCACCCAGGTTCTGCGCGAGGTCGGCGAGGCCTCCGGCCTGCACCTGGTTCCGGACCCGGGCGGCGCGGCGTTCTACGGTCCCAAGATCTCGGTGCAGGTCAAGGATGCGCTGGGCCGCAGCTGGCAGATGTCGACCATCCAGCTGGACTTCAACATGCCGGACCGGTTCGACCTGGAGTACACCGCCAGCGACGGGTCGCGGCAGCGGCCGGTGCTGATACACCGGGCGCTCTTCGGGTCGATCGAGCGGTTCTTCGGCGTCCTCACCGAGCACTACGCGGGCGCGTTCCCAGCCTGGCTGGCCCCTGTTCAGGTGGTCGGCATCCCGGTCGCCGATGAGCACGTCGCCTACCTGGAAGATGTTGCTGCGCAACTGAAGTCGCACGGGGTGCGGGTCGAGGTGGATGCCAGCGACGATCGGATGGCCAAGAAGATCGTCCACCACACCGGCCAGAAGGTGCCGTTCATGTTGCTGGCCGGCGACCGCGATGTGCAGGCCGAGGCAGTGAGTTTCCGCTTCCGGGATCGCACGCAGCTCAACGGCGTGCCGCGGGACAGCGCGGTGGAGGCCATTGTGCAGTGGATCACCGACCGCGAGAATGCCTCTCCCACAGCCGAACTGGTGAAGGTGAGCGGCCGGTGAGTGACGAGGGACGCGCCGACGAGACCATCCTCGACAGGGGTGCGGGCGAGAGCGACCACCTGCAGCGGTTGTGGACGCCCTATCGGATGACCTACCTCACCGAAGGTCCGCTGAAACGCGACAACGACAAAACCGACCAGCCGTTCACTGACATCCCGCGACTCCCCGACGAGGACGGCCTGGTGGTTGCCCGCGGCGAACTCGTCTACGCCGTGCTCAACCTCTACCCCTACAACCCCGGACATCTGATGGTGGTGCCCTACCGGCGGGTTTCCGAGCTCGAGGACCTCACCGATCCCGAGAGCGCGGAGTTGATGGCGTTCATTCAGAAAGCGATTCGCGTCATCAAAAGCGTGTCTCAGCCGCACGGGTTCAACGTCGGCTTGAACCTGGGGACGTCGGCGGGTGGGTCACTGGCCGAGCACCTGCACGTGCACGTGGTGCCGCGGTGGGGGGGCGATGCTAACTTCATCACCATCATCGGCGGCTCCAAGGTGATTCCGCAGTTGCTGCGCGATACTCGCCAGCTGCTGGCGACGGCGTGGGCGAATCAGACATGAGCAAATCATGAGCAAGGTGCCGTTCCTGTCCCGGGCGGCGTTCGCGCGGCTGACCGAGCCGACCGCCCGGGCGGCGCTGCGGATCGGTCTCACCCCGGATGGCGTCACCATCGTGGGCACCGTCGCGTCGGTGGCGGGAGCGCTGACACTGTTCCCGATGGGCAAGCTGTTCGCCGGCGCCTGTGTGGTTTCGTTCTTCGTAGTGTTCGACATGCTCGACGGGGCCATGGCCCGGGAACGCGGCGGCGGCACCCGATTCGGTGCGGTGCTGGACGCGACCTGTGACCGCATCAGCGACGGCGCGGTGTTCTGCGGGCTGCTGTGGTGGATCGCGTTCCACATGCACGACAGGCTGCTCGTCGTGGCGACGTTGATCTGTCTGGTCACGTCGCAAGTGATCTCTTACATCAAGGCCCGGGCCGAAGCCAGCGGGCTGCGCGGCGACGGCGGCATCATCGAGCGGCCGGAACGGCTGATCATCGTGCTGACCGGCGCCGGCGTGTCGGACTTCCCGTTCGTCGCCTGGCCGCCGGCGCTGCCCATGGCGATGTGGGTGCTCGCGGTGGCCAGCGTGATCACCTGTGGCCAGCGGTTGCACACGGTACGGACCTCGCCCGGTGCCTCGGATCGAATGGCCGCGCCGTGATCACCGCGGTTGGCGCACCCCGCCGGTTGGTGACCCGCACCGCGACCGACTGGGCATACGCGACCGGGTGGATGGCGGTGCGGGCGATGCCAGAATTCGCCGCCCGCAGAGCCTTCGACACGGGGGCTCGCTACGCGGCCCGCCGCGGCGGCCCTCAACAACTGCGCAAGAACCTGGCCCGCGTCATCGGTGCGCGGCCCGCCGATGTGCCGGACGCGCTGATGCGCGCCTCGCTGGCGTCGTATGGCCGCTACTGGCGCGAGGCGTTCCGGCTGCCGACGATGAACCACCGAGTGCTGGCCGTCGAGCTGAACAAGGCGTTTCGCCGGGTGGAAAATCTGGAAGCGGCGATAGCCGCCGGCCGCGGCGTCGTGTTCGCGTTGCCGCACAGCGGCAACTGGGATATGGCCGGGGTATGGCTGGTGCAGACACATGGCACCTTCACCACGGTCGCGGAGCGCCTGCAGCCCGATTCGCTGTACCGGCGTTTCATCGAATACCGCGAGGGTCTCGGGTTCGAAGTGCTGCCGTTGTCCGGCGGCGCTGACACTGCTTTTCGGGCGCCCTTCGATGTGTTATGCGACCGGCTCCGGGACGGCCAAGTGGTGTGCCTTATGGCCGAGCGCGACCTCACCCGCACCGGCGTTCAGGTCGATTTCTTCGGCGAACCCACCCGGATGCCGGCCGGGCCGGCGAAGCTGGCGATCGAGACCGGGGCGGCGCTGCTGCCGGTGCACTGCTGGTTCGAGGACAAGGGCTGGGGTTTCGAGATACATCCGGAGCTGGACTGCACCAGCGGCGACGTCGGCGTCATCACCCAGGCGCTGGCCGACCGGTTCGCGACGAACATCGCCGCCCATCCCGCCGACTGGCACATGCTGCAGCCGCAGTGGCTGGCCGATCTGTCCGATGCTCGACAGGCGCGGCTGAGGGAATCCTGATGCGGATCGGGATGGTCTGTCCGTACTCGCTGGACGTGCCGGGCGGGGTGCAGTCACATGTGCTGCAGCTGGCCCAGGTGATGCTGGCCCGGGGGCATGAGGTCAGCGTGCTGGCGCCCGCTTCGCCGGACACCCCGCTGCCCGACTACGTCGTTTCGGCCGGCAAGGCCATCCCGATTCGCTACAACGGTTCGGTGTCGCGGCTGCAATTCAGTCCGGCGGTGCACGGCAGGGTCAGGCGCTGGCTGGCGGACGGTGACTTCGATGTACTGCACCTGCATGAACCGAATGCGCCCAGCCTGTCGATGTGGGCCCTGCGGGTGGCCGAAGGCCCGATAGTGGCGACGTTTCACACCTCCACCACGAAATCGCTGACGCTGACGGTGTTTCAGGGGGTGCTGCGGCCCTGGCACGAGAAGATCGTCGGCCGCATCGCGGTGTCCGACGTGGCCCGGCGCTGGCAGATGGAGGCGCTGGGGACCGACGCGGTGGAGATCCCCAACGGCGTCGACGTGACTGCGTTGGCCTCGGCGCCGCTGCTGGACGGGTATCCGCGGCCCGGCAAGACGGTGCTGTTCCTGGGCCGCTACGACGAGCCGCGCAAAGGCATGGCGGTGCTGCTCGATGCACTGCCGAAAGTGGTGGAACACTTCGGTGATGTGCAGCTGCTGGTCGTCGGCCGCGGCGACGAGGACCAATTGCGCGGCCAGGCAGGCGAAATGAACCGCTACATTCGTTTTCTTGGCCTGGTGGACGA
Organism: Mycobacterium sp.; assembly: GCF_052144515.1. Classification (GTDB taxonomy): domain Bacteria; phylum Actinomycetota; class Actinomycetes; order Mycobacteriales; family Mycobacteriaceae; genus Mycobacterium. The sequence continues at coordinate 20,081 of NZ_JBKQQD010000497.1, read as the reverse complement.
CGCCACCAAGGCCTCGGCGATGCGCAGCGCCGACGTCTACTGCGCGCCCAACACTGGCGGCGAGAGTTTCGGCATCGTCTTGGTGGAGGCGATGGCGGCCGGCACTCCGGTGGTGGCCAGCGACCTGGACGCCTTTCGTCGCGTGCTGCGCGACGGTGAGGTCGGCCGGCTGGTGCCGGTCGGCCCCCCAGATTTACAAGCCGACGCGCTGGCCGATGCGCTGATCACGGTGCTGCGGGACGACGCGTTGCGGGAACGCTACGTGGCCGCCGCTTCCGAAGTCGTCGGGCGCTATGACTGGTCGGTGGTCGCCGGCCAGATCATGCGGGTCTACGAGACGGTCGCCGCGTCGGGCTCCAAGGTCCAGGTGGCGAGCTGATGACGTGGCTGGTTGTTGCGGCCAGTATGGGGCTAGCGCTGCTGGTCCTGATGCTTGCCATTGTCGGCGCCTGGGCATATCGCACCGCACACCGGCTGGACCGGTTGAACGTCCGCTACGACCTGTCCTGGCAGGCGCTGGACGCTGCGCTGGCGCGCCGCGCGGTGGTGGCGCGTGCGGTCGCGATCGACGCCTACGGCGGCGCTGCCGAGGGCAGGACGTTGGCGGCGCTGGCCGACGCCGCGGAGAACGCGCCCCGGCATGCGCGCGAGAACGCGGAAAACGAGCTCTCCGCCGCGCTGGCGGTGGTCGATCCGGCGTCGCTGCCGGCGGGTCTGATCGCCGAGCTGGCCGACGCCGAAGCCCGCGTGCTGCTGGCCCGCCGATTCCACAATGACGCCGTCCGGGATACCCTCGCGCTGGCCGAGCGACCCATGGTGCGCACCTTTCGGCTCGGTGGAAGCGCAGCGCTGCCAAGCTATCTCGAGATCGTCGAGCGACCGCAGGCGCAGGCGCATAGCGATCACGGCGCGCCCAACCACCGCACGTCGGCACGGGTGGTTCTGCTGGACGACACCGGCGCGGTGCTGTTGCTGTGCGGTTCGGATCCGGCGATCACCGACGGGTCCGCGTCTCGCTGGTGGTTCACCGTCGGCGGGGAAGTGCGGCCCGGCGAGCGGCTGGCCGAGGCCGCCGCGCGCGAGCTGGCCGAAGAAACTGGTCTGCACGTCACCCTGGCCGACATGGTGGGACCCATCTGGCGGCGCGACGAGGTGTTCGAGTTCAACGGCTCACTGATCGACAGCGAGGAGTTCTACCTGGTGTACCGCACGCAGCGGTTCGAGCCGTCCAGCGCGGGGCGAACCGAGCTGGAGCGCCGATATATCCACGGGGCCCGCTGGTGTGACGCGAACGACATCGCCGAACTCGTCGCGGCCGGTGAGCAGGTGTATCCGCTGCAACTCGGCGAGCTGTTGCCTTCACTCAACCGGGTGGCCGGTGCTTCCGTGGACACCGAAGCGGGCGTGCCGCTGTCGATCCGCTGATCGCCGGGCACAGACCCTAAAACTCGCTTGTCGCCCACCACTAGAGTGGAATCGCAATGGTTAAGGAGAGCAGCTAGTGGATAGCGCCGCACAGTCGAACCAGGAGTCCGGCCAAACCGGCACCGCGCGGGTCAAGCGTGGCATGGCGGAGATGCTCAAAGGCGGCGTCATCATGGATGTCGTCACCCCGGAGCAGGCTCGGATCGCCGAAGGCGCCGGCGCCGTCGCCGTGATGGCGTTGGAACGGGTGCCCGCCGACATCCGCGCCCACGGCGGGGTCGCGCGGATGAGCGACCCCGACATGATCGAGGCCATCATCGCCGCGGTCACCATCCCGGTGATGGCCAAGGCGCGCATCGGGCATTTCGTCGAGGCGCAGATCCTGCAGAGCCTCGGCGTGGACTACATCGATGAGTCCGAGGTACTCACCCCCGCCGACTACACCCACCACATCGACAAATGGAAATTCACCGTCCCGTTCGTGTGCGGGGCGACCAACCTGGGTGAAGCGTTGCGGCGCATCGGCGAAGGGGCGGCCATGATCCGCTCCAAGGGCGAGGCCGGCACCGGTGACATCTCCAACGCCACCACGCACATGCGGGCCATCGGCGCCGAAATCCGCCGGCTGTCGTCGCTGTCGGACGACGAATTGTTCGTCGCGGCAAAGGAATTGCAGGCGCCCTACGAGCTCGTCGCCGAGGTGGCCCGCGCGGGCAAGCTACCGGTCACGCTGTTCACCGCCGGCGGTATCGCCACTCCCGCCGACGCCGCGATGATGATGCAACTCGGCGCCGAGGGCGTGTTCGTGGGATCGGGCATCTTCAAGTCCGGCGCCCCGTCGCACCGCGCCGCCGCGATCGTCAAGGCCACCACGTTCTACGACGACCCCGACATGCTGGCCAAGGTGTCGCGCGGGCTGGGCGAGGCGATGGTCGGCATCAACGTGGAAGAGATCGCGCAGCCGCATCGCCTGGCCCAGCGCGGCTGGTAAGAACAGTTCGTGTCGATCGAAGAAATCCTCGATCTCGAGCAACTCGAGATCAACATCTACCGCGGCAGCATCTTCAGCCCGGAGTCGGGGTTTCTGCAGCGCACCTTCGGTGGCCATGTGGCGGGACAGTCGCTGGTGTCGGCGGTGCGCACCGTCGGCCCGCGCTATCAGGTGCACTCGTTGCACGGTTATTTCCTGCGCCCCGGGGATGCCAATGAGCGCACGGTTTTCATCGTTGAGCGCACCCGCGACGGCGGCTCGTTTGCGACCAGGCGGGTCAACGCCATCCAGCACGGCGAAATCATTTTCAGCATGGGTGCGTCCTTCCAGACCGATCAGGAAGGCATCCATCACCAAGACGCCATGCCGGCCGCGCCACCGCCCGACGGCCTGCCCGGGTTGAACTCCATCAAGGTCTTCAACTCCCCTGATTCGCAAGCCGGATTCAAGCAGTTCGAGGAGTGGGACGTCTGCATCGTGCCGCGCGAGCGCCTGCAGCTCTTGCCCGGCAAGGCCGCACAGCAGCAGGTATGGTTTCGCCACCGTGACCCGTTGCCGGATGACCCGGTGCTGCATATCTGCGCGCTGGCCTACATGAGCGACCTCACCTTGCTGGGATCCGCGCAGGTCACCCACCTCGACGTGCGTGAGCATCTGCAGGTGGCCTCGCTGGATCACGCGATGTGGTTCATGCGCGTGTTCCGCGCCGACGAGTGGTTGCTCTACGACCAGTCCTCGCCGTCGGCCAGCGGCGGTCGCGCCCTGTGCCACGGCAAGATCTTCACCCAGACCGGCGAAATGGTCGCCGCGGTGATGCAGGAGGGGCTGACCCGCCATAAGCGCGGATACCAGCCGTGAGCCGACCCAGGATCGGGGTCTTGGCGCTGCAGGGCGATACCCGTGAGCATTTGGCGGCGCTGCGCGAAGCCGGCGCCGATTCCCTTTCGGTGCGCCGTCAGAGTGAGCTCGACGCGGTGGACGGGTTGGTCATTCCCGGCGGGGAGTCGACCACCATGAGCCACCTGTTGCTCGACCTCGATCTGCTGGAACCGTTGCGGCGGCGGCTGGCCGACGGGCTGCCGGCCTACGGCGTGTGTGCGGGCATGATCCTGCTGGCCAGCGAGATACTCGACGCCGGCGCCAACGGCCGAAAGGCGCTGCCGTTGCGTGGGATCGATATGACGGTGCGGCGCAACGCTTTTGGACGTCAGGTGGACTCCTTTGAAGGAGATATCGCGTTCGAGGGACTTGATGATCCGGTGCGTGCGGTCTTCATCCGTGCGCCCTGGGTGGAGCGCGTCGGTGCCGGTGTTCAGGTGCTGGCCCGGGCCGCGGGCCACGTGGTAGCGGTGCGGCAGGGCTCGGTGCTGGCGACGGCGTTTCACCCGGAGATGACCGGTGACCGGCGCATCCACCGGTTGTTCGTCGACATCGTCAACGGGCGGGCGTAGTCCGCCGCGGTCACGCTGGCGTGACGCTCGGCGGTGGCCGTCACGCTGGCGTGACGCTCGGTGCGTCGAGCGCTCCACGTAGACTCGGCTAGCCAACAAACACGCAGCGGAATTGAGGTAAGACGGCGATGAGCGGCCATTCCAAGTGGGCCACCACCAAGCACCAGAAGGCCGTCAAAGATGCGCGCCGCGGCAAGGAGTTCGCCCGGCTCATCAAGAACATCGAGGTCGCCGCCCGTACCGGCGGTGGTGACCCCGGGGGCAATCCGACGCTCTACGACGCCATCCAGAAGGCGAAGAAGAGTTCGGTGCCCAACGACAACATCGAGCGCGCCCGAAAGCGGGGCGCCGGCGAGGAAGCGGGCGGCGCCGACTGGCAGACGATCACGTACGAGGGCTACGCACCCAACGGCGTGGCGGTGCTGATCGAGTGCCTGACCGACAACCGCAACCGCGCCGCCAGCGAGGTGCGGGTGGCGATGACGCGCAATGGCGGCGCGATGGCCGATCCCGGGTCGGTGGCCTACCTGTTCTCCCGTAAGGGCGTGGTCACGCTGGAGAAAAACGGCCTGACCGAGGACGACGTGCTGTTGGCGGTGCTGGAAGCCGGCGCCGAGGACGTCAATGACCTCGGTGAGAGCTTCGAGGTGATCTCCGAGCCGACCGACCTGGTCGCCGTGCGGACCGCGTTGCAGGACGCCGGCATCGACTACGAATCCGCCGAGGCCAGCTTCCAGCCGTCGGTCAGCGTGCCGGTCGACGTCGACGGCGCCCGCAAGGTGTTCAAGCTCGTCGACGCGCTGGAGGACAGCGACGACGTGCAGAACGTCTATACCAATGTCGACCTGTCCGACGAAGTGCTGGCCGCGCTCGACGAGGAGTGACGGGCGGACAGCTCGTCAATTGTTGTTCCCTCGACGAGGCTGTCGAGTGCCGCGGTCATGGTCGGGCACTGGCGTGTGGGGTGGTCGGCGGGGCAGTGCAGCGCGTGGGTCAGAAACACCTGGGCTCGCTGCGCCTGCTCGACGACGCGATTGCACTCGGCGATCTGTTCTTGAACAATTGGGCGCCACATCCGGGCGGGGGTATCAAGCACAGCGGCGGCGGTCTGCAGCGGTAAACCGAGGCGTTGGGCGATCTTGATAAAGGCCAGCCGGCGTAGCTCGTCCGGCCCGTACATGCGCTACCCCCGCTGCCTTACCGGGGACACCAACCCGCGGTCGTCGTAATATCGCAGCGCCGAGGTGCTCAGCCCGAGCTGAGCCGCGGCCTGGCCTATCGGGATCAGGGCCATGTCGTCATTTGACTTCAACCCGACTTGAACATGCAAGGTGTACATCTATGACTGATTCGCCGACGCCCGTGGTCAATCATCACGCCGACCATGCCGGCTTTGCGGGGGTGACCGGTCTGATGGTTGGCCTCGCCATGCTCGTGATGGGGCGCGGTTACGCACGCCTGGCTGTTGACCTCGCTTCGGTATCGGGCGCCGACCGTGTCGTCGATATCGGCTGCGGCCCGGGCGGCGCTGCGAGAGCCGCCGCCCAACGGGGCGCCAAGGTCGTCGGTGTCGATCCGGCCCCAATGATGTTGCGCCTCGCCAACGCTGTGACGCGCGAGCAATCGAACATCACCTGGTCGCAGGGAAGCGCCGAAAAATTGCCGCTCCCCAACGCCTGGGCAACGGTTGCGTGGTCGCTAAGGACGGTGCACCACTGGAAGGACGTCACCGCCGGACTCGCCGAGCTACGACGTGTGCTGGCGCCGGCGGGGCGGTTTCTGGTGATGGAGCGTCAGGTGCGCCCCGAGGCCACCGGCTTGGCGAGCCACGGGTGGACCGAACAACAGGCCGAGTCCTTCGAGGCGCAATGCCGCGCAGCGGGTTTGGACGGACTGCGTATTGACCAGCATCCAGCCGGTCGGGGAGCCGTGTGGGTGGTGCAAGGGGAAGCGAGTTAGTCGTACCCGTGCCGCATGTCCTCGACGATGCGGGGGTTGTCCAGGGTCGAGGGCTCGAGCGGGCGGGGCCCGATGTCGCCGGAGAACACGGTGGCGGCGTCGAGCACCCGCTGGTTGAGGAAGCGCAGCGGCGGGGCATTGGCCGGCACGGTCGGTGTGGGCCCGGTATTCGCGCGGCGCGCCAGGGCGAATCCCCAGTCGCCGAACGTCGGCACGTGCACGTGATAGGGCGTGACCGCATACCCGGCGGCCCGGATGGTCGAAACGGTGCGCCAGAACGCCGTCGCCGTCGAAAACGGGCTGCCGGACTGCACCACCATCAGCCCGTCGGGGGCCAGCGCATGGCCGGCCAGGGCGTAGAACTCGGCCGAATACAGCCGGCCCAGCACAGGGGTGTCGGGGTCGGGAAGGTCGACGATGACCGCGTCGAATCGGCTGACTTGGCTGTTTAAGGAACCGCGTAGCCAGGTCATCGCGTCGGCGATGACGAGGTTCACCCGCGGGTTGTCCAACGAACCGTCGTTGGCCTCCCGCAGTGTGGTGCGGGCCAGTTCGATGACCGCGGAGTCGAGTTCTACCTGCACGATCCGCTCAACGCCGGGCTGGCGTAGCAGTTCGCGAGCGGCCAGGCCGTCGCCGCCGCCGAGTATCAGCACGGAATGCGCGCCGGCGCCGAGCGCGGGGTAGACGAGGCTTTCGGTGTAGCGGTACTCGTCGCGGGTGGAAAACTGCAGACCCCCGTCGAGGTACAGGCGCATGTCGTTGCCGCGCCGCGTCACCACGATTTCCTGGTAGGCCGTGTGCCGGTAGGCGATGATCGGGTCGCTGTAGAGGCGTTGGCGGCTGGTCGTCTCGATGTCGCGGGCGCTGAGCAGCAGCGTGGCCAGCAGCGCCAACGCGGCCGCGAGCGCGCACAGCGCCGTCACCAGCTGCCGCAGCGAAACGACGTGGCGCAGCAGAAAGATCGACACGACGGCCGCGGCGACCAGGTTGACGATCCCGGTAGCCGCCGCGCCGCGGATCATCCCCAGGTGCGGCAGCAAGGCGAACGGCCAGACTAGCCCGCCGATCAACGCGCCCAGGTAGTCGGCCGCGTTGAGGTTGGCCAGCGTGCGGCCGGTGTCGGCCGCACCGACCGTGCGCCCGCTTTGCAGCAGCGTCATCAGCAGCGGCACCTCGGCGCCGACCAGCCCGCCGATCAGGGCCGTGCTCACCGCCAGCACCCACGTCGACCCGTCCGACCCGTCCAGGAACGCGAACACCGCGTACAGCGCCGCGGCGGACAGGCCACCGATGATGCCCAGCAGCGCCTCGACGGCGATGAACGCGATGGCCGCCCGGGCCAGCAGCGGTTTGACCGCCAGCGCGCCCGCGCCCAGCGCCGCGATGTAGCCCGCGACGATCAGTGAGGTGGCGACGATGCCGCCGCCGTTCAGGCTCGCCGACAGCGTCAGCAGGGCGAGTTCGTAGATGATGCCGCAGGCCGCGCACGCCGCGACGGCGGCCAGCAACAGTGCCCGCCACCGCCCCGAAGACTTTGTGGACCGAGCCGTCTCGTGTGTGGTCGTCATGAGACGGCGGCGGCCGTTACCCCTCCCACGGCCAGGAGTATCAGGGCCACCGCGAACGACGCCGGATGCAGCTCCGGGTCGTCGACGTGCTCGTGGAAGTTGCCGGGTATGACCAAGTGCATCGTCAACAGTGCCACCCCTAGCAGAATCACCCCCATCAACCCGTACACGGCCACGCCGACGAGCCCCTGACCGAGCTGGCTGTAGCTGTTGACGATGGCGCTGATGATGACGGTGGCGAGCGCGATATACATCGCGCAGGTGACGACAACGGCGTTGGGGCGGCGATCGATGAACACCATTTGGCGCAGCTTTCCTGGAGTCAACACATCCACCATGAGGTAGCCGACGATCAGGACCGCCATGCCGACCAGGAAGTACAGGATTGTCGCGACGACGCCTCGCACAATCGGATTGAGGTCGACGGATCCGATCTCAAGGGCCAGATACATGGTTGTCTCCTTTGCTATTTGAAGTCATTTGACTCCGCCGGGGCCGCCCGGCCTACCGCCGGCGCCACCCGCCGGCGATCCGGGGGTGAACCCCGGGCCGAGGAAGATGAACGCGCCGTGGCTGTATCCCGCGCTCAGGCTCTCGAGGCGGATGCTGCACGGACGGCTGCCGTCGGGGCCGACGATCACGATGTTGTTGCTGTAGCGCAAATATTCAGTTTTGTCGTTGTCGGCGCGCGCCTCGGGCGCCTGATAGTCGGCGAGCGCGTCGGCGACGTCGTCGGGTGGGCCGGTGCAGGCGTAGCGCGTGCCGTTCGCATCGCGTGCGTACTCCTGATAGTGGCTCGCGATGTACGACGTTATGTCCTTGTTCAGCAACACGATTCCGAAAATCAGAGACGCCGTGGCCGCCAGCGCCAACCCGCCGGCGATCAGGAACAGGCGGTTGCGGCTCATGGGCGCCACCGGCTCGTCGTGTGGACCACCGTCCCGCCCGAACCGGCCGGGTGCCCCGGATACAGATGCCATGTCTGCCAACGCCATCCGGGGCCGTCGGGTTCGGCGGCGAGCGCGGTCAGTGCGGCGTCATCGCCGGGGAAAACCCCGCCGAGCCAGCCGGCTTTCGTCGCGCAGTCGTCGCGCAGTTGGCCCGCGAGCCGGCGGAACCTCGTCTCGTCGTGCGTCTCGGTGCGGGATTCGAGGTGGTAGCCGGGCACGTCAGCGCGCTCGGGCAGGCCGCCGCCATTAACACCATCGCCGCGGGCGGTGCAGGACACCTGCTCGCAAAAGCAACCCTCGACGACGACGACATGGGAGGCGCCCAGGACTCCGAGCATTAGCGCGCGGCCGTCGGGGTGGTCCAGCCGACAGCTCGCCAGCGGCGGTGGCGCGGGCGCGTTGAGTGCGAGTCCGAGCCTTTTCCCGTCCACGTCGGCCGGAGCCACGGCGAGCTGATGAAGCGGCACCTACTGGTCCTACGGCGAGCCGGGTGGGGGTGCGGGGTAGACGGTGAGTTCGCCGGTTAGCACGGACTTGCCCGTCGATATCTCCCACGGCATGCCCGGCGCCCAGCGCTCGAACGACAGCAGCGCGGTCTCGTCGCTATTGGCGTAGTCGACGAAGTCCATCTCGCCGCCGGGCGGCAGGCCCGTCGTGCCTTCGGTGGTGTATCCCACGCGACCGTGTTCGGACTCGCGGAACGTCACACCGTCGACCGTGTGGTCGCCGCCGGGCTGCAACGCAACAAGGTCCTTGCGGGTGACCCACATCGCCAGCTTGAGCCGCCCGTCGTCCTCTTCGACGCTGAACCAGAGCGGCTGGTCGCCGCCTTCCAGCAGATGCTCCCACCACACGAACGGGCCTTCGCGGTAGGTGACCGACCCGCGGACCACGTAGTCCACCCCGCCGTAGCTGACGATGGCACCGGGGCCGAGCTGCCGCGGCCCGAATTCCCCTTGGGCGCTGGGGGCGCTGAAGGACAGCGGGTCCTGACGCCCGCCCGGCCGGGCCGGTGCTTTGGGGCGCCGCAACGCCAGCACCAGGACGACGATCGAGGCGACGAACAGCACCGCGGCCAGCGCTATCAGCAGTGTTCCCACGTAAAGCCTCCGTACCGACGGCGCCTGAAGCACACGTGCGCAACGTGCGCTTCAAGTTAACAGCTTGTCGTTGGGCTTCGTAGGGCGCGAAGCCTTCCGCGTGTCCTACCCGCCGGTGTCGGTCTCGCGGACTACGCTATCGAACAGCTGTTCGGTACTAGTGGGGAGCGTGCGGTGCGCGTGATGGGCGTCGATCCCGGGTTGACCCGGTGCGGGCTGTCGGTCGTCGAAGGCAGGAGCGGGCGGCAGGTCGTCGCGCTGGATGTCGACGTGGTGCGCACGCCGCCGGATGCGGCGGTGGCCAAGCGCCTGCTCGCCATCAGCGATGCCGTCGAGCACTGGCTGGACACCCATCGTCCGGACGTCCTGGCGATCGAGCGGGTGTTCTCCCGGCTGAACGTGACGACGGTGATGGGTACCGCACAAGCCGCCGGTGTGATCGCGCTGGCGGCGGCCAGACGCGGGATCGACGTGCACTTCCATACCCCCACCGAGGTCAAGGCCGCGGTCACCGGTAACGGTGCCGCCGACAAGGCACAGGTCACCGCGATGGTCACCAGAATCCTTGCGCTGCAAGCCAAACCGACGCCGGCCGACGCGGCCGACGCGCTGGCGCTGGCGATCTGTCACTGCTGGAGAGCCCCGATGATCGCCCGGATGGCGGCGGCCGAAGCGCAGGCCGCGCAGCACCGTCGCGACTACCTGGCCAAGCTGAAGGCCGCCCGATGATCTCCTCGGTCCGCGGCGAGGTCCTCGAGGTGGCGCTCGACCACGTGGTGATCGAGGCCGCCGGGATCGGCTACCGGGTGAACGCGACGCCGTCGACGCTGGCGACGTTGCGGCAGGGGACCGAGTCCCGGCTGGTCACCGCGATGATCGTGCGTGAGGATTCGATGACGCTGTACGGGTTCGCCGACGCCGACACCCGCGACCTGTTCCTGACGCTGCTGTCGGTCTCGGGCGTCGGGCCCCGGCTCGCGATGGCGACGCTGGCCGTGCACGATGCCGCGGCGCTGCGGCAGGCGCTGGCCGACAGCGACGTCGCCGCGCTGACCCGGGTGCCCGGCATCGGCAAACGCGGCGCCGAGCGCATGGTGGTGGAGTTGCGCGACAAGGTGGGATTGGTCGGCGCGGTTGCTGGTGCGCCAGCGGTGAACGGCAACGCGGTGCGCAGCCCCGTCGTGGAAGCCCTTGTCGGCCTTGGCTTTGCGGCCAAGCAGGCCGAGGAGGCCACCGCCAAGGTCCTCGCCGGCGAGCACGACGCGACGAGGTCCGACGTGTTGCGCGGCGCCCTGTCGTTGCTGGGGAAGGCCCGATGATCGAAGAGGACTATCCGGAACGGGAGGTCTCCGGCGCGCTGACCGTCGGTGAGGGCGACGTCGACGTCAGCCTGCGGCCCCGCTCGTTGCGGGAGTTCATCGGTCAGCCGAGGGTGCGCGAACAGCTGCAGCTGGTCATCGAGGGGGCCAAGAACCGCGGCAGCACGCCGGATCACATCCTGCTGTCCGGCCCGCCGGGCCTGGGCAAGACGTCGCTGGCCATGATCATCGCCGCCGAGTTGGGGTCCTCGCTGCGCGTCACCTCCGGGCCCGCGCTGGAACGCGCGGGCGACCTGGCGGCGATGCTGTCCAACCTGGTCGAGCACGACGTGCTGTTCATCGACGAGATCCACCGCATCGCCCGGCCGGCCGAAGAGATGCTTTACCTGGCGATGGAGGACTTCCGCGTCGACGTGGTCGTCGGGAAAGGCCCTGGGGCGACATCGATTCCGCTCGATGTCGCGCCCTTCACGCTGGTCGGCGCGACCACCCGGTCTGGCGCGCTGACTGGCCCACTGCGCGACCGATTCGGCTTCACCGCACACATGGATTTCTACGAACCCGACGAACTGGAGCTGGTGCTGGCCCGCTCCGCCGGGATCCTGGGCATCGAACTGGGCGGCGAGGCCGGCGCCGAGATCGCGCTCCGCTCGCGGGGGACACCGCGGATCGCCAACCGGCTACTGCGCCGGGTCCGTGACTTCGCCGAGGTGCGCGCCGACGGCGTCATCACCCGCGACGTCGCCAAGAGCGCGCTGGCGGTGTACGAGGTGGACGAACTCGGCCTGGACCGGCTGGACCGCGCGGTGCTGTCGGCGCTGACCCGCAGCTTCGGCGGCGGCCCCGTCGGGGTTTCGACGCTGGCCGTGGCGGTCGGGGAGGAGGCCGCCACCGTGGAGGAGGTGTGCGAGCCGTTCCTGGTCCGCGCGGGTATGGTCGCGCGTACTCCGCGAGGGCGGGTAGCCACCGCGCAGGCGTGGACCCACCTGGGCATAACTCCGCCGGCCGGGGTCACCGGCCAGGGGCAGGCGGGGCTGTTCGACTAGAGCCGCAAGCCCGAGCATCGCGCGGTTACGTCGCCTCGACACGGGTACCCAACCAGTTATTACCTGTTCGAGGAGGTTCTGATGAGGCGCACTCATCCCGACTATGAACGCCGTCGCGCGCTGTACATGCCACGCACCCGCGGCGCGGTGACCGGGCTGATCCTGATCCTGTTGGGTGCTTGGGGCGCGTTGATCCCGTTCATCGGGCCCATATTCAATTGGGCGTACACGGTCGACCCGGCATGGACGTGGACGACGGCCAAAGGGTGGCTGGAGGTGCTCCCCGGCGTCGCTGCCGCGGTGGGCGGCCTGCTGCTACTCGCCGCCGGAAACCGCGCCAGCGCCATGTTCGGCGGCTGGCTGGCCGTCTTCGCCGGCGCCTGGTTCGTGGTCGGCCGGACATTCGCCGCGACATTGAAAATCGGGAACATCGGTCAACCGCTGGCGACTGGGGCACAGGCGGACCTGAAACGGGCCCTGCTCGAAGTCACGTACTTCACCGGTCTGGGTGCGCTGATTGTGTTCCTGGGCGGCGCCGCCCTGGCACGGGTGGCGGTTCGACATGCGCGAGACGTCGCTGTGGCCGAACCAGCGCCGATGGCTGGGGGACCGGCCCCGTACGACGAGACAGTGCCGGTCGCTCCGGCGGGCCGCTTCGCAGCGGCCCACACTGAGCCGCGCGAGCGCACCGGCGGCTTTTTCCGCCGGCACACCGGCGGCGGCTTGTTCCGCCGACACCATGCCGGAGTTTAGGGCCGGAGTTTAGGGCCGGCGTTTAGGGCCAGACACCGCACAAGGCACCGGCAGCTCAACGAGAGGGGTTGGCTACCGGTGCTTTGCGCGTCAAAGCAGTCCGTGCGGCCGCAGGTCGGTAAGGTTCTTATCGCTGTTCTGCGCTTCGTACCCAGGGACGGCCTGGCTGTTTGAATAGGAGGACGCGATGATCGCCGCCGCGTTGATATTCGCTGCGCTGGCTGCGTTGCTGCACGTCTACATCTTCACGATGGAGTCGTTCACCTGGACGTCTCCGCGCACCCGCAAGACGTTCGGTACTACTCCCGAGGAAGCCGAGACCACCAAGCTGCTCGCGTTCAATCAGGGCTTCTACAACCTGTTCCTGGCGATCGTCGCGGGCATCGGCATCGCCGGGGTTGGCATGGGACACAAAGCCGTTGGAGCCGCGCTCATTTTCGCCGGCGTCGGCTCAATGGCCGCGGCCGCGGCCGTGCTGCTTTTGTCGGCACCTGACAAGGCACGGTCCGCGTTGATCCAGGGCACCTTTCCCGCGATAGCGGTCGTGCTGCTGGCTTTAGGCCTGTTGTCGTAACACCAGTTAACGACCGTCCTACCAGCCACACCCATCACACTTTGGGCTCGGGCCCGCCGCGCGGGTTACGGGCCGAACCGTCCGGGTACCCGTGCGTAGCCGGCCTCCATGGTGCGAGCCGGCATTTACCAAGGAGATGTCATGAAACACTCGCAAAAGGACCGCGCAGTCGGGCTGCGCATGCCACGTTCCCGTGGCGCGGTCAGCGGATTGCTCCTGGTCATCCTGGGTGGTTGGGGGGCACTGATCCCGTTCGTCGGTCCCCACTTCAATTTCGCCTATACGCCCGACCGCGATTGGGCGTGGACCACGGCCCGGGGTTGGCTCGAGGTGTTCCCGGGAGTCACCATCGTGGTGGGCGGCCTGCTGCTGATCTTCTCCGGAAATCGCGCCGTTGCGATGTTCGGCGGCTGGCTGGCCGTTCTCGGCGGGGCATGGTTCGTCGTGGGCGGGCAGTTCGCCCCGATGCTGCGGATCGGGACCGTCGGCGACCCGGTTGCGACCACCGAACGCAAGCGGGCCCTGCTCGAGGTCACGTATTTCTCCGGCCTGGGTGCCCTGATCGTCTTCCTGGGCGGGATCGCCTTGGCGCGGCTTGCCGTCCGGCTGGCCCGTGACGTCGAGCCGCTGGAGGCCGACGAGCCCCGCGAACCGGCCCCGGTGCCGGCGCGACCGCTGCCGGCCAACGGGCCATACGTGTCAGCGGTGGACGAGTCGTCGCCCGAGACCGCTGTCACCAGGCCGCGAGTGGAACATTTCACGCCGTCGCAGGAGGCGCCGCCGGCGCAGTCGCGGTGGCGCAGGGGTTTCCGCCGGCAAAGCGCGGATGCGTCGGGCGGGCCGTCCAACGCCTATCTGCGCTGACCACATCCTCAGCAATAACGAGTCCGCGAAAAGCCGATCGCCAGCCTGAACCAGGCTGGCGATCGGCTTTGCAACGTGTCAGAGCAGTCCGAGCAGTCGCAGATCGCTGACGTACTTGGCGATGATCTGCGGCGTGATGTGCGGAATGTCTTTGTCCGGGCCAACTTTCGCGTCCTGGACCGCCGCATGGAACCGGTCGGTCGGTGCCATCGAGCCGTGGATCGGCTTGTCGGGCTTCTGATAGTTGTGCAACAACGGCAACAGTGAGCTGTTGCGCTGCTTTTCGGGCAGGCCACGCAGGGCGGTCTCGAACCGTGGCAGCCAGTCGCCGTAGTCGGCGATCCGCTGGATTGCGTTGCCAGCCCCGTTAGTTGGGGAGATCAGCCAGTCGACGAACTCGTCCATTCCGATGCCGTCGTCGTACGGGTTCATCACGTGGTAGGTGTGGAACCCGCCGGCGCTTTGCGCACCCAAAGTATCGATGGCCTCGGCGATGAACTCCACCGGCAGACCGTCGTAGTGGGCACGTTGCCGGTTGCCGTCGGCGTCCAGCTCGTAGAACGAACCGGGCGCGATGCCGGTGGCCACCAGGCTCAGCATCATCCGGGTGAACATGTCCGGGACGTTGAGCTGACCCGCGTACGTGGTGGCGGCCAGGATCATGTCGCAGCGGAACACCGCGACCGGCAGGCCACACAGGTTGTGGGCCTCGCGCAGCAGCACCTCGCCGGCCCACTTGCTGTTGCCGTAGCCGTTGGCGTAGCTGTCGTTGATCTGGCGGGTTGCGCTGATCTGCCGGATGTCGGCATCCTCGGTGAACTTGCCCGGCTGGATCTGGTCGCCCACCCCGATCGTCGACACGTAGGTGTACGGCTTTTGCTTCCCGGTCAACGCGATTCGTATCAGCTCCGCGGTGCCCAGCGCGTTGGGGCCGAACAGCTCGCTGTACGGCAGCACGTGGTTCACCAGAGCGGCCGGGTCCACGATCAGGTCGACCGTGTCGGCCAGCCGCTGCCAGGTCTGCGCGTCCAGGCCGAGGTCGGCCTCGCCCTTGTCGCCGGCCAGCACCTCCAGGTGCTCGGCGGCCAGCTCCCGGTAGTGCGCCAGCAGCTTAGGGTCACCACTGTCAAAGGTCTTGTCGAGCCGGGCCCGCGCGTCCTCATCGGACTTGGCGCGCACTAGGGCGATCACCTTGCCGTCGACCAGGTTCATCCGCTCCAGCCAGTCCAGCGCCAGGTAGCGGCCGAGGAAGCCGGTCGCACCGGTCAGTAGGACGGTCCTCACCTCGCGGGCCGGCCCCGGTAGGCCGGGGGCCGCGGCCAGCGTCGCCGCGTCGATGAACTTGTCCAGCGTGAGGTCACTCGCGTGCACCTCCATCACGTCACGGCCGTGCACCGAGGCGTACGAGGGCCGCTTGGTGCCCTGCCGCTCGCTCTCGATGTAATCGGCGATGGCAGCCAGGTCGTTGGCCGGGCTCGTGATGACGCCCACCGGCACATCGATGTCGAAGATCTCGTGCAGCAGGTTGCCGAATGTCAACGCGGACAACGAGTCTCCGCCCAAGTCGGTGAAGTGCGCGTCGGGTGACAGGTCGGTGGCCCCCGCGCCCAGCAGGGCGGCCGCGGCCCGGCTCACCGTCTGCAGCACCGGCGCGCCGGCTCCGCTTTGACGAAGCGCGTGCAGTTCATTTGCCTGGCCTTGTGCCAGATCGTCGTAGAGCTGTTCCAGCCGCTCGCCGTAGTGCTGCTTGAGCTTCGACCATGCCAGCTTGCGGATGCCGGTGAGCAGACCGTTCTCGAGCGTGAAAGGCGTTGTCTCGACGATGAAGTCGCGCGGCACCTCGTAGGACTGCAGTCCGGCCTCTTTGGCGATGTCCTGCAGCGAATCGGCGATCGCCGGCTTGAGTGCGCCAACCCCGTCAGCATCGAAACGCGCCAGCGCCTCTTCGGTGGGCACCACGACCGCCAACAGGTAGGGGTGTGCGCTGTTGCCGTAGATGTAGATCTGCCGGACCAGTGGGCTGTTGCCGAACGCCGCCTCCAGCTTGGCGACGGTGACGAACTCGCCTTGCGCCAGCTTCAGCACGTTGTTGCGGCGGTCGACGTACACCACCTTGTTGGGAGCGATCTCGGCGACGACGTCTCCGGTCCGGTAGTACCCGTCGGCGTCGAACACGTCAGCGGTGATCTCCGGGCGCTTGTAGTAACCGGGGAACATGTTCTCTGTCTTGAGCAGCAATTCGCCCCGCGGATACGGACGGTCCGTGGCGAAGTAGCCCAGGTCCGGAACGTCGGCCAGCTTGTAGTCGACGACCGGCGGACGTTGCACCTCGCCGTCGAACAGGACCATGCCGGCTTCGGTGGAGCCGTAGCCGTCCAGCAGGTGCATGTCGAGCAGGTTCTCGACCCAGTTCTTCAGCTCGGGGGAGGTGGGCGCCGAGCCCGTCATCGCGAAGATGAACCGTCCGCCGAGCTGGTACTGCCGCTGCTCGTTCATGACCTCGTTCTCGACAGCCTCGCGGGCGGCCGGGTCGCCCGGGTCAGACGGCGTCGCCAGCCGCTGGTCGACTTGGCGCAGGTATTCGCCGTAGAGGGTCTCCCAGATGCGCGGCACGAAGTTCAGCTCGGTAGGCCGCACCAGCTCGAGATCCTCCAGCAGAGTCGAGAGGTCACTGCGGGCGGCGAAGTACGCCGTGCCGCCGTTGCCGAGCGTGCCGTAGAGGATGCCGCGTCCCATCACGTGGCTCATCGGCATGAAGTTGAGGGTGATCGACGCGGCGGTTTCGCCGAACCAGTTGCGGCTCGACCGGCGCCACATCTTGCCGACGTTGGCCTGCGGGTACATCGCACCCTTGGGTGCGCCGGTGCTGCCCGAGGTGTAGATCAACAGAGCCAGCGGGTTGTCGGCGCTGTCGTAGGTCGCGGGTGTCGCAGGCAGCGTCTTGCCCCGCTCTAGCAGGTCAGCCAGGGGCTCGACCGTCACCGCGGCGTCGGCCAGCCGCGCGCGGGCGTTTTCGACGGCCTCGCGCTCGTCGTCGACCTCGGAGTGGTAGTCGAACACTATGAGTTTCAGGAGCTTGGCGCCTACCTGCCCGCTGCTCAGGATCAGCTCGACGGCGTCGGGCAGCTGGTTCACGCTCGTGGCAAACACGGTGGGCTCGGTCTCGGTCACGATCGGCTTCAGCTGCGCGATCGCTGCGCTGGTTTGCAGCGGGACCGCCACGGCGCCGATCACTCCGAGTGCGACGTCGATGGTGGTGAAGTCGACGCTGTTGAAGCCCAGCGCGCCGACCCGGTCGCCGGCCTGCACTGCGTCGTGGGTCAGGGCACGTGCCAGGGCGTCGACACGTTCGCCCAGTTCGCGGTAGGTGATGGTGTCGAAGCGGGGGAGCAGCCCCAGCACGGTGCGGCCGGTCTTGGGGTCCTTGAAGAACTCGACGGCGCGCTGCCCGAGGGCGGGACGGTCTGCGTAACCTTCCAGCACGGTCTGAACGATCTGCGGCAGTCGCAGGCCAGGCTGTTCGAGGGCGGCGGCGACCGCCTGGTCGGGCTTGGCTGCGGCGAACTGTGGGTCGTTAGCGGTCAAGTCCTCGATGCGGCGGTCGAGCCGCTCTTCACGAGTAGTAGTCGACATAACAGTTCCTTGCATTACTGAGAAGTTCTGATTGCTTGCGCCACGCTGCGCTGCCAACTAGGACGTTAGCGAAGCTAAAGGTATTCCTCAACGAGTTCACCGCCAGCATGTCTGTGAGATCGCCCACCCGGCGGGTTGGCCTAAAGCTCGCCCAAGAGCCCGGCCAGCACGTCGAGGCCCTCGCTCAGCAGCTCGTCGCTGATGGTCAGCGGAGGCAGCAGCCGGATGATGTTGCCGAACATGCCGCACGTCAGGATGACGACGCCGGCTGCGTGTGCCGCCGTGGCCAATTTCAGCGTCAGCTCGGGGTCGGGGTCGGCGGTTCCGGATTTCACCAGCTCGATGGCGATCATGGCGCCGCGGCCACGCACGTCGCCGATCCGATCGTCGCCGGCCTGCAACCGTGACAGCCGCTCGACGACGACTCGTTCGATCTGCTTGGCCCGTTCGATCAGGCCGTCGCGCTCGATGGTCTCGATGGTGGCCAGCGCCGCCGCACACGCGACCGGGTTGCCGCCGAACGTGCCACCCAGGCCGCTGACCTGCGGGGCGTCCATGATCTCGGCCCGTCCGGTGACCGCCGACAGCGGCAATCCGTCGGCGATCCCCTTGGCACTGCAGAGCAGGTCGGGCTCTAGACCTTCGGGGCCCTCGTGCTCACAGGCGAACATCGCTCCGGTGCGGGCGAACCCGCTTTGCACCTCGTCGGCGATGAACACCACGTCGTTCTTGCGGCACCAGTCCAGCAGGGCGGGCAGGAATCCCTCGGCCGGGACGATGAAACCGCCTTCGCCGGAGATCGGCTCGATGATGACGGCAGCGAGGTTGTCCGCCCCCACCTGATTGTCGATGAAGCCGATGGTCCGCGCGGCGGCCAGTTCGCCGTCGGCGCCCAGCTCCTTGTCGAGCAGCCCGTCCCGATAGGGGTAGGACAGCGGCGCCCGGTAGATCTCGGGTGCGAACGGGCCGAAGCCGCTCTTGTAGGGCATGGACTTGGCGGTGAGCGCCATCGCCAGGTTGGTGCGGCCGTGGTAGGCGTGGTCGAACGCCACGACGGCGGTCTTGCGCGTATAGGAGCGGGCGACCTTGACGGCGTTCTCGACGGCCTCGGCGCCGGAGTTGAACAACACCGAGCGCTTCTCGCCGGAGCCCGGGGTGATCCGATTGAGCTCCTCGGCGACGGCGACGTACCCCTCATACGGCGTCACCATGAAACACGTGTGGGTGAACTCGGCCACCTGGGTGCGCACCGCGTCCACCACGCGGGGCGACGAGTTGCCGATCGTGGTGACGGCGATGCCCGAACCCAGGTCGATGAGCCGGTTCCCGTCGACATCCTCGATGATGCCGCCGCCGGCTCGGGCCACGTACACCGGCAGGGTCACCCCCACGCCCCGCGACACCGCCGCGACCCGGCGCTTGTTCAGTTCCAGTGATGCGGGACCGGGGATTTCGGTGACCAGCTGCCGACTCTGCTCGAGGCTGGCCACTGCATCCTCCTCACCGCGGCGCGCCGGTCGCATCGCGGTTAAAGCCTAACCGTTATGGCGCGTCCGGGCCGGGCTGAGCGGGTGATGCGCACGGTGCCGGTCTGTCACGGCCCGCGGCCTGCCAGACTGGACGTTACGAGGTGCGCGACCACTACCAGGGTCGGTCGCGCGCCGCCAGTGCAAATACCGATAGGAAAGGCGGGCGCGTCCGATGAATAGCTTGGTCTTGTTCTTGCCGTTCCTGCTCATCATGGGCGGGTTCATGTACTTCGCGTCGCGCAAGCAGCGGCGCGCGATGCAAGCCACGATCGACCTGCACGACTCGCTGCGGCCGGGCGACCGGGTGCACACCACCTCGGGGCTGCAGGCCACCATTACCGCGATCACCGACGACACCGTCGACCTCGAGATCGCGCCCGGCGTGGTGACGACGTGGATGAAGCTGGCGATCCGCGACAAGATCGTGCCGGACTTCGACGAGGATATGGCCGAAGACCAGGATGACGAGCTGGACGACTCGGACCTGGAATCCGACCTGGATGACGCCGACCACGAGAGTCGCGCTACCAAAGATTTCTGACCGGGAACCCGCTGGGCCGCGCGTGCGAGGCGCACGCAACCGCGACACGTAGGCTCTGTCGGGGAAAACCGATTCTCAAGGAGATACAAGGAACGTGGCATCGTCTTCGGCGCCGGTGCGTCCTGCCCGCTACCTGTCGGTGTTCCTGGTCCTGGTCATCGGCGTCTATCTGCTGGTGTTTCTCACCGGGGACAAGCAAGCGCACCCTAAGCTCGGCATCGACCTGCAGGGTGGCACCCGCGTCACCCTGACCGCCCGCACGCCGGACGGCTCACGGCCCAGCCGCGACTCGTTGGCACAGGCCCAGCAGATCATCAGCGCGCGCGTCAACGGGCTGGGCGTCTCCGGTTCGGAGGTCGTCGTCGACGGCGACAA
>NZ_JBKQQD010000496.1:0-9611 GCF_052144515.1 Mycobacterium sp. | reverse complement strand
TCCGCTCAGACGAAGCAGAGGCAGCGGACCGTCCCGTGTCACCTCGATCTCGCGCCAGGGAAACGGCATGTCGGGTTCTGCGAATGCCTTGATCACTGCTTCCTTGGCCGCGAACCGGGCCGCCAGTCGGTGCACCCGGTTGAGGCCCTGGCAGTCGTTGATTTCGCTCGCCGTAAAAACCTTGCGCAGGTACCGGTCCCCGAACGCCGCCAGCGAGTCCTGGACATCCTCAATGGCCACGACATCGCATCCGACGCGGATGCGGTGCCCGTCAACCTCGCCCGGCAAGGTGATCATGCACTCGCTGTAATCGTTGCGGTACCAAGGGAATCCACCGATGCGACTTTACCCAGCGGCGCAGCTTGATCACAGTATCGTTGCAGCCGCACGCATCACGCAGACGACTTGACCAGGCCTTCGACTACCTGCTCGATGTTGCGTACCGAAGCGAAGGTGGACTTCTTGAGCACTTCATCGGGGAACTCGATGTCGAACGCTTCCTCAAGTGCAAGCATGACATCGACCGACGCATGCGACGTCAGGCCGAGCTCATAGAGGTCGGCCTGATCATCCACCTCGCGTGGATCGACCGCCATACGGCCATGTGCAGCTAAGACGTCACGAATCCGGTCCTGCATCACGCTTCCCTTCACATCTTTGCCGTAACCCAACCTATTAGCCAGTGTCGGGTCCAGCCACTTAACCAATGTTGAGCAACATTTTACAGGCGCGGTCTTGTGCTGTGACGAGAATGACCGGTCGTTATCTCCAGAAGATGGGATCGGCTCGGCTGTAGAGGTAGTCGAGGAGGTCTTGGATTCGGGGGCTGGGGTCAACTGGTTGGTAGCGGTGGTATTTGAGGTTGTGGTCGGGCCAGTACAGAGTCCATAGTCCGGTGGTTCTGGTGTAGTGCAGGCGGGCGATCGGAAAGCGAGTCCAGTCGGGTCCGGAGTCCTCGCGCCGTGGCGGCCGGCATTCGCAGTCAGATGTCTTGGGGCGGTGTCGCATTCGACGCGGATCTCGTTGCGAATGTGCTCGGGGACCGGGTTGGCGCACCAGCGTTGTACCCGGGCGACGTCGAGCTGCGGGGGTCGCCCTAGGTCGATGAAGATGCCGGGCAGCCGTTCTCACGCTGGTTGCCGTGACGGCCTCCGGCAGACTTCGGCGCTAGGTGCCCGCGAGCCGGGCGACCACAGGTGCGAAGGTCTCCATTGCCTCGCCCGGCACCACGATGTTGGTGAAGCCCCACCTCTCACGGCGCTCCAGAAGCCGCTCACACAATTCGTCCTCGGTGCCGATCAGGACGATCGGAAGCTCGAGCGCGTCCTCACCCGGAAAACCGAGCATGGTTGCGGTGCGCACGGCAGCGCGGCGGCTGCCGACGACGTTGGCGGCAACGACCGCAATCTGCAGCTCGAGCGAGCTGAAGCGGTCACCAGCCCCCTCGCGCACCCATGCCAAGCAGCGATCGTAATGATCGAAGGTGGCTTGGCTCGCCAGGTCGCCACCTTTCTCGCCCGAAGCCAGGCTGGTGTTCACCCCCACGGTGTCCGCTTGCTCGGCAGCAACCGTGAGTATCCGCCTACTTCCGCCCCCGACGATGACGCGAGGGAGGGACGCGGGGCGAGGATCACAGCGGGCGCCGCGCACCGTGTGATACCTCCCTGCGAATGTCGCCTCGCCCTCACTCCACAGCCTCTTCATGACAGCGAGGCCCTCGGCCAGCCGGTCCACGCGGACAGCCGGTTCGTCGTACTCGATCCCCGCTTGCTCGTAATCGCTCCGGAGCCAGCCCACTCCAAGACCCACCTTGACCCGCCCTTCGGCCGCCAAGCCGAGCGTGGCGATCTCCTTGGCCAAGACCACAGGGTTGCGGAGGTCGTTGTTCAACACGACAGACCCCACGTGGTGGGTGGAGGTCGCTTCGGCGGCGACGGTCGTGGCTACGAGAGGCCCGAACTGGGCGTCAAGGTGGTCAGAAACGTACAGGGTCGAGTGACCGAGACCCTCGGCCATACGGGCCCGGTCCCGCCAAGCCGACATGGTCGGCGCGACCGCGCCGAGCACGCCGAATCTAAAACGGGAGCATCTGTCCTCGCACCTCCACTGCTCGGTCATAAGAGCCGGATCTCAACAAACCGGCAGTCATTGAATAGTCCTGATATCATCCCGTAGAGTGTGCGTTATGCCAGCAGCAGTACAGACAGTCGGTTCGGGTTCCTCGCCGGCAGACATCGCGAAGGTGCTCAACGAAGACGGGCGCGTGGTCATTGCCGACCTAGCAGCTCCCGAAACGATGGATCAGATACGGGCCGAGCTCGAGCCGCACCTCGCTGCCACGACGGAGCCAGCACTGACTTCCTGGGCGCCACCACCCGCCGTACCGGCGCCCTGATCGTTCGCAAGCGGCTTAAGGCGACCGGGAGCTACGTTCCGCCCACGGAGTGTTAGCCCGGGCTGAGCCCAACATTGGTTAAGTTGCTGGACCCGACACTGGCTCAAAAGTTGAGCCACGGCAGAGATGTGAGGAAGTGTGATGCAGGACCAGATTCGTGACGTTTTAGCTGCTCATGGCCGTATGGCGGTCGATCCACACGAGGTGGACGATCAGGCCGACCTCTACGAGCTCGGCCTGACTTCGCATGCGTCGGTCAACGTCATGCTTGCGCTTGAGGATGCATTCGACATCGAGTTCCCAGAGGAAGTGCTCAAGAAATCCACCTTCGCTTCCATACACAACATCGCGCAGGTAGTCGAAGGCCTAGTCAAAGCGCCTGCATGATGCTAGGTGCGGTAGCAGTCGACCCGCAGTCGGCCCCGCGGATCTCTTTGCCGGGCGAGGTCGACGGGCGCCGCATCCGCGTCGGCTGCGACGTCGTTGCAATTGAGGATGTCCAGGACTCGCTGGCGACGTTCGGGGAGCGGTACCTGCGCAAGGTTTTTACGGCGAGCGAAATCAATGACTGCCAGGGCCGCAACCGGGTGCACAGACTGGCGGCCCGGTTCGCGGCCAAGGAGGCAGTGATCAAGGCGTTCGCCGAACCCGACATGCCATTTCCCTGGCGCGAGATCGAGGTGGCACGGGACGGTCCGCTGCCTCTGCTTCGCCTGAGCGGAACGCTCGCCGAGCGGGCACAACTTCAAGGTTGGCTCAGCTCGTCCTTATCGCTTTCGCACGCCGATTGCCACGCAATGGCCGTCGTTCTCGTGGTCTGTAGTCGGGCCGAGTCGAGTAGGAAACTTCATGCGCCTCAAGTCCGCCTCTGGTCCGATGACCCGCAGACATGATCCGGCATGGGTTTGGATGATCGGCGCGTTCGGCGGTGCGCTCGCGCTTGCCGTGGCCGTTCTGGCCGCTTATGGCACCGGTCCCGACGGCCTCAGGCTGGGGGTGCGCGTCACGGCGCGCTGGTCGTTCCTTTTTTTCTGGCTTTCCTATGCCGGCGGCGCGATGGCCATCCTGTTCGGTCCAGCCTTTGCCGGGCTGGCGCGCGGGGCGCGAGCCTTCGGCCTGGCCTTCGCCACCGCGCTTCAGGTCCATATCGGATTGGTCGTCTGGCTGGGTGTCGTCATCGGCCAGATTCCGCTGCAGGGTGGCTTGTTCTGGTTCTTCCTGGTCGCGCTGTTCTTCACCTACCTGCTGGTGCTGCTGTCCTTCGGAATCGGAATGCGCAACCTGGGACGTCTATGGCGGCCACTGCTCTTCTTGGGCACGACTTACATTCTGATCGCCTTCGGCCGGGATTTTGTGCTGGGCGCACTCGACCAGAAGACACAGCATTGGCTCTACGCCGCTGAATATGTGCCGTTCGCCCTGTTGAGCCTCATTGCAATCCCGCTACGCCTTGCCGCGTCTCTTCGCCAGCGCTACGGATTGCGCTCCGCCACGGTCTGACGCCTGTGATACTGCGCAGCATCGGGCCGTCTTGTGATTTGGGCAATCATCAACCGCCCACACGTCGAGCAGGCGTGAACCGGACAGGCATGGAGTGGATGCCGCTGATCAGCGTCGACGGCATGCGCTCGACCGGACCCGCCAACTCCATGTTCTTCATCCGGCTCAGCACCTCCGATACGAGGGCGGCCGCCTCCACCCGGGCCAGGTTGGCGCCGAGGCAGAAGTGGGTGCCGCCGCCGCCAAATGCCAAGTGCGGGTTGGGCTTACGAGTCACATCGAAGCGGTCGGGATCGACGAAGTGGGCCTCGTCCCGATTGGCCGACGGGTAGAACATCGCCACCCGGTCGCCCTCCTGCACGGGCACCCCGCGTAGTTCGGTGTCCTTCGTGGCCGTGCGGAAGAACGCGATGAACGTCGGGACGTAGCGGAGCATTTCTTCAACCGCAGTCGGCAGCAGCGACGGATCCGCCTCCAGCTTGGCCCGCTCCTCCGGATGGTCCATCAGCACGCACGTGCCTCCGGCGACCAGGTTACGGGTCGTGTCGCCGCCCGCACCGATCAGCAGCATGAAAAAGGAGTTGAACTCGCTTTCGGTGAGGCGCTGTCCGTCGACCTCGGCATGCAGCAGCGATGTCGCGATGTCATCGCGAGGATCCGCACGTTTGCTGGCCACAAGTTCCGTTGAGTACCCAAACATCTCGGCGGCCGCCTTCATGGCGCGCTTGTCGCCTATCTGAGCGGTATGCATGATCTCGGTCAGCTCGTAAAGCCGGTAGCCGTCTTCCAGCGGAATGCCGAGCAGTTCGGCGATGACATATGAGGGCAACGCCCCGGCGACGTCGGTGACGAAGTCGCACTCGCCCCGCTCGATGACGCTGTCGACCACATCGCGCGCCATCTCCGTGATGCGCTCGTTGAGCTTCGCGACCTGCCGCGGCGTGAAGCCCTTGCTGACCAGAGCGCGCAGCGCGGTGTGCCGCGGCGGGTCCATCGTCAACATCATCACGCCCCGCTGGTCGGCGATATCGTCGGGACCGGGCACGTCGAAGTACACCCCAGTCGCCTCCGACGACCACGTGACGCTGTCGCGGGACACGGCAAAGACCTCGTCGTAGCCGGTGAGCGCGAGGAACCCAGGCCCATCCTTGTACGGGTGCCATGCCACGGGTGCGCACTCGCGGAGCTTCCGGAATGCATCGAAGGGCATTCCCGACACGTATGTGTCCGGATCGGCGAGGTCGACACCGCCGATGCTGAAGGCGTCTTCGGTCATGCCCCACCTCCTCTCTGGTGATGATCGCGCTCAGGAATAGACGGTATTAGCCGGTTGAGAATATGTCCGATACGGGGATTTGCTCCGACGGGGAAACGGCAACTACCGGCAACACCGCGGCGCGGATCGCCGCCAATATCGCCGGGTGATGGGCGGAATGATCGCCGGCGGGTACGGCGATCAGGCGGGGCGGCCGCGACGTCCGCTGCAGCCGGGCAAGGGCTGCCCGACCGCCCCTGGCGGTGAACTGCTCCGTATCATCGGGCGAGGCAATCAGCGTCACGTCGGTTCCACGGTGGGCGAGCGTTGCCAGGACATCCTCCGGCAGAAACACGAGTCCGACCCGGCACAACACCCGCAGGACGTATCGCGGGAGGTGGTTGTGCACAAAGCTCTTCGTCCGCTTCCGAGCCGAGCGGACAAGTGGTCCGAGGTGCTTTGTCCACCCGGATTCGAAGGGGGCGCTGCCACCCGTGTCGCCAGCCGCATTGACGTTTAGCGCTTGCTTCCGAAAGTACCACTGCTCCGCCAAGGTCGGGGTGGCGCGCCAATTCCACACCGACAGGTTGACCAGGATCACCGACTGCGCACCGATATTGCGGGCGGCCTGAGCCGCGTACCACGAGCCGGAGCAGATACCGACAAGCTCGAGTTCGCCGGCGTCTTGGCACGCATGTCTGGCCACCGCTATCGAGTCGGTGACGTCAGCCTTGCTATACACCCTTTGCCAAGGGGCCCAGCGGATCTGGCCCGACAAGCCCTCTCCTGCCTTGTCCCAGCGCACCGCCTGTGACCCTGCCGCTGCAACGCGACGTGACAATTCGACCCACTCCCGGGCGGGTCCTTCGTGCAAGTCGTGGGACGTCGTGAAGAACAACACAGTCTTTGCGGGCACGGGACTACGGCGTCGGGGCAGCGTGCGGATGGCGAATAGGCCCTTCGGCTCGATTCGTTCGATGCTCTCGAAAACGTCGACCCCGTCGGGCCCTTCGGCCGGCATCGTTACCGTTGTCAGGTATTGGGGTACGGCGCGATGGGTGCGAGTGGGAACGTTTCCGTCGATCCAGTCGATGATCGAATCGACCGCGGTGAAAGGGATCGGTAAGGGTATCGGCAGCGGATGGGCGCATTCCGGCAGACCGCCGGTAACGATCGAATCAACTCCCTCGGCCGACGCCAGGGCGGTGATGCGCGTGTCGGTCTCGGCCCGTCGTCCCACCACAAGTACGTTGTCGACGCCATGGGCGCCGACTGGATTGGCACCCATCCGCAGCGCGGCGAATTCTGCGGCGGCGTGGTCGCTGAACCGCCCGCCCATGATTGACACTTCGCCGGGCGTGGCAGCGTCCTCGCCCAGCGACAGCCGGTATAGCGCACCGTGTTCCCGAAGGTAACGCCTGCCCGTCCCAGGGGGATCGAGGTAGACCACGCGGTTGACCGTGTGGGATTGGGCCAGATACTCGTCGAGGATCAGGCACCCGGCACGTATGCCGATAGCGGTCGCCGACTCCGCGCCGATCAGCTTGAGGTAGTCGTGCGCGTGGCCCACGCTTGCCACCCAGTTGGCCACCGCGTCATCACGGCCCTGAGCGTATGCGGAATCACCCAAGCCCAGATAGTCAAAACGCAACACGCCGAAACCGCGCCGCGCCAGGCTGTCGGCGAGGATCCGGTTTAGTCGAACACTGTCCATCCCCTCCTTTCCGAGCGAACCACAGATCAGTACCCCACCCCTGATCTGGTTATCGACCGGCAGATGAACCACGCCGAACAATGGCGAATCAGACGGTCCGAAAAATGTCGGCACCTCTGTCGTCGTCAACGGCATGTTGCGCTGGCTCCACGTTCGACTTCCGCCGCTAGCGGATAGTCGTTCCCAGCAGCCGGTCGTTAAGGGTGAAACCGATGAATCCGGCAGCGCCGGTGACGAGCGTACGCATTATCGGCAATCTCCAGTTCGAAGGGGAATTGTGGACGGCGGCGACGCGTTTGAGGCGGTATCGGCGATAACGGCGCGACCAGATCCCGGCGCACGTGCGCCGGCGGTGGAAGCCGTCACGCGGTGGTGCGGGTCGGTCGCCTCGCGGATGTAGTTGCCAATCTGGCGCAACGACCGGTTGGCCTCCGGCACCATCGGACCGGCGATCTGGAACACGTGCATCTGGCCAGGCCAGACGCGGAGCTGAACCGGTACTCCGGCCGCGGCCAGCCGCCGCGCGGCCAGCTGAGCGTCGTGCAACAACACCTCGGAGCCGGATACGTGGATCAACGTGGGGGGCAGACCGGCCTCGATGTGGTCGAGCGGTTCGTAGATCTCCTCGGGCTGCCCATCCATGATGCGACGCCGGGCCGCCTTGGCGATCAGGTGAACGAAGGCGTCAAAAGCCTTGGCCGGGAACATTGCATCGGTGCCGATGTTGGGGTGCACCTGCTTGGGGGCTTTGGCGATCTGCATCAGCGGTGACATGCAGACGATGGCCGCGGGCTGCTCGCCTTCATTGAGCAGCCGTTCGGCCAGCGCGAGTGACAGGTAGCCTCCAACGGAGTCGCCGGCCAAGACGATCTGGTCGGGCCCGTAACCCTGGCCACGGAGCCACCGGTAACCGTCATAGCAATCATCGATGGCCGCACCGATCGAATGCCTGGGCAGCATCCGGTAGTTCATCACCAGCACTGGGCTATCGGCGTATTTCGACAACGTGGTAACCAGGCGGTCATGCGTGTTGGCGCCACAGGTCAGGAAGCCGCCACCGTGCATGTACAACACGACGCGCCGGCTGCCGTCGGCAGGCATAACATCAGCAGCGCGGACCAATCGCGCAGTGCAATCCGACAACCGAATCGTGGCGCGAACACTGCCCGGCGCGGGCATCACAGCCCGGGCGGCGAAGTCCACGAGGCCCCACGGCCACGGCACGTGCGCCAAGTGGCTGCCAACGGCCAGGGCTGGCCGGATAGTAAGCCGAGCGCCGAGACAGGCAACCCGGCCGGCGACGCTCGGAGCGTCTTCCACGACCTCCCGAACCGTGCATAAGCCCCCCCGGTCGAACATGATCGACGTCCCCCGGTCAGCCGCAGCGCCCACAGCGGCCAGGCCCCCAGGCCGACCATGTCCTGTAAGCGTTGGTTGTCCGTTTCGCATGGTCAGCTATCGCCCTGATTTCCCGGGGCCTGTGTGGCATCCCCGAAGGGCGGTGACGTGGTCATCGGTGCACCGCTTGCGCCCGCCCGGGCGCTTGAAACATCGATCCGTGGCCACGCAGCGACGGCGTCAAGCACCGGAGCCACGTTGGTGGACCACCAGCTGTGGTGGTTTGGAGGGGTGGCGCACTTGCGCCACATATCGGCAGCACGGTGCAGCCAGGTCAGCAGAATGGCAACGCGCTCGTCGATGCATTCATCGATGCGCTCACGGTCGCCAATGTCTTCGTCGGCTTCGTCGCGTGCGGCACGCAGCGCATTGCGCTCGCTCTCTGCGAGGCCGCCCGCCCGTAGCCGCTCAGCGACCACTGTGCCCAGATCAGCTCGCTCGACCTGGCAGGTCGCGGTCAGGATCATCAGGTACTCGTCGATCAGCGCCGGCCGGCCCGGCCGCGCCCCGCCCCAGTCCACGATGCCGGTGACCGCGCCCTGCACGCCGGCCACCCGAACGTTTTCGGGGGTGTAGTTGCCGTGCGTCCAACTCACCGGCATGCGGCAGCCAACAAAGGCCCGCCGTAGCGTCGTTCCAAGCCGGTCCACCTCGGGAACCAGGCGGGGATTCAGCCTCTGGCACATGTCCATCAGGCCCGCCAGTGGTTCGAGGATCCATCGCCGCAATAAGCAGACGTTGTCGATGGCGACGAACGTGGCAGTCCGCCGGTGCAGCGGCGCGATGGCGCTCAGGGCCGCAGCGGTTAGCTCCTCGACACGGTGCGGGCGGCGCGCCAGCACCTGCGCGAGGTCCATTTCCGGCCGATAGGACTCGACAGACACGGTCGCATCGTTGCGCTCGTCGAAGGCCAGGATCCGCGGCAGCAGTTTGCGCCACTCGTCGTCGAGTCCTGGGTGGACGGTGAGTTCAGCGAGCACGCGCCGTTGTGTGCGAAGCTCCGCGGCTCCCAGCAGGCCGCGGGCCACCTTCAAAACCGCCGCTGGCGGACCTTGCTCGGAACGCAGCAGGACCGCGGCCGTGTCGTCGACAAGTTCTGTCGGCGGCATACTTAGTTCGAGGTCAATAAGACCGATCGGCAGTTCATTGACGTCGATCAACCGCGCCGACGAGGGCGACGCCGTCGACCTGATCCACCTGCTGGTCATTGGGCGACCGCTACCGCTGAAATAGCCGCTGCCGGTCGCCCGGCAGCGTGTCGTGCCGCCTGGTAGAGGTGCCCGGAAACACCGGAGCGGTGATGGCGCAGGACGGTGCGCAGAACGCGGATCCCGTCGCGGATGGCATGC
>NZ_JBKQQD010000495.1:0-3186 GCF_052144515.1 Mycobacterium sp. | reverse complement strand
CCGGCGCCAGTACACCGCATCCGGCTACTGGCGCATTCGATGAGACCGTCGAGATCGAGATGTTGAAAGCCGATCTCGCCGAGCACTTTCCCGGCTTCGAGATGGCAAAGATCTTGTCGGTACAAATTTGTGCGGGTGAGGATTGGCCGGCCCAGCGGGCAATCGCAGGCCACGACCTGCCGCAGACGACCCCGATTCCGAACCTGTTCAACGTCGGCGACGGCGTGCGGGAATGGGCAACGGCCGGGCAGAGCGGTTGCGTGCACTCGGCCCGGTTGGTAGTCGAACGCATTGCGGCGGAGTTCCCGGCGCTGGCTAAGCGGGTCCACGGTGTGGTTTGATAACAAGAACCAATTATTGTTTGGTTAATCGACTGCAAGTGGTGAGACGATGAAGACGCTGGTCATCGGTGGCAGCGGATCGACGGGTGTGCCGGTGCTGGAGGGCCTGCTGCGCCGGGGGCACGACGTGACGATGCTGCATCGCGGCGTGCACGAACCCGAGGGCTTGCCGGATGTTCCACACATCCACGCCGACCCGCACTTCCCGGACGCCCTGACCGAGGCGATCGACGGCACCCAGTACGACCTGGTGCTGGCGATGTACGGTCGGGTCGCCACCATCGCCGAGGTGTTCGCCGGCCGGTGCGGGCACCTGATCAGCATCGGTGGCGTGCCCGCCTACCGTGGCTGCTTGCAGGCGGCGGAGGTCCACCCTTACGGAATGGCGATCAACGCCCGTGAAGACGGGCCGCTGTCCGATGACACTGAGCCGGTGCCGAAGTTCGCCAAACTGATTCGAACCGCGGAACGCGCTGTGCTCGACCGGGCACAAGCCGGAGCTTACCGGGGCACGGTGGT
Source organism: Mycobacterium sp. (assembly GCF_052144515.1). Lineage (GTDB taxonomy): Bacteria > Actinomycetota > Actinomycetes > Mycobacteriales > Mycobacteriaceae > Mycobacterium. Next base: position 2,326 of record NZ_JBKQQD010000495.1, on the reverse strand, counting down.
CCGTTACCCGGCGATCTACGGCCCGCGTAACCTGGTGCCCTGGGAGTGGTCGGTAATGCGCCGAGTGCGCGACGGCAGGCGCCGAATGATTCTGCCGGACAACGGGTTATGGATCATCTCACGGTGCGCGGGCCGCAATGCTGCTGAGGTGGTTCTCGGCGCGGTCGACCATCCTGATGTGGCCAACGGGCAGGCCTACAATGCCGCCGACGATGACCAGTTCACCGTACGGCAGTGGGCCGAGGTCGTCGCCGACATCATGGGCGCCGAAATGTAATTCGTCGGAATCCCGCGGCAGATGGCGCCGTCGGCGCTCATCGAGTTGCTGCCGCCGAGCGGCGATCCGCACATTCTGCTGGACAACACCAAGGCCAAGCGCGAACTCGGTTATACACAAGTGGTTCCCGCGCATGTGGCAATGGTCGAGGCGGTCGAGTGGCTCACCGCCAACCCGGTGACACCCGCAGATTATCCGTTGTATCCGGCGCGCTTTGACTACGACGCCGAGGACCGGCTCATCGACGCCTTTCTTCGGGCGGTGGAGTGGGTGCGTGAGCAGGCTCCCGACGAAGCGCCCGATGTGCGACACCCGATGCCGCATCCCAAGACAGTGTCCGTCGGCCGCGACGAAGGCGGTCGGTGATTCTTGTGGCTAGCAGCCCCAGGAGGCTTAGGAGGCCGATGTGAGCCGTATGTGGCATCGATTCCAGGATCTGGTTGGTGTCGAGTACCCGGTCATGCAGGACGGCATGGGTCCCTCGCCCACGACGTACCTGGCTGCCGCCGTATCGGCGGCCGGCGGGCTGGGCACGGTGAGCTGCCCGAGCATCACTAATACCTCAGAAGAGTTCCTGCGCAACGGCTTTCGCAGCGCCATCGAGTACGTCGCATCAACCACCGACCGGCCGTTTGTTGTCAACGTGCCAGTCGGTCGCACCCCTGACGGCGTGTTGTTGCTGGTGTGCCGGATCTGTATCGACGAGGCGATATCGGTCAAGCGCGACGGCGGTAAGGCGGGCGAGCAGTTGCGCGCGATCGTGACGTCAGCGGGCTTCGCCGGCGAGTTCGGATCCGCTATCCGCGAATCCGGCCTGGTCCACATGGCCAAGGTGGGTTCGGTGCGACACGCCATGAAGGCAGCCGAGTACGGCGCAAATGTGATCATCGCCTCCGGCTACGAGATGGGCGGGCATACCCACGCCCAGGGTGTGCACACGATGGTGTTGGCGCCGCAAGTGATTGGCGCCCTCGACATACCGGTGGTGGTTTCCGGTGGCATTTGTGACGGACGTGGGCTGGCCGCGGTGCTGGCGATGGGCGGCGCCGCAGTGGCGATGGGAACCAGGTTCATCGCCACCCGGGAGCACCAATGGCACCAGGCCTACAAGCAGCGCATCGTCGACGCCAAAGAGTGGGAGGACGTCGTCTACGGTGGCATTTACGCGCCCATCCGCGGGCTGCGGAACGACGCGATCGCCGCACTGGAGAAGGCGCGAGAGACGCTGTCGCCCGAAGAGTTCCAGGCTTGGGAGGAGGAACAGATCCGTGTCGCTCAGCGCGATGGCGACGTCGAGCGCGGACTGCTGGTCGCCGGGCAGGTGTCTGCGGCGATCCACGACATTCCCACGGTTGCCGAGCTCGTCACGCGCATCGTCGATCAGGCACGTGAGTTGCTGGCCGCTTCGGCGCCGGTGCTGAAAGAGCCGGCGTGTCCGTAACGGAGACGGTTCACGCCAACGGGGTCGCCGAGCTGGTGGTGCACCACCCGCCCGCCAACGCCAACACCATCGCCGATCTGGCACGGCTCACCGAGTTGCTGCGCAGCTATGAGCACCGTGACGAGGTGCGGGTCGCGGTGCTGCGTGCCGATGGAGAGGGGTTCTGCGCCGGCGGTGATCTCAAGGAGGTTCAGGCCCTGCCGGGGTTCGAGGGGATTCTCGGACAGGCCAGGGGTTCGCAGGATTCCAGCTTGGCCATTGCCGAGTGCGCGGTACCGGTGATCGGTTGCTTGCACGGCTACTGCGTGGGAGTGGGGGTGCTGTTAGCCGGGACCTGCGACGTGCTGGTCGGTTGTGCTGCAACGAAATTCGTGCTCGCTGAGGTCGACAATGGAGCCACTACCGGTGGAGTGCAGGCGCTCGGCTTGCTGCCGGAGAAGCGTATGCGCTCGGCGATGTTCACCTGCGAACCCTTCGACATCGCCGAGTTGCACGCCTGTGGCAGCGTCTACCACGTGGAACCGAGCGTGGCGGCAACGGTGGACAGGGCCAGGGAGATCGCTGCGACGATCGCTGCCAAGACGCCGCGGGTGGTGCGCGCGATGAAA
>NZ_JBKQQD010000494.1:0-4486 GCF_052144515.1 Mycobacterium sp. | reverse complement strand
GACCCAACGCAATTGAGAAGGTGAACTGCCAGGGGGTTCTACTCAATGCGCGAAAACCCGCAGTTCAGCCTCGGGAATTTTCGGTGCACGCCCTCAACATCGGTTAATGCTCACTAGTATCGTTGGGGACCACACGGCATGTTGAACCGAGACGGGAGCTGAGCGGAGTGGGGGTTCTGGTTGTAGCGGTGCCACGCCCTCTTGACGACCTCACAGGCGTAGCCACCGAACTAATCGACGCGACAGGATCGCTACCACAGCGATCGATGCCCGGGCAAGTATGGCAGCAGCACATGGCCGCACGCGGTGGCGTACTGTGAGCGCCGGTCGGAAGTTGTTGCCCACAATGGTTGACGCCGACATCGAAGCAGCGATCACCGGCTCAGCCTCCGCCTGGGACACGTTCGTCGACGCAAACCGCGCATCCCCCGGCGGATATCCGCTCGCCGTGAAGTACGTGCCCTCAAAGTATGCGAAGAACTTCCGCGTTCTGCCGAACGACGGCCTTTTCATCGGGAGGAGCAACTTCACTTGGGGGCAGGGCATCTACGTCACTGGTGTCGAGGAGTGGCTCTCGACGGCGATCTACGGACGCGCGGGAGTTGTTTCGTCGTTCGACCCGGTCGGTTGGAGGGCGTTCGATGCTCGCGATCAGGCGAACGTGAACTTGTATCTCCGGTGGTTGCACTTTCAGCCAGATTACCCGGATGCAGTTCTGACGGTGCATTCGAACCACTGGCTGCATGAGTTGCGAAATACCTTCCGCGAGCAGTTCGATATCGACGTGGTTCTTTTTAACCCCGACGAGAGGGACTTGTACGCGTGGTACACCAATCCGACGCATACGTGGCTCGCGGTTAGCGACTGGCAGGTTCCGGGGCAGCTCTCAGAGCAGGACTTCTCGTTGCGTTTCAGGGACGTGCGGCTCACGATTGTTGCCGAGGAGGAGTTCGAGCCCGACGAACCGGCGCTTATCCGCTCACCGCAGTTCGCCCTTAGTGGGGTAGGCCCTGTTGCAGCGACTGACGCTCGGCAGGCTTATTTGAACCATCAGATAATAAGGGTGGCATCATGAGCCTGATTCCAATTGCAGCACCCCTGATTCGGCGCGCGGTGGACGACGACGGTTACGCGCTGGATCTCCACAAGGCCGTCGCCGCTGACGGACGTGTACTTGAGGGCCTCATCTATTCCGCCATCCGTCCCGAAGACCTTACGTGGTTGACACCCACCCAGTGGCAATGGTTCGCGCGCTGGCGTCAAGCGCTCGGCGGTAAACTGGACCAAGTCGTGTTGTTCCATCTCGCGGGATTCGCCACAAACCGATTCACGCGATTCGAAGTCCGCACGCTTGTGCTGCGCGATCCGAACACAAATCGACTCGCGTCTGAGCTCAGTGACTACCCGAGCCAACTCACTGACGTCGGGCTGGCCTGGCTAACCACAGAGGCTCAGACGACACAGTATCCTCTCGAACTGATGCGCGACTCCCTGCAATGCGCGACTGAAGCCTCGTGGTTTGCGCTGAGGGAACTAACGTCACTTGGTGACGAGCGTGGCCTTCTTGTGCTGGAGCAGCTCAACAACTTTGCCGACGTTCGTGGGATAAGCTCTGAGGTCACGAGTCGCTGGCGTTACGAGCGCTGACGATTCCTCATTTATCACGCCTGCGTTGTCGGGGCACCGCTCAATCCGATCCGGCGCGGCTGCGGTGGACCCGCCCCAAGGTGGATCAACCGTCCCTCGCGGTAGGCGCGCATCCTTTCAGCCGGGGAGAGCCTCCGCAGTTCATCCTGGGTGGTGACCTGGTGGGGCATTTCGATGCGCCCGGCGCTGGTGACCGTCGATGCCGGGACAGCGGCAGTCGCGGGCCTGGACGGCGTCGACGCGGCACGCCAGCCGAGGGCGTCGGTTGCGATCCGCTCGATCTCCTCGGCGGTCTGGCCGATGGCCAACAGGCCGATTGGGACGCCCGTCTCGCGTGACACCTGTGACCGCACCACTTCGGCTTCCAATTGCGCTATCCGACGATCCCTTTCGGCGAGGATGTCGCGGTCGTTAGTCATGCTGCCTCCCTACGGTTTTGGAACCCGGCGGCAGCCGCGCATCTTCGACACGCAGCCGCTCAGGCAACAGGTCGGCCCGGATGCTCGGTGACACGGCCCGTCTTTCAGGCTGCGTCGGGATCGTGGATGTCTGCCCGGACGGGCGGCGGTGGGATTGTTCCGCGTTCGTAGCTGCGGTGCAGGGTGTCCCGGTTGTGGTTGACGACATCACGCGCCCTGGTCGCCTTCGCGATTTCGTCTCGGGCAGAAGCTAATTCCGGGAGCTTGGTTGCCAGCAGGTCATCGAAGTAGGACGACGGCTGTCCGCGTGCCTGCAGGTAAAGCGGGATCTCCTCGACCGCCGCCGCGAGATCGCCACTGTCACTTGCCTGGTCGATCAGTCTGCTCACCGAGTTCATCAGGCCGGAACTGGTTTCCTTGTCCAGCAAGGGCTTCTGCCGGGACCACCACCTTTGGGCGCTGATCTGCGCGGCTGCATCGTCGGCGGGCACGGTCAGCCCGGCCAGGATGCCGTCGTGGCGGGCCTGGGCGGCAGCCAGACGGTTACTCACAGCGTCGGCCAGCCGGTCGGCAGCCTGCGCCGCCGGGGTCGCGGCGAACAGCCGTGAGCCGGTGACCAGTTCGCCCCCGGGGGGCAGGATCTGCCGGTAGCGTTCGAATTCCCTGCGTGCGTACGCATCCGCCGCTTGTGCGTTCTGGACCGGGGTGCCGCCAGTGAACGGGACCTCGGGAGTTTGTGGCGGGGGCGGCATCAGGACCGGTGCGCGGTACACGCCGGGAAAATTATCGGGACTTGTCACGATGGCCCTTTCGTTCTGTTGGTGCTATGGGGCTTACGGATCACCTTAATGCATCGAGATGTCAAGTACCCCAACGTCTGCAGCGTGTCTATGAACTAATTCGGTTGCCCCCGAAAGATGCCCCGGCACCGCTCGCAATATTGCGAACGACCCGGGCCAGGCTGGGCCTAGCTCGATGACCGAACCTTCCATTTCCAGCCGGGCAGTTCTTGGAGTCGGTGTTTGCGGTCCGTGTCAAGGGTGCCTTTGGTGTGCTTGAGACGTTGCGTAGCGACCCACGCGCCGAGCCGATACCCATCATCGGCAACGTAGGCCGCCGGGACGCGGGCGTGCCCGTTCTGTTCGATGTAGTGCAGCAGTCGGCGGAAGCCCCCCTCCCACTGATCGGCGTGGGGGTCCCATGACCAACCGGGCAGGTCTTCTTTGAGTCGGTGTTCACGCTCAGCGTCAAGGATGCCTTTGGCGTGGTTGTCGCGTTGGAGATTGATCCACGCACCAACCCGGTAGCCATCCGCATCCTTATAAGACTGCGGGGGGTAGGCACCATTGTTTTGTTCAAGGTAGTGCAGAACTCGGCGGAAACCTTCCTCCCATTTATCGGCCTGAAGGTTCCATATCCAACCGGTCAGCTTCTGCAGTCGGTCTGCACGATCGGCCTCAAGAGTGCCTTCGGCGTAGCAGCGGCGTTGTTCGGCAGCCCACCCACCTAGCTTGTAGTCATCGGCGGTGATGTAGTCACGGGGTACGCGGGCGTCACCGTGGTGCTCGACGTAGTCCAGAAGGCGGCTGAAACCCTCCTCCCACCTGTCGGCGTAGGGGTCCCATGTCCAGCCGGGCAGGTCCTCAAGTCGGTGCTCGCGGTCGGCGTGAAGGGTGCCTTTGGCGTGCAAGGTGCGTTGAATGGCGACCCAGTTACCGAGCCAGTAGCCATCGACCCTGTAGGACTGCGGGACGTGGGCATCACCGTTGTGCTCGACGTAGTCCAGAAGGCGGCTGAAACCCTCTTCCCACCTGTCGTCGAGGGTGTCCCATGTCCAGCCGGGCAGGTCTTGGAGGCGGCGTTCGCGGTCGGCGTCAAGGGTGCCTTTGGCGTGGAGGCCGCGTTGTTTATGGACCCACGCACCGAGGAGGTAGCCGCCGACCGTGTAGGACTTCGGGACGCGGGCATCACCGTTGTGCTCGACGTAGTACTGGAGGCGGCTGAAACCCTCCTCCCACCTGTCGGCGTAGGGGTCCCATGTCCAGCCGGGCAGGTCTTGGAGGCGGCGTTCGTGGTCTGCGTCAAGGGTGCCTCTGGCGTGGAAGCCTCTCTGTGTCTGGACCCACCCACCTAGCCGGTAGCGGCCGACCATGTAGGACTTCGGGACGCAGGCGTGACCGTTGTGTTCGACAAATTGTTCCAGTACCCCGAACGAGAACTCCCAGGAGGCGGTGGTCTGCTCGACGAGGCGCACATCGAATGCGCGGGCGAAATCGCTGCCGACCGTTACAGGTAGGTCGAGGATAATCGGGCCGGGGCGGCGTATCTTTCCGCCTTGCGCGAGTTGTTGTCGCAGTATGTCAAGTTGCTCGCCGAGCCGATCGTCGTGTGATCGCAGTGCCTTGATTACGTCCCACACC
>NZ_JBKQQD010000493.1:0-6460 GCF_052144515.1 Mycobacterium sp. | reverse complement strand
TGGTCTACGCCGGTGGACACATCTCGGGCGGGCATTACAACCCTGCGGTGACCTTGTCGGTGTTGGTGCGGCGCCGGATCACCATGCGTGACGCCTTCATGTACTGGATCGTGCAGTTCGGCGCCGGGCTGCTGGCTGCGGCGGTGCTGCGTGGGATCGTCGATCCGGCACGGGCCACGACCACGGTGACGATGATGCTAACCGGTCATGCGTTGGTGGCCGCATTCGTGGTGGAGCTGTTGTTCACCTTCGCCCTGTGCCATGTGGTACTCAATGTAGGGACGAGCAAAAGCAATCGGAATAACTCATACTTCGGCCTGGCAATCGGTTTCACTGTGCTAGCAGGCGCTTTCGCGGTCGGCGCGATCTCCGGCGGCACGTTCAACCCGTCAGTCACAGTCGGCGCAGCCGTGATGGGCATGTTCGCGTGGCCGACGCTGTGGGTGTATCTGGTCGCCCAAGTCATCGCCGGCGCCGCCGCCGGAGTCACTTTCCTCGCGCTCAATCCTGACGACAAATGATTACGCCCCCGACGCCGATCGCCGGGTGGGCGAAAGTTCTCGAGGACGGGAAAGCCGGATGAGCCGGGCAGTAGTAGTGGGCGGATCACTCGGGGGCCTCACGGCGGCGCTGGTTCTCCGAGACCAGGGATGGGACGTCGACGTTCTGGAGCGCAGTGCGGTTCCGCTGCAGGGGCGCGGGGCCGGCATCGTCGCGCACCCCAACACTGTTCGCTATCTCGTAGAGCGGGTCGGTAAGGCGATTGGCGACATCGGCGTGCCTGCCAGCAGGCTTCGTTATCTCGGAGCTGACGGCTCGGTCGTCCACGAGCAGCCCTGCGCACACCGGTTGGCGTCGTACTTCGAGTTGTATCGCGGATTGCTGGACGCCTTCGGCACCGAGCACTACCACCTGTCGACTCAGCTTGCGCACCTGAATAACCGGGACGATGAAGTCGCGCTGTCACTGACCGACGGTCAGACTTTGACCGCAGACCTCGTAGTGTGCGCCGACGGCATCCGCTCGACGGGACGCTCGATTCTGGTGCCCGACGCGCAACCACGCTATGTGGGATACGTGGCCTGGCGCGGCACCATCGAACGTGATCAACTCAGCGGCCGTACGGCGAGCGTTCTGCGGGACGCCATCACCTACCGAATCCTCCCGCATGGCCACTTGCTGACCTATCCGATTCCGGGCATGGACGGGTCCGTGCTGTGCAACTGGCTCTGGTACCGGAACGTCGCTCCGGGAGACCACCTCACCGACCTGCTGACCGACCGAAATGGCTCCAAGGCTGAGCTGACCGTGCCACCCGGATCGGTCCAGACCAAGCATCTCGAAGCACTGCATTCCGCGGCGGACACCGAGCTCCCCTCACCAATTGCCGAGCTCGTCCAACGAAGCGCTGAGCCGTTCGTCCAGGTGATCGTCGACCTCGAGGTGCCTCGAATCGCCTTCGGGAGAAGCTGTCTGATCGGCGATGCGGCGTTCGCGCTGCGACCGCATATCGGTGCGGGCACCGCCAAGGCGGCCGACGACGCCTGGCAACTAGGCAACGCGCTGCTAAACACCACTGGACGGCAGGTACCCGTTCGCCTGAAGGGTTGGGAGGCTCAGCAGCTACCGACGGCCCGGCGTGCCATGCACAGGGCCTGCGCCGCCGGTCGAAGCGTGCAGTTCGAGGGCACCTGGCGGGTCGGCGACCCCTCACCGTTCGGACTGCACGCGGCCGGGGACAGCGCACTACCGGTCGTGGTACAGAGAGGAATCCCCAATGCACGAGCCTTCGGTCCGCGTCGTTCGGCGTGACCAACTCTCCGACAACACGCCGCAGACCTCGGGACTGCACCGGGCGGTCGCCTTCGACAGCGGCAACCCCGACGCCAGGGTACTGAGCGCCTTCCTCAGCACGGTGCTACCCGGCGCGGCGACCGGTGCGCACCATCACGGCGATCAGGAGACAATCCTGTACGTGCTGGAAGGCACCGCCAGGTACCGGTGGGGCGACCGCCTGCAGCACGTCGTTGAGGCTGGTCCGGGAGACTTCGTTTTCATTCCCGCGCACACCGTGCACCAGGAGATCAACGCGTCCGCCGCTTGCCCGACCGTCTGGGTTGTCACCCGCTCGAATCCCGATCCGATCGTGGTCAACCTCCCGGAGCTGGACAAGTTCGCCGAGCCGGCGACGCGCGAGTATCCCCATCCCTGACCCGGCGACGCGCCAGCAGCCGCGTCGCACCGACGATCCCCGGGGTGGGAATGCGCGCCGGTGCCGCGCACTGTCAAGCTGGCGTCATGGCTCTGCCGGCAAGCCTGTGACGGTCTCCGCGGGAGTGCAGTCAACGGTGCTTTGGATCGCAACGGCACGGAGCCGCGGGGTTTGATCGCTTCCCGGGGGCGGCGATGGCAATAACTGGATTTCGATGGGGATCTCGACGTCCAGCGACGTCCCCATCGATCCAGGTGGACTCGGGCGAGGGCCAGTGTGAATCATATCCGGCGTAACGACGCCACGTCAGGCTGCAGCCGGTGATAGGGCGTCGACATTGGTGGGCATGTTGAACAGGAGCCGGGACGTCACTGCGGTTGCCTGGGCTGGGTCGGTGGCGGTAGTCCTGGCAACCCCGCAGAGTAACCCTCCCGGATTCCCCGCTCTATTTCTTGCCTCAGAGCTGGGCTGCCGGGTGGAGCTGTCTCTCGGCAGCTACAGCTAAAGCCGCCGAACGGGTTCGGGGCGGTGCCGATCGAGTTCGGGTCGGCGCTGGCCGGTGCCGCGCCCCCAACGTAAAAGCCGAGGGCGACAACAGCGCCGACCAGTATTTTCGTGATCACTTGGTGGTGCTGAGTCGTCATGTCATCCTCTTTCCTCGAAATAAAGCGGTGGTGAGACTTGATACCGAATGCTTCACCGCGGGTACATTCAGACGTCCGTTGTCTCACTTGACATAATTGCGCGCCCGGAGGCCGGCGTCGCCACGGCTGACACCCATCAGTGCCGCCTGCCAACGGGAGTCTCCGGCCCCCAGCTAGCTGCATATCGGTACCTTTGTGCCCGAGGTTCCCGTTAGTGGGAATGCAGGTGGCCTCGCGAGCTGCGACGCTGGCCTGATGGTGCTGAGAGTTACGCTATGCGCTGCCTAATTGTTGATGAGAGAACGGATTTCGCCGACGCCGCCTGCGGTCTGCTCAAGCGCCACGGCATGGTTGTCGCCGACGTCCAGGCCGTCAAGGATATGACGCTGGCCTTGAACCTCGCGAAGGGCGGCGGGGCACCGCCACCGGTCACCGAGGCCGCGCGCGACGCCTACCGGTAGGTGGTCCGGGATGCATGCATGGGGGCGGTCTGACAACCCGGTTATTGGCCGTGATCTCGCTGGGTTATGAGCTACGCACCAGGGATTGCGGCAAAAGTTTGCGGGCGCAGTTCGACCCGCAAAGGGTCACTCTACGAGTGCCAGATAGCTGCCCCGTCGCGACTGCGCGGGTGCTGCCGGGCGGTCAAGTCGAGGTCAGGTGTTCAGCGGGGGACAGTCGTGCGGTGGTCGGCGGCGGCGGCGGCGGTGATGCGTTGTAGCGCGTCGCCGAGGGCGTCGAGGTCGATTCCTTCGAGGTGGTCGAAGAGGTAGCGGCGCAGGCTGCTGTTGTGGGTGGGCGTGGCTTCCTCGTAGCGCTTTCGCCCAGCGTCGGTGAGCACGGCGTTGTAGGCGCGGGCATCTCGGGTCGACTGTTCGCGGCGCACCAGGCCCTGGGTTTCTAAGCGCCCGACGGTGCGGCTGATCGCCGACAGTGACTGCTGGCAGCGCGCCGCGAGGCTGCTGAGTCCCAGGGTGTGCTTCGGGGCCTCGGACAACCACATCAGTGCGATGTATTCGGTGTGCGACAGGCGGTGCTCGCGCTGCAGGTCGGCGTCGAATTCGCGCATCATGGCCACGAATGCCGCGTGCAGCGCCGTAATCACCTTGTGCTCCTGGGCGGTCCGTGGCGGCACCGCCTTGCCGCGTGTCACGTCCGAAGACTACCACTTGCTTGTTTGCGCGCACAAGCATATGCTTGTTGGCGCAAGCAACTAGTTGGAGAGGATTCCCATGACAACTCGGATTCTGGCCTTGGTCGGCAGCCTGCGCGCCGGCTCCTATAACCGTCGACTGGCCGAGGCCGCCGTTAAACACGCCCCCGAGGGCATCGATGTCGAGATCTTCGAAGGACTGGGCGAGGTGCCGTTTTACAACGAAGACCTCGACCGGCCAGGCGACGTCCCCGACCCGGCGCAGGCGCTGCGCAACGCCATCCAGCGCGCCGACGCGCTGCTTCTGGTGACCCCCGAATACAACGGCAGCCTGCCCGCAGTGCTCAAAAATGCCATCGATTGGACCTCGCGGCCACATCAAGGCGGGGCAATCACCGGCAAGCCCGTCGCCGTGGTGGGGGCCTCCAATGGGCGTCACGGCGGGGTATGGGCTCATGACGACACCCGCAAGACCGCCGGCATCGCCGGGGCGCGCGTGCTAGAGGACGTCGCCCTGTCAGTGCCGCGCGCCGCCGAGCGGTTCGCCACCATCGACCCTGTAGATGACGACGAAGTCGCCACCGCCCTGCTCGACATCCTGGCCACGCTGGCCGCAGCGGCCTAAGCCACCACTGGGCGCCCCAGAGATAATGATGCGCACAACACCAGCAGCGAGCCCCTTCTGGCCGCCAGGTCGTCGTGGGTCAACGGCGTGGTTCCTAGTCGCCAAAGTGCGCCGTCCACTACTGCACCTGGGCTTGCACTCCTCAGATTGCGATCCCGCGATGACCAGCCAACCTGACGCGCTGTTGGCCATCAAGCCAGTGGCCATCAAGCCAGCACAACTACCCCACTACACTCACCCCGCAGTCATCGTCGGCAGCGTCATCATTCTGGCCATCATCACCCTGATGGCCGGGGTCACCCTCGCCATAGCCCATCACCTGGTTTCGGCCGAGCCGATGACTCATCGAGACCAAAGCCCGCGGCTCCCTTGCCTTGAGAAGCACGAGATGATCGGCGCAAACCTCAACCTGACCGAACACACCGCCCGCAGCGGTCCCGCTGTCGATGTGATTCCGGCTCCGGTCTCCGAAATGAAGTTCATCTCCAACATTCGTTGGACGGAATCAGGTTGCGGCGTGACGCTGGCAGCAACCGGTCCGCGGGCCGACACATCGGCCGCAAGCCCACCAGTGTGAAGGCACTCTTGACACAAGAGCGGATGAAATAGGAGGTACGTAGCTATGTCAGAAGTGAGGCTGCTTGATATCGGCGAGATCGAACGGGAGGTATTCACCAGGTGGGACATCACCGGCCATCAGGTCAACCGCCATCTGCTCAGCAAGGCGCTCACGGGCACTGATGACGTGGTCTTAGATCACCTGACGTTCCCGCCCGGTTTCGTCCACCACATGCACCGGCACCCGTACGCCGACATGGTCATCATCCCGTTGAGCGGTGCGGTGCAGTTCCGCGGCGCTTCGGGATCCCCCGTCGAGGCGTCGCCCGGACAGATCCTGGTGATCCCGCGCGGGAACTGGCATGAAATCAGCAACGTGAGCGCCGTGGACAACCAGGTCCTGCACTTCTTCTCCGGTGTCGGTTCGATTGACGATATCGGTTACGAGCCCTATGCGGGCCACGGCGAGGCGACTGGATTACCTGGGCACAAGCAAGGGAGCAGCGCATGAGGTTAGCGGTGATCGGGCTGGGCAGGATGGGCCGCGCGCTGGCCGAGCGGTTGCTCGAAAAGGGTCACGAGGTGATCGTGTGGAATCGGACCCCTGGTCGGGCTACCGCGCTCCAAGAGCGAGGAGCCAGGGTGATGGGCTCTTTGGGTGACGTGGGCGAGGAGGGTGATGCCGTGTTCCTGTGCCTGGCCGACGACCAGAGCACCCTCGACGTGGCGGCTCCCCAACGTGAGGCGCGATCGGCCTGGGCCCAGACCCTGGTGGTGAACACCGGCACGGTGGCTCCCGATGTCATCACTGCTCTTGCGCACGCCTACGGTGAGCGGTTCGTCAACGCGCAGATCATCGCGGCGCCGCAAGCTGTCCGCTCGGGTGCGGCCAAATTCATCGTCGGCGGCCCGGCGTCAGCCCGTGACGCGCTGCTACCGCTGTGGAAGGTGTTCGCCGGGGCGCTCGATGTCGGGGAGAGCCCGCAGACCGCAGCGATCATCAAGCTGTTGCACAACCAGATGCTGCTGGTGCAGCTGGCGGTAATCGCCGAGACCCTACGCGCGGGCCGCGCCGCGGGTATCGACGACGCGACCTTGGCGGCCACCTTGCGCGAGTCGCCGATGATGCCCGCGGGTCTGCGCAACCGCATCGACGTCTTCTTCGACCCCGACCACGCCGGTTGGTTCAGCAGCGTGCAGGCCGTCAAGGATGTGACGCTCGCCTTGGACCTTGCGGAGGGCGGGGCACCGCTGCCGGTCACCGAGGC
>NZ_JBKQQD010000492.1:0-4780 GCF_052144515.1 Mycobacterium sp. | reverse complement strand
GCTGTACGGGCTGGTTCGTGGCATGCTGCTCCCTTCGTCAAGGGAACCATCTCACGTAACCGTATGGAAGTGTGGGAACTAGTTACGTCACTGTAATTATGCAGTCGACCACTAAGTATTCGAGAGTTACTAAAGGAACTAAAGGAAATAGGCTCTGCCCAGGTGCGTTCGGCTCCGCGTACCGGAGTGCCTACCGAAGTAGAGCCAGAGGTGATCACGGCCACCTCCGCTTCATTCCGTCAGTTGCCTTGGCGGTCAAGTCAATTCCCTCGTAGTAGTACGGCCTTCCGGGCTCAGGGTCATGCTGCTTGCGCTCAAACTTCACGCCCGGCGCGAGGTCGCGCATCGCGGGCCGCAGCTGTCGACCCAGCCACACTGAGTTGAGTTTTCCCTCAATACCGTTGAGTGCGCACCAGCTATTGAAGGCGGTCCACAGCCGTTGACATTCGGTGCTAACGCCATTCTTCAACTCGCAGCCTCCGCTCTGGAGGAAGCGCCGCACGTGGTTGCTGTAGTCGTCCAGATCGTGCAGCACGTCGCGACCGGACTCGGGCTGCTGGAGCTCCCCATTCGCCAGCAGCTCATCGAGGCCGTCGAGCGCCCAGTTCAGGATGCCGGGCAGTTCGGCGGCGAGGTCATTATCGAGCCCGCGATCCTCACACCCCTCAAACGTCACCACGGTCTCGATCGTCAGAATCCGGCTCAGCACCGCAGCGGAGCTGTCCGGCAGGACCGGCATCTCATTGCCCATGTACATCAGACGCATCGGCAGCCGCCCGTTCCAGGCGTCCTTGTACTTGCGTTCGACTTGGACGTCGTCCTCCCCGGTCGCCTGCAAGATGAACTGGACAAGCCGTTTCCCATCAGGGGCGCCAACCTGCCGTTCGTCAGGGAACACCACCAGCGACTTGCCGATCAGGTTCTGTAGAGCGAAATTGCGGCGGAGAGCGTCAACCGTCATTCCGGCGTAGGCATCCGGCCCCACCAGCCACTTCATCAGGCGCGCGACCGTGCCTTTGCCGCCGCGTTTCGGGCCCAGCCACATGAGCATCTTCTGAAGGTCAGTTCGGCCGGACAGCACATAGCCGAACCACTGCTTGAGGAGCGATACAGACTCCACGTCATCCCTGAACACCTCCCTGAGGAACTCCATCCACCGGGGGCACACGGCGCCGGCGTCATATCCGTACGGCAGCGACATGATGTTGAAGTGCTCGGGCGAGTGCTCCAGCAGCACCCGGTCGCTCACGCGCAGAAGCCCATTAGCGCAGGGGATGACCTGCTCTTCGCGGCCGTCGATCCACTCTGACGCGCCGATGCCGTCAGGAAGCCTCGCAAGGCCACGCGCGGCGTCAATGACGTCGTTGAGCTTCTTGGTGTTCGGCTTCCACCGCAGCTCGGCGCTCACGCCCTGGTACGTCGCATCGGCGAGCAACTCATACAGTTCGTCGCGGAAGCCCTCATGAGTCATCCGCTCGTAGTGCGTCCCGCACCACTCGAACCACAGGCCGTTCCAGTAGCAGAGCGGTCGCCCGGTGCGCTTGGCACTTTCCACCACGCGCATCGCCACATCGCGGGGCGCGTCTGGCGCCGGCCAGAGATGTTTGTGGTTCCCCAACTCCGCGCGAGCCTGCTCGGCGGTCTTTGTCGCGGCCTTCTCAACTCCGGCCCGCCACATGGCTGGCACCTCGTAGCGCGGCACAGTTTCACCCGTCGCGGCGCGCAATTCGCGCAGCCGGTTCTCAACTAGCTCCTGGGCTCGCGCATAGTCAGCCTCGCTGATACAGCCGAGCATCCGCGCACACGCGAAACGTACAGCTTCGCTCAGGGCCCACGGGTGCCGTCCGCCACCCTCAAGAGGCCCATCCTCGGACAGGCCATCAATCCACGCGCGGACGTAACCACACGTCTCGTCGGCGTACTCCCAGCCATCGGGGTCGCTGATCTGCCCACCGCCAGCGGTGTCAATCTCAGTCTCGTACACCCCGTACTCGTCCAGCCGCTCAGTTACTTCGGCCAGGGTCAACGGCCTGCCGCTGTCCGCGTAGCAGGTGACGAGCACTCCGCCTTGCCCGTTCGTGACGGCCTTACAGTTGTGGGTATTAGGCACACGTAGCACGCGCGCGAGGTCGAACACCGAGTCAGCCTTGACCCCGTGGTTCTCAGCGACGACCTTCACAAGCCGTCCCCATCGGCGCAACAACACAGCAAGGTCCACGTCGTCGCCAGCCAACCCGTCGGCTATCGGCCAGTAGGGGTGCGTGCCGCCGCCACTGTGCGTTACCGCTGACGGACGGGTGCCGAGCATCGACGACAGGTCATCGATGATTGCTCGGGCGACATCCAGGTTCGGGCACGAGCCATCCTTTACATCGAGGTCCGCGATTAGCGCGGCCAGTCGCGTCACATCCTTGTCACCGCCACGACGACTGTTCCGCCGAGCAGGCCCCTTGGTCGGGTTCACCCCGAAGTAGACGTCAGCGTTCTTCGGCAGCGTGTCCACCCGAGCTGGTGCGTCGCCGGGCACGCACACCTCAGTAAGAAATGGGCCATCACTGACCTTGTGGCAGATCGACACAAACTCGTCGGGTGTGAGGGCGAGGGTGCCGAGCAACAACGCTGAGAAGTCGATTACCTCGCCGTTGCGGTTGCCCTCGCCGCCTGAGATCCGCGACCTGCCATGGCGACTGATCGGCGGGACAACGCGGTGAATATCCCTGTCTTGCATCGGTTTTCGCTTTCGGGTTCCTCAGTTAGACTCATCGCTGTACTCCTCAGCACCACCCGGTTCGCCCCACCTTCGGACCGGGCCGCAAAACTTTTCTAGTGGGCAGCTTTGACTTCACGCCCTCTCTGGCGCGTGGTAATTGCCGGGCTGCCGCCGCGATTCGATCCAGTCCAATCCATCGCGGCGGCTGAAGTAATTGCCGCGACCCAAACGAACCGGCAGAATCTCGCGGCGCAACACAGCCCACTTGATCGCCCGGCGAGTCACGGGATAGCCCAGGCTGACTAGGTACTCCCAGAGCTGCTCCTCTGTGAGGTCGGTGACGTCGAGCGGGTTCGGACGCGGCACGGGCGGTGGCACAGGGGCCTGCCGCGCGACGTTCTCTACACCAATGTCCACGGTTGTTTTCTCCCAACAAAAAACACTGGCGCGCATCGAAGTTGCCTTCGACACACGCCAGCGAGCATTTCCCAACTGAGCCTTCGCGGTCGGCCTCTGTCCACCGTCGCGGAAGATATGAAGTTAGCGGTCCCGGGATTCGTTCCCGGTTACTACGAGCGTACCCGAACCGCTCCCGCTGCGCTCGTCCTAAAAACGGCGAAACCTACAGCGGCGTAATCGGTTTGGTGAAACCAAGCAAGTGCTTGGTGAGGTCAAGCAAGCATTTGCTTTGTGTAAGCAAGCAAGCATTTGCTTGGGTTACCTGGTCCGTACCGCTTGCTAAATCGGCCCCGGCCTCCGCCCTATCGCCCGCGCCTCGCATCGCGTCACCTACCTTATGAGCGGCCCATACGGCGCGTTCACGGGCCGGGGGTCCGTCGCCCAAGGTTCCCACCCAGTGGCCCGGACGGTACGACCCGCCGGACGGATCGATTGGTTGGGTGAATCTCGTCGTTCGGCATGCGCTACTCGAATTGCCGAGCCTCCGCATGGGAGGCGCTCTTGCCCGGCACGGGCTGGTGCCAGGCCGCTTCGTCATCCGAGCCACCCACGAGCGTGGGGTTGGCGTGCCGTCCAGTCGGAGCTTGGCGACGGCGTCTCGTGAAGCGGTTTCAGGTTACAACGCAGGACCCACAGATCCCTCCGATTCCTTTTTAACGCGGCCGCTGCGACCACTCAACGAACGCGCTAAGCGTTGAGAGCAGGCGCATTTCGGGGACGGTGCGGGCGCGGGTGTTGAGCAGTCCCTCGGTGCACACCAGGTAGGCCAGGCACCGGGCGCGGCTGATCGCGACGTTGAGCCGGTTTCGGGAGAACAGGAAGTCAACGCCCCGGGTCATGTCGGCGCCGGTCGATGTCGCCATGGTGAAGAACACGACGGCGGCTTGCTGTCCTTGAAACTTGTCAACTGTGCCGACGGGCACCCCGCGGGTCCGGTCCTCGCGGTTGAGCCGGTTACGGATGAGGCTGACCTGGTCGTTGTAGGGCGCCACCACCATGAAGTCGTTGACGGTCAGCGGATGCGCCTCCCCGCGCTGGTTGGTCCACGGGGTGCCGATCAATCGCTCGATCTCGGCAGCCACGATCTCGGCCTCTTCCGGCGATTTGGTGCTGTTCGCCTGATGGTGTGCCTGCAGCCAGCGCAGGCCGGTACCGAAAACGGTGGTTTGTTGGGAGCAGCTTGGGTGACTGACTAGCCGACCCTCATAGACCTCGTCGGAGATAAACGAACACACGTCGGGATGCATACGGCGTGTCTCAGTCAGAAACACCCCGCGGTCGGCGGCCATCGTCACGTCGTTGTCGAGCACATGCTCGAGGACGCTGCGCCCGCCGCCTCCGGGATGCACAGCCTGCGCGACTTGGGGCAGCTGCAGCGGGTCACCAAGCAGGACCAGATTGTCGGCCGAGCGCGAAGCGGCCAGAGTGTCAGCCAGGGCCAGCTGGCCGGCCTCGTCGACGAGTAGAACATCCACCGGTGCGCCCCTCATCGCATCGCCCGCGAAAAGCCACGTCGTGCCGGCCACGAGGTTGAATTCGCTTTGGGCGCAATGCTTGTTGTCGTTCGTATATGTGACTCCAGGCAGGTTGCCGCGCTGGCGCTTCGAGGTG
>NZ_JBKQQD010000491.1:0-45467 GCF_052144515.1 Mycobacterium sp. | reverse complement strand
GCGGCGGCCTGACTTGATGATCTCGAGGCGTTCCTTGAGCAGTTCCTCGAGTTCCTCGATCGAGCGGCGTTCCCGCAGCATGTCCCAGGGTGTGCGCGGCACCTTGACCTTCTTGGGTTCGGCCGGGACCCCACCCTCGATCAGGGTGCCCTCCATGCCGTTGCGGCACAGCCAGGTGCAGGGGATCTCAGCGTCGTCGGCGAAGGGGACCTCGAACTCCCCGCCGTTCTCGGTCCGATATCGCGCGATCTGACGTGGCGCTAGGTCGTGGTTGCGCTCAGTCTCATAGCTCACGAATCCGAGGCGACTGCCTCTCATGACGCGATCAACCATGATCAACGCTCCGCCGACGCTGCACTTGATCGGCAGTAGCGCGCATCCGACCAGACAATCGAAGCAGGTCGTGCTCGCCCACACCTTCGGGCAGGGTGTAGGCAAGTTGCCGTAACTCGACGGCGTAGTTGCGCAAGTCCTGGCGGAGCTGCGCCTCAAAGGTAGGCATGATTTCTTCCCGTGGCAGGGATTTACTGAGACGCTCGGACTTTCGTATAGCCAGGCTTGAAATCTGATGCCGTCCAGCTGTCTATCCGCGATGCACCTGGGGGTGTTCTTAGCGTCTCCCAACCGCACCCGCCACCCTACTCCGCTGGCGGCTAACTACTACGCCGCCCTTTCGTAGGACGGCCGGGTACAACATTCCGAAGGGCAGGTCATCGAGATCATGGTCGGCCACAACGATCCGGACGAAGGTCAAGTCAACAACGGCGGATTAGCCGACGGGCTTGGCGATTTTGCCAGGTAGGACGGGGTTTTTAGCTCATAGCTGGTACTTAAGTAGCGCATAGCCGCAGCTATTGTTTACCCCCGCATCATGTGTCTCATGAGTGAAACATCAGAAACCCCAACAGTGCGGACTGCTACCGCAACAGCGCCGCCGCCTCTGCCGCCAGCCGAGGTGGTACACCGGACCCCCCCCAGGGTCTTTCAATTCGCGGCCTGGGTCGCGATCGTCGCCGGGATCGTGTTCATCGTCTCGGTCATCTTCTTCTCCGGCTACGCCCTCGGGAAGCATTCGGGTCACGGCGGCCACCACGGTCACCACAAGCACCACGCGATGATGATGCATCCGCACCGATTCGGTGGTCCGGGTGGACCCGGCGGACCGGGCGGACCGGGCGGTGCGCCCGGGGCAATCCCGCCGGGTGGGCCCGCGTCCGCGGTTCCAGGTGCGCCTGGACCTGGCCAGATTCCGTCGTCGGTGCTCCCGTCGCGGACAGCAACGCCGTAGGGGGACTCCCAGTAATAAACGTGCTCACGGGGTGGTAGGAGGACCCCGGCGGGCCAATAACCCACAACTAGTAGCCCGGCGCTCCCTGAGTGCCGGGCTACGCGTCATTCGGGGACCGAACTGTCGCGCCTGGATTCACAGCAAGTTTGTTGCCCGAACGTGTTACGGCGGTTATAGGCATGGGCAATATTCAAAACATGAGCGAAACGCCCGAACCCTCGACCCAGCCGACTACCGTCGCCGCGGCTCCGCCGCCTCCTCCGCCGCCACCGCGGGCCAAGCCACCCAGGCTCTACGCAGCCGCGGCGTGGGTGGTGATTGTCGCCGGGATCATCTTCATCTTGTCGGTCGTATTCTTTTCCGGCGCCATAATCTTCGGGCACCACCAATGCCATCGCTATCATCACGGCATGTTCAGGCCCGGCGGTCCGGGTGGCCCGTGGGGACCGCCGCCGCCAGGGTACGGACCATGGCAGCCGGGCTTCCCCGGCGGACCTGGCATGGCTCCTCCACCCTTCCCCGGCGGCCCCGGTGGTCCGGGCGGCCCATTCGCGGGGCCGGCCGGTCCGGGTGGCCCCGGCCAGTTGCCGACGAGCACCGCTCCGACTCCGGGCAGTCCGGCGCCGCGGCCCTAGATAGTCGGGCGCAAGCCCGTCCACTTCTTCCTTGACCGGTTCAAGAACGAGGGCATACTGAGTTGTGTGGCTCTAGGGTCACGCGACTACCAATCCGGTGTCCTACTGGGGGGCGCCGGGTCGTGCGGTGCCGACCTGAAAGTGCTTGACGCCCATACACATTCGTCGCGAACCGCAGGTTCCGCGTAATTCTGCGTAGAGGTGGTGTGTGCACAGCCCAATTAGCATGCCGCCTTGCGATTTTCGTGGACTCAGCCAGGCAAATCAGCCCGTTTTGCAAGGAGATAGCCAATGACCGACTCCTATACCACCACTGACGGCGGCAGCCCCGCACCCAGTGATGACCAGTCGTTGACGATCGGACCCGACGGTCCGATCCTGCTGCAGGACCACTACCTGATTGAACAGATGGCCATGTTCAATCGGGAACGCATCCCCGAACGCCAACCGCACGCCAAGGGTGGCGGCGCTTTCGGCCGCTTCGAGGTGACCAACGACGTCAGCAAATACACGCGGGCCGCGGTATTTCAGCCCGGCACCAAGACCGACATGCTGGCCAGGTTCTCCACCGTCGCCGGTGAGCGGGGCAGCCCGGACACCTGGCGGGATCCGCGTGGGTTCGCGCTGAAGTTCTACACGACCGAGGGCAACTTCGACCTGGTCGGCAACAACACGCCGGTGTTCTTCATGCGCGACCCGCTGAAGTTTCAGCACTTCATCCGGTCGCAAAAGCGCATGCAGGCAACGAATTTGCGCGACAACAACATGCAGTGGGACTTCTGGAGCCTCTCACCGGAGTCCGCGCATCAGGTGACCTGGCTGATGGGCGATCGGGGCATCCCCAAAAACTGGCGGCGCATGAACGGCTACAGCAGCCACACCTACAGCTGGATCAACGCTGCCGATGAGGTCTTCTGGGTGAAGTATCACTTCATCACCGACCAGGGTGTCGACTATTTGACCCAGGAGGATGCCGACCGGCTGGCCGGCGAGGACGGTGACTACCACCAGCGGGATCTGTATGAGGCCATCGAGCGCGGTGATCACCCGAGTTGGACGCTCAAGATGCAGATCATGCCGTTCGAGGAGGCCAAGACCTACCGCTTCAACCCGTTTGATCTGACGAAAGTGTGGCCGCACGGCGACTATCCGCTGATCGACGTCGGCAAGATGACGCTGGACCGCAACGTCACCGACTACCACACCGAGATCGAGCAGGCAGCGTTCGAGCCGAACAACATCGTGCCCGGCACCGGGTTGAGCCCGGACAAGATGCTGCTGGCTCGCGGGTTCTCCTATTCCGACGCGCACCGGGCCCGGCTGGGGACCAATTACAAGCACATCCCGGTTAATTCGCCGAAGGTGGAGGTGCGCAGTTACTCCAAAGACGGGGCGATGCGGATGCACAACGCGATGGACCCGGTCTATGCGCCGAACTCCTATGGTGGGCCGAAGGCCGACCCGGCGCGTGCTGCGGAGGTGCGGTGGATGGCCGACGGCGAGATGGTCCGCGCCGCCTACACATTGCGTCCCGATGACGACGACTGGGGACAGCCCGGCACCATGGTGCGTGAGGTGCTGGACGACGCCGCACGGGACAGGTTGGCGCACAACATCATTGGGCACGTCTCCAAGGGCGTGAAGGAGCCGGTGCTGTCGCGGGTGTTCGAGTACTGGCGCAATGTCGACGCCGATCTCGGTAAGAAGGTCGAAGAGGGAGTGCGGGCCAACCTGGGGCAGTAGAAGGCGGCGGGCGCGCCTGGCATGATCGAACCCATGACCATTGACGTCGTTTACACCACGGAATCCACGGCGACCGGTGGCGGCCGCGACGGCCACGTGAAGTCAGCGGATGGCCGCCTCGACACGGACACCCGGCCTCCGAAGGCGCTGGGCGGCAGCGGTGAGGGCACCAATCCCGAGCAACTGTTCTCCGCCGGTTACGCGGCCTGTTTCCTGGGTGCGCTGCGCCTGGTGGCCGGCAAGTCAAAGGTGGCGCTCGATCTAGACTTATCCGCCACCAGCGTCACCGTCGAGATCGGATTCGGCAAGGATTCCGAGGGCGGATTCGGGCTCACCGGCAAGATCCTCGGCTATTTGCCGGGCCTGGACGAAAGCGCCGCCCAGGAATTGGTGGAGCAGGCTCACCAGGTGTGCCCGTACTCGAAAGCCACCCGGGGCAACATCCACGTCGAAGTCTCGGCCAAGGTCTAGCGCGGTTGGATCGCGTGATGCGGATCACGGGGGTCCCTGCGACGGCGGCGAGCGTCGTTCTGGGCCTTGGCGGAGCGTTCGGGATCCCGGGCGCAGTCCCCATTGCGGAAGCCCACCCGTCGGACCCGGGAGTGGTGTCCTACGCGGTCCTCGGCAAGGGATCGGTCGGCAACATCGTCGGCGGCCCGATGGGGTGGGAGTCGGTGTTCACCCAGCCGTTCCAGGGGTTCTGGGTCGATCTCCCGGTGTGCAACAACTGGGCCGACATCGGGTTGCCGGAGGTGTACAACGACCCCGACCTGGCGTCGTTCAACGGAGCCACCGCACAGACGTCGGCAACCGACCAAACCCACCTTGTCAGGCAGGCGGTCGGGGTATTCGCCACCAGCGACGCCGCGGGACGGGCTTTCCATCGGGTGGTGGACCGAACCGCGGGGTGCGCGGGACAGACCACCGCAATGCACCTGGATAACGGGATCACGCAGGTGTGGTCGTTCGACGGCGGGCCGGCGGCCGGTGCCGATGCGAACTGGACGAAGCAAGAAGCGGGCACCGATCGCCGGTGCTTCGATCAAACCCGGCTGCGTGAAAATGTGTTGTTGCAGGCCAAGGTCTGCCAATCTGGCAACGCCGGGCCTGCGGTCAACGTGCTGGCCGGCGCCATGCAGAACGCGTTGGGTCAGTAGCGAATGACTTTGGGTACCCATCTGAGCCGTGCAGCCAAAGTGGGCGGGAACGGGAATATGTCGGTGCCGTCTGCTAGATGAATTGGTGGCGGCTATCGTTCGGTTAGCTGCGCACCCGGAGGGATCGTGATATGACGCTCGCCGCCAGCAGCGCCGCGGCCTCCCTGGCTTGCCCCGCCGAAGCGGAGGTGGCCTGTTCCGCGACGGCCGCGCAGTACATCGCCGACGGTTGCCTGACCGATGGCCCGCTGGGCCGCGTTGGCCTGGAGCTGGAGGCGCACTGCTTCGACCCGGCCGATCCGTACCGCAGGCCGCGGTGGGAGGAAATCACCGAGATACTCGAGCTGCTACCTCCGTTGCCCGGCGGCAGCGCGGTCACCGTGGAACCCGGCGGCGCCGTCGAGCTGTCCGGCGCGCCCGAAGACGGCGTCGTCGCGGCCATCGCTGCGATGAAAAACGACCAGGCCGTGTTGCGAAAGGCCTTCGCCAACTCCGGGCTCGGGCTGGTTTTTCTGGGCGCGGACCCGCTGCGGTCGCCCCAGCGGATCAACCCCGGCGCGCGCTACCGCGCCATGGAGCAATTCTTCGCCGCCAGCGATTCCGGGGAGGCGGGTGCGGCGATGATGACGTCGACGGCCTCGGTCCAGGTCAATCTGGACGCCGGGCCGCAGGCTGGCTGGGCGGCGCGGGTCCGGCTTGCGCACGCGCTGGGGCCCACGATGATCGCGATCGCCGCCAACTCCCCGATGCTGGGTGGCGAGTTCTCCGGTTGGGTCTCCACCCGGCAGCGGGTGTGGGGCCAGATGGACTCGGCGCGCTGCGGCCCGATCCTGGGTGCCAGCGGCGACGAGCCGGGAACCGACTGGGCGCGCTACGCGCTGAAGGCACCGGTGATGCTGGTGAACAAGCCGGACGCCCCGGACTGTGCAGCGGTCACCCATTGGGTGCCCTTCGCCGACTGGGCGGACGGCCGGCAGTCGCTCGGCGATCGCCGCCCCACCATCGCTGACCTGGAATACCACCTGACCACCCTGTTCCCGCCGGTGCGCCCACGGCAGTGGCTGGAAATCCGTTACCTGGACAGCATGCCGGACGAGTTCTGGCCCGCAGTGGTGTTCACGCTGGTCGCCCTACTCGACGACCCGGCCGCCGCCGACACCGCAGCGGAGGCCGTCGAACCGGTGGCCACCGCGTGGGACAACGCGGCCCGGCTCGGTCTTTGTGATCGGCGGCTGTACGAGGCGGCGAACCGATGCGTGGCCGTCGCCGCGGAGAGGGCGCCCGCCGAGCTCAGCGACGCGATGGAGCGGCTAGTCCGCTGCGTCGCAAAGGGCCGCTGCCCCGGCGACGATTTCGCCGACCGGGTGATCGAGCACGGCATCGCGGCTGAGGTTTCGAGGGTCGCGCAGCTAGCGCAAGGGGGGCTGTGACGTCCCGGGAAAGGCTTGCCGACGATTTGGCGCGGGCGCGCACGCGCACGCTGCGGCTGGTCGATTTCGACGACGCCGAACTGTGTCGTCAGTACGACCCGTTGATGAGCCCGCTGGTGTGGGACCTCGCGCACATCGGTCAGCAGGAAGAACTGTGGCTGCTGCGTGGCGGTGACCCGAACCGGCCCGGGATTTTGCCGCCGGCCGTCGACGGTCTCTACGACGCCTTGGAACACTCCCGCGCCAGCCGGGTCGATTTACCGCTGCTGTCTCCGAAGCGTGCGCAGTCGTATTGCCGCACAGTGCGATCCGCCGTGCTCGACGCCCTCGACGCGCTCTCGGACGATAACGGCGACTTTGTTTTCGGCATGGTGGTCAGCCACGAAAACCAGCACGACGAAACCATGCTGCAGGCATTGAACCTGCGCACCGGTGCGCCGCTGTTGTCCGATACCGTCGCGCTGCCCGCGGGCCGGCCGGGACTGGCCGGAACGTCGGTTGTGGTGCCCGCCGGCCCGTTCGTCCTGGGCGTCGACGCCGCGACCGAACCCTACTCACTGGACAACGAACGTCCCGCCCACGTCGTCGATCTGCCGGCGTTTCGGATCGGGCGGGTCCCGGTCACCAACGGCGAGTGGCGCCACTTCATCGACGACGGCGGCTACTCCGACTCGCGCTGGTGGTCCACGCGCGGTTGGGAACACCGCCAGGCCGCGGGCCTGACCGCCCCGCAATTCTGGAGTTCCGACAGCCGCACCCGCTTCGGCCGCGTCGAAGACGTTCCGCCCGACGAGCCGGTACAGCACGTCAGCTACTTCGCGGCCGAGGCTTACGCGGCCTGGGCCGGTGCCCGGCTACCCACCGAGACGGAATGGGAGAAGGCCTGCGCCTGGGACCCGGCGACCGGCACCCGTCGCCGCTACCCGTGGGGAGCCGAGGCGCCGTCGGAAGCCCGAGCCAACCTCGGTGGCACCTCGCTGCGTCCGGCGCCGGTCGGCGCCTACCCGGACGGAGCTTCGGCCTACGGGGTCGAGCAGATGCTCGGCGACGTCTGGGAGTGGACCAGCTCACCGCTGCGGCCCTGGCCCGGGTTCGTCCCGATGATCTACGAGCGATACTCGCAACCGTTCTTCGACGGCGACTACCGGGTGTTGCGGGGCGGATCGTGGGCGGTGGAGTCCGCGATCCTGCGGCCCAGCTTCCGCAACTGGGACCACCCATACCGCCGGCAGATCTTCTCGGGCGTCCGGTTGGCTTGGTCAATTGAGGACGTCTGATGTGCCGTCATCTCGGCTGGCTCGGGCGCGAGGTCACGCTTTCCTCGCTGGTGCTCGATCCGCCGCATTCGCTGCGGGTGCAGTCCTACGCCCCTCGCCGGCAAAAGCACGGCCTGATGAACGCCGACGGTTGGGGTGTCGGCCTTTTCGATGCGGAGGTACCCCGGCGCTGGCGCAGCCCCGCGCCGCTGTGGGGCGACGTGTCGTTCGACTCGATAGCGCCCGCGCTGCGCAGCCACTGCGTGGTGGCCGCGGTGCGCTCGGCGACCGTCGGCATGCCGATCGAAGCCAGCGCGACCGCGCCGTTCACCGACGGCCGATGGCTGCTGTCGCACAACGGTGTCGTCGACCGCGCCGTGCTCCCGGCCGGCTCGTCCGCCGAATCAGTCTGCGACAGCGCGATACTCGCGGCCACCATCTTCGCGCGCGGGCTGGACGTGCTGGGCGAGACCATCACGCAGATCGGAGAAGCCGACCCGGATGCCCGGCTTAATGTGTTGGCCACCAACGGCTCTCGGCTACTCGCCACCGTCTGGGGGGACACCTTGTCCATTCTGCGCCGCGACGACGGTGTCGTGCTGGCCAGCGAGCCGTACGACGACGAATACGACTGGGAGGACGTGCCGGACCGTCACCTCGTCGAAGTCACCGCACAAGGTGTCACCCTGATTTCCCTGACGCCGCTGGAGCTCACCGGACCACCGAAAGGACCTTGATGACGCTGTCGCTGGCCAACCACCTCGGCGCCGACTCGGCGCATCGCGCATTGCGCCGCGATGTATTCGAAGGCCTGCAGAAGACGCCGAAGTCATTGCCGCCCAAGTGGTTCTACGATTCGGTGGGAAGCGACCTGTTCGACCAGATCACCCGGCTGCCCGAGTACTACCCGACCCGCGCCGAGGCGCAGATCCTGCGGGCCTTCTCGGCCGAAATCGCCTCCGCAAGCCAAGCCGACACCCTCGTCGAACTGGGCGCCGGGACCTCGGAGAAGACCAGGCTGCTGCTGGACGCGCTGCGCGGCCGCGGATCGCTGCGCGGATTCGTGCCGTTCGACGTCGACGCCGGCATACTATCGGCGACCGCGACCGCCATCCAGCGCGAGTACCCGGGCGTCGAAATCAAGGCCGTCTGCGGCGATTTCGAGGAACACCTGACCGAGATTCCCGAAGGCGGACGGCGTTTGTTCGTGTTCTTGGGATCCACGATCGGCAACCTGACACCCGAACCGCGCGCGGAGTTCCTGGCGACCCTGGCCGCGGTGATGCGACCGGGGGACACCCTGCTGCTGGGCACCGACCTGGTCAAGGACACCGACCGGCTGGTGCGCGCCTACGACGATGCCGCGGGGGTGACGGCCCAGTTCAATCGCAATGTGCTCGCGGTGATCAATCGGGAACTCGACGCCGACTTCGACATCGACGCCTATCAGCACGTCGCCCGCTGGAACACCGAAGAGGAGCGGATCGAGATGTGGCTGCGCTCGCAGCGCCGTCAGCGGGTGCGAGTCGGTGCGCTCGACCTGACCGTCGAGTTCACGGCCGGTGAAGAGATGCTGACGGAAGTGTCGTGCAAGTTCCGTCCGGACGGGGTGAGCGCCGAATTGGCCGGCGCGGGGCTGCGTCGGTCCCGGTGTTGGACGGACGACGCCGGCGACTTCGGGTTGTCGCTGGCCGCCAAGTGAGCGAGGCGCTGGCCGACCGATGGCGGGCGGCGCGTCCGCCGTTCGCCGGTCTGCACCTGGACAACGCCGCATGCTCGCGTCAGAGCCTCGCCGCGATGGACGCGGCCGCCCGGCACGCCGTGCACGAGTCCGAGGTCGGCGGATACGTTGCGGCCGAGGCCGCCGCGCCCGTGCTGGACGCCGGACGCGCCGCGTTCGCCGCGCTGTGCTGGGGTCCGGATGCCTCCAATATCGAGGTGCTGTTCACCACCGGCTCACTCAACGCGCTGGACCTGCTGCTGGGCAGCTGGCCGTCGGAACACCGGACGCTGGCCTGCCTTCCCGGCGAGTACGGCCCCAACCTGGCGGTGATGTCCGCGCACGGATTCACCGTGCGCACGCTGCCGACCCGCGACGACGGCAGGCTGGCGCTCGATGACGCGGCGTACCAGCTGAACGAAGAGCCGCCCGATCTGGTGCATCTCACCCCGGTGGCCAGCCATAGCGGCGTGGTGCAACCGCTGGCGATGGTGGCGCAACTCTGCCGCGAGCTGGGGTTGCCGTTGGTCGTCGACGCAGCCCAGGCACTGGGGCAGGTGGACTGCGCGGTGGGCGCCGATGTCACCTACTCGTCGTCGCGCAAGTGGATCGCGGGGCCGCGCGGTGTGGGCGCGCTTGCCGTGCGGCCCGAGCTGTTGGAGCGGTTGACTCCCAGGCTGCCGGCCCCGAAGTGGGCACAGTCGCTGACGGTCGCCCAGCAGCTCGAGTTCGGTGAAGCCAATATCGCTGCGCGCGTGGGGTTTTCGGTGGCACTGGGCGAACATTTGGCCTACGGGCCGGAGACGGTACGAGCCCACTTGGCCGAGCTGGGCGCCGCCAGCCGGGCCACACTGGTCGACGTGCCCGGGTGGCGGGTGGTCGAAGAGGGCGAGGAGCCCAGTGCGATCACGACGCTTGCGCCGGTCGACAGTGCCGACCCGCTGGCGGTGCGCGAGTGGTTGCTCGTCGAGCGGCGGATAGTGACAACCTGTGCCGGGGTGCAGCGCGCGCCGATGGAGATGACCGCGCCGGTGCTGCGGATCTCGCCGCATTTGGACACCACGGCGCAGGATCTGGAGACCTTCGCCGAAGCGCTGATCGCCGCGACCGCGGCGGTGGCTACGTGACGCCGCGGCAAGACGGTTTCGACCGGGGGGCTACGTGCGCTCCCTCACCGCTGCCTTAGCGACAGGCTCAGGTCCAGGAGGGCGGGGTCGGGACTGACGTAGTGACGTAATTCGCGGCGGTGAAGTGACGTTCGTCGCGCTTGGTGCGACGCTCCGTCGTGGGGCATTTATGAGGGGTGGCATTGTCAAGAGCATTGGACCTCACGAGGCTCAAGAGTCACTTGAGTCGCTCAGCGAGGAGGTGCTGCCTTTTCCAACCTGATGGCGCATGCGATATCACGCAAGGATGAACCACTACACCTACCGCGCCGAATGGTGGCCTGAGCACGGCGAATACGTTGTCCAATGTATCGAATTGCCGTGGCTGTCGCGATGGGCACCGGCCCTGCAAGAGGCCACCGCGGCTATCGAGAAAGCCGTCGACGAGTTCATCGCCGAGCGGAAAGCAGATGGTGAAGAAGTGCCGGCGCCAATTACCGAACGGCAATACAGCGGCAAGTTCGTAGTTAGGACCTCGCCGGCGTTGCACGCGCGGCTCGTCATTGAAGCCGCTGAGCAGAATGTGTCGATGAATCAGTGGGTGGTGCAGAAACTTTCGGGGCGGTTTGACACGCGACTGGGCGGCCTGTTCGATTTCGACTAGCGGGCTCCTGATATCACATGTGCCATCGGTTTTCGGAACTGGGTAATGACCGGGCCACCGGTGCTGGTGTGGTTGCTGGGACACCGAGTGACGCGCTGTAGCCGAGCGCGCTACGCCTTGTGCGCGGTGAGCAGGTAGGCGGGCAGCATCATCCGGCCCTTGTCGTCGCGGTCGTGCGGCGGGAAAGGCCCCTCCGGTCCGGACGGAATGTTGGCGTGGACGTAGGCCGGCCGAATGTCGTCGACCTCCCAATACTTGCTCACCGCCGAGCGCAGTTCGTCCTCGTCGACCTCGTTGGGCTTGGTGTCCCACTCCGCCGGAAAGGCGCCCTTGGCGAATACCAGCACGTAGTAGCCGGCAGCGGGGGCGGCCGCGCGGTGCACCGAGCTCAGGTAGCCGTCGCGTCCCTCGATCGGCAGCGAGTGAAACAGGGTGCTGTCGATCACCGTGTTGAACCGGCCGTCATACCCGGAGAACTCTGTTATGTCGGCCCGCTCGAAACTGGCCGTGCTCAGCCCGCGTTCCTGCGCGGCCTTGGTGGCCGCGGCGATGGCCGTGGGTGAGTTGTCGATGCCGACGACGGTGTAGCCGTCTGCGGCGAGCGACAACGACAGCTCGGCAACCCCGCAGCCGGCGTCCAGCACGTCGCTGCGGACCTTGCCGGCCGCGATCAGCGCGGCGAGCTCGGGCTGCGGCTCGCCGATGTTCCACGGTGGCGGTCCCTCGAACGCGCCTTGTTCCCGGTACGCATCGTCCCAGTCGGGTAGCTCAAAACTCATGTTTCCCAACCTACCCGCGGCTACCAGGTGTGCACCGGCTCGTTGGCGTGCATGTGCTCGCAGTACCGGCGCAGCATTTCCGCCAGTGCCTGCGGTCGGGTCATCCCGCGGTCCTGCAGGGCGTGTACGGTCGACACTTGCCACCACGCGCCGTTGCGGCCCGTCTTGGCGCGTCCTTCGATGACTCCGAGGAGCCGGTCGCGTACATCGGCGTCGACGTTCCAGCGGCGCAGCCCATCGTGCGCCATCGGCAGCAGCGTGTCCAGCACCAGTCGCTGGATCGTCACCTCGCCCTGGCCCGGCCACTGCAGCCGCGCGTCTATGCCATGCTGGGCGGCCTGCAGGAAATTTCGTTGTGCCGCAGAGAAACTCATGATGCTCCACAGCGGTTGGTCGGCTTCGGAGAGGTTGCGCAGCAGGCCGTAGTAGAAGGCCGAATTCGCCAGCATGTCAACGACGGTTGGTCCGGCGGGCAAGACCCGGTTCTCCAGCCGCAGATGCGGACGCCCGCCGACAACGTCGTACACGGGCCGGTTCCACCGGTAGACCGTGCCGTTGTGCAGACGCAATTCGGAAAGCCGCGGGCTGCGGCCCGCGGCCAGCTCGGCGACCGGATCCTCGTCGGAAACCTCGGGCAACAGGGACGGGAAGTAGCGGATGTTTTCTTTGAACAGGTCGAGAATCGACGTGATCCACCGTTCGCCGAACCACACCCGTGGCCGCACCCCCTGGGTCTTGAGTTCCTCGGGGCGGGTGTCGGTGGACTGGGCGAACACCTCGATACGGGTTTCCGACCACAGTTGGTGACCGAAGAAGAACGGCGAATTCGCGGCCAGCGCCAGCTGGGGTCCGGCCAGCACCTGGGCCGCGTTCCAGTTCGCGGCGAAATCCTCCGGAGCGACCTGCAGATGCAATTGCACGCTGGTGCAAGCGGATTCGGGTGCGATGGACGCCGCATTCCAGCTCAGCGGCTCGGGGCCGAAGATGTTGATCGGAATGTCCTCACCGCGGGCGGAAAAGATCGAATCGTTCAGCGCCGCGTAGCGGGCTGATTCGCTCATCCAGTTGTCTCGCAGATGTTCGGGCATCAGCGTTGGCAGGATGCCGATCATCACGATGTGGGCCCCGCCCCCAGGACCGGCCCCGGAACTCGCCCTAGCCTCGGCGTCGTTCAGGCTCGCGCGGATTTCTGCCTCCAGGTCCACAATGGTGCGCCCGGACAGCGGCCGCGGTGGCACATTAAATTCGATGTTGTAGGCGCCCAATTCTTTTTGATAGGCCGGATCCGCGATCGCGTCCAACACGAATCGATTCGACATGGCGGGTTGATAGTCGGAGTCGACCAGGTTGCATTCGATCTCCATGCCGGTCAGCGGCCGGTCCGAATCGAACCTGGAGTGGGCAAGCATCGTCTCGAAGACGTCCAAACAAAGCTGCACCTTGCGCCGGTATTCGCGACGGTGTTCGCGGTCGTACGTGGTGCGCTTGACCTCTTCGCCCACAAGGCCGATGCAACAGGGTTACGGTCGGTTACGCAAGTGAGACGATTACCCGCAGTGTCCGATCTGACTCCGAGGAGAGCAGTTGGCTGACTCCGCTGAATTCGTAGCCGCCATCGACCAGGGCACCACCAGCACCCGGTGTATGATCTTCGACCACGACGGTGCCGAGGTGGCCCGCCACCAGCTCGAGCACGAGCAAATCCTGCCCCGCGCCGGCTGGGTCGAGCACGACCCGGTCGAAATTTGGGAGCGTGCCTCCTCGGTGCTGATGTCGGTGTTGAACCGAGCCGATCTGGCTCCGAAAGACATTGCGGCGCTGGGAATCACGAATCAGCGTGAGACGACGCTGGTATGGAATAAGCGGACCGGCAGGCCTTATTACAACGCGATCGTCTGGCAGGACACCCGCACCGACCGCATCGCGTCCGCGCTGGACCGTGACGGCCGCGGGGATGTCATCCGCCGCAAGGCCGGACTGCCGCCGGCAACCTACTTTTCCGGCGGCAAGCTGCAGTGGATTTTAGAGAATGTCGACGGGGTGCGCGCGGCCGCTGAAGCCGGTGATGCCCTGTTCGGCACCGCCGACACCTGGGTGTTGTGGAATCTGACCGGCGGCCCGCGGGGCGGCGTGCACGTCACCGATGTCACCAACGCCAGCCGGACGATGCTGATGGACCTCGAGACGCTGGACTGGGACGACGAGCTGCTGTCGTTCTTCTCCATTCCACGGGCGATGCTGCCGGCGATCGCCCCGTCGTCGCCGGTGGAGCCGTACGGCGTCACCCTGGAAAGTGGGCCCGTCGGTGGCGAGGTGCCGATCACCGGCGTCCTGGGCGACCAGCATGCAGCGATGGTCGGTCAGGTGTGCCTTGGCCCGGGGGAGGCGAAAAACACCTACGGCACCGGCAATTTCCTGTTGCTGAACACCGGTGAGACGATCGTGCGATCCGACAATGGCTTGCTGACCACGGTCTGTTATCAGTTCGGCGATGCCAAGCCTGTGTACGCGCTTGAGGGTTCGATCGCGGTGACCGGTTCGGCGGTGCAGTGGCTGCGTGACCAATTGGGCATCATCAGCGGGGCGGCGCAGAGCGAGTCGCTGGCCCGTCAGGTCGACGACAACGGCGGGGTGTATTTCGTGCCGGCGTTTTCCGGCTTGTTCGCCCCCTATTGGCGCTCGGATGCCCGCGGCGCGATCGTGGGGCTGTCGCGGTTCAACACCAACGCGCACCTGGCTCGCGCGACGCTGGAGGCGATTTGCTACCAGAGCCGCGATGTAGTGGACGCGATGGCAGCAGATTCCGGTGTGCGCCTTGAAGTGTTGAAAGTCGATGGCGGCATCACCAGCAACGACCTGTGCATGCAGATTCAGGCCGACGTGCTGGGTGTGGACGTGGTTCGGCCGGTGGTCGCCGAGACCACCGCGCTCGGTGCCGCCTACGCGGCGGGTCTGGCGGTCGGGTTCTGGGCCGACCCGTCCGATCTGCGGGCGAACTGGCAAGAGGACAAGCGCTGGACGCCGACGTGGGACGACGACGAGCGCGCCGCGGGATATGCGGGCTGGCGCAAGGCCGTACAGCGGACCCTGGATTGGGTCGACGTGTCCTAAGCTTTCGTGCCGCGAGAGTGCGTGTCGGTACAACGACACACCGGTTTGGCTGGCATTTTGCGCACGCTCGCGGCACGGGGACGACGTGAAAATGCCCGCCGGCAGTTTCGCCGGCGGGCATTTCACTTACGGGTCAGTCCTCGCCGAGGATGCCGTAGACCTCGCGTCGCACATTGTTGAGTAGCTCGACGATGCGCTGCTGCTGTTCTTCGGTGGCGGTGTGCGCGGACTGCGCAACCGCGCCGAACAGCTGGCCAATGGCGGCCCGCAGGTTCACCTGTCCCGGGTCGGCGCCCTCCGTGATCGCTTCCCACGGCGGAGTCTCGACCTTCTCGGCGGCCGCGCGGCCCGTGTCGGTCAGCTCGAAAAGCTTCTTGCTGCCATCGGTTTCGCTCGCGGTGATCAAGCCTTCGTCGTCCAGCAACTGAAGCGTCGGGTACACCGAGCCGGGGCTCGGCTTCCACAGCCCGTTGCTGCGTTCGGCGATCTGCTGGATCATCTCGTAGCCGTGCATCGGCCGCTCGGCCAGCAGCTTCAGGATGGCTGCCCGCACGTCGCCGCGCTTGCCACGCCCGGGGCCACCACGGCCCCAGCCGCCGCGCCGACCGCCTCGTCCGAAACCGGGTCCGAATCCGGGGCCGAAGCCAGGTCCGAAACTGGGTCCGAAGCCAGGTCCGAAACCGGGTCCGAAGCCCCTGCCACCGCCGTGTTCGCGGAGGTGTTCGCGGAACTCGTGTCGGGCTTGCCTCCGTGCGGCGTGCAGAGCACGTCGGTCCACGGGGCCGGGCGCGAAGCCGAATCCGAAGCCTGGTCGGCCGGGGAATTCTCCGCCGCCAGGAGTGAATGGGTTGGTCATGTTTGTAGTCCTTAGGTCTCAGGGAAGCGCCGTGATGCGCTTCCGGTGTATCGCAAGCGTATCACGATATATCGTAAACTATCGCGATGCAACCCCCTGCACAGATCCCGGCCCGGAACCGAGAACGACGGCGGCCTGTTTGCATCCAGCGGTGGGCGGGTAGCACCTGTCTGGTGAACGGCAATAATCACAACCTGGCAATCGACCACCGCGCCGGCAGCGCGACCGAGCCCGCGCAGGTCGAAAGCCGCCACCGGGGGGACATTTGGCCATGGGTCAACTGGGGGATGGCGCTGACCACGGTGCCGGCCGCCGCGATCGTGATGCTCTTCGCGCTCGGCGCTGTAATGAGCACCGGTGCCTGCAGCGATCACAGTTGTCCCGGCCTGGGCCGCGGGGGCTCGGACTTCTTTGACTTCGGCGTCGCGTTCTACGGCGCGCCGGCGGTGGCCCTGGTCGTCATCCTCGTCTCGTTCTTCACCGCGAAGCGCCGAGGCGGCCTCGCGGTTCCGTTGTGCGGATGGGCGCTCCTGGTCGCTGACGTCGCCATCATGGCGGCGACGGTCGCGCAGTAAGCCGCCCAGTAACGAGTTCGACGATCAGCGCCGATAGGCCGACATATTGTCGGCGAGCTCGTCGAACATTGCCCGGTTTAGGTAGAAGGCGACCTTCACCTCGTCGACCGCACGATCGATCTCTTCGGCGTCGAGGCTGAGCCCGTCGAGTTTGGCCCGGTAGGAATCCTTATACGGCTTCGGCCGCATCGGGAATTCGTAAAAGGCCAACCCGGCACCGCCGAGATCGAAGGTGCGGTCGAGGATCTTGCCGATGGCCTGGCCGCCGGAGAGGTCGCCGAGGTAGCGGGTGTAGTGGTGCGCCACCAGGGCGCCGCCCCAGGATGCGGTCGCGACGCGGTCGCGGTAGGCCTGGGCAGCGGGGGATTCGACCTGATGCGTGGCGCCGGGCGCCCAATGCTCCAGGTCGGCGTCGATGGCCGACAGCCGCTCCAGGGCCGGGTCGTACACGGCGGCGACCAGCGGGTCGTCGCGGCGGGCCCGCACGGCGTCTTCCAGCGCGCCGTAGACCACGCGCAGCCGTCGCAGGTAATCGGCATAGCCCTGTCCGTTGATCCGCCCGGCAAGCAGTTCCGACACAAACGGCGACTGTTCGGCGGCGTCGTGCTCTGTCGTCGAACCCTCTTTCATCGCCACGGAGAGGGGTGGCACGCGCTTGGCGGCGCTCAGTGACATGCTCGGCTCCAAATGGTCAAGTGTGCCAGCCGGCTCGCTGCAGTCCGCTTGCCACCGCGAGCCCGACGATGCCACCGCCGATTACAACAGCTTAGTGCGGCGCTGCGAAACCGCCGGTCTCTGTCGTCGGGCCCGGCTCCGGACGCGGCGCGGTCTGTGGCTGCGCTTGCGGAGATGGCGACGGCACAGCAGCGGGCCACGGCGCGGGCCCAGCAGGGCCCGCAGGCGGGCCCATGGGCGGCGACGGTGCCGGTCCGGTTGGCGGCCATGGGCCAGGGGGCATCGGTCGAAGTCGCGCCAGTTCGCGGCGGTGTCGTTCGGCGAGCACGGCGGCGAGCACCAGCTCCGGCGGTGCGCCGGGCGGGGGCGGCGGGGCGATCCGCGACACCACATCACCGGCGATCCGGTAGGCCATCTGTTGGCGCAGTTGCGGATCGAGTTGCGATGCGCGAGAGAGGAATTGGCGGGCGACCTCGGCCTGGCCAGCATCTAGTCCCGACAGTTGCAGCGACGACGCCCACCAAGCCATCGCCGGCGGCATCGCCGGCGGAGGCGTCAGCCGAGGACCGCGTTCGCTGACGACGACAGTGCCGGCGAAGATGTCGCCGATACGTTTGGCCTTTGGCGACAATATGCTGCAAATCACCGCGGGACTCCCGGCGAGCATCCAGATCTCCACCACCGACGCCAGCGCGCGAAACAGCGCCTGCCGGAAGCGTTCCGGGCCGCCGTCGTCGGACACCACCCGCAAACCCATCGCGATCTTGCCCAATGAGCGTCCCCGCGTCGCGGTCTCGAACACCAGGGGATACCCGACCATCACGAGCATCGTGAAGAGGATGACGATTGCCGTGGTCAACGCCTCGTCGAATTGGGTCAGGGTGGCCGCCCACAACAACAACCCGACCACGTAGGCGATGAATATCACCGTGATATCGATCAGCGCGCTCACGGCCCGCACCGGCAACTGGGCGATCTGCACGTCGAGCACGACGGCGTCGCCAGTCACCACCTCGGACATACCACCGAACGGTACAGGCTTTACGGCTGCAGGCGACGACACCCGGGGGAGCTCAATTAGGCTGCGCAGGGTGGATGTCGACGCGTTCGTGCTGACCCATCGCGGCACCTGGGACCGGCTCGACCAGCTGATCAAGCGACGCCGGTCGCTGACGGGCGCCGAAGTCGATGAACTGGTCGAGCTCTACCAGCGGGTGTCCACTCATCTGTCGATGCTGCGGTCGGCCAGCACGATCGGGTCGGACTCGCTGCTGATCGGCCGGCTATCGAGCCTGATCGCGCGCGCTCGCGCCGCGGTGACGGGAGCGCACGCCCCGCTGAGCAGTGCGTTCACCCGCTTCTGGACGGTGTCCTTCCCGGTGGTCGCCTACCGCGCGTGGCGGTGGTGGCTGGCGACGGCCGTCGTGTTCTTCGCCGTCGTGGCGGTGATCGGTTTCTGGGTGGCCGGCAATCCGGAGGTGCAGTCCGCCCTCGGAACACCAACTGATATCGACGAATTGGTCAACCATGATGTCTCGTCGTATTACAGCGAACACCCCGCCCTGGCGTTCGCCCTGCAGGTCTGGGTGAACAACTCGTGGGTGGCCGCAAAATGCATCGCGTTCTCCGTCGTGCTGGGACTGCCGATCCCTGTGGTGCTGTTCCAAAACGCCGCCAACGTGGGAGTGATCGCCGGACTGATGTTTCATGCCGGCAAGGGCGACATACTGCTGGGGCTGCTGGCTCCGCACGGATTGCTGGAGCTGACGGCGGTGTTCCTCGCCGCGGCAATGGGGATGCGGCTGGGGTGGTCGGTGATCTCGCCCGGTGACCGTCCGCGCGGACAGGTGCTCGCCGAGCACGGCCGTGGCGTCGTGTCGGTCGCGGTGGGGTTGGTGGGCGTGTTGCTGGTCTCCGGCTTGATCGAAGCGCTGGTGACACCGTCACCGTTGCCGACGGCGGTTCGGGTCGGCATTGGAATCGTCGCCGAGCTGGCG
This sequence comes from Mycobacterium sp., assembly GCF_052144515.1. GTDB lineage: Bacteria > Actinomycetota > Actinomycetes > Mycobacteriales > Mycobacteriaceae > Mycobacterium. Next base: position 26,475 of record NZ_JBKQQD010000491.1, on the reverse strand, counting down.
TTCTTGTCGTACATCGCGTATTTCGGTCGTCGCGCGGCGAAAGCCGGGGAGACCGGCGACATCGACGACGCACCCGACGTCGTGCCGACCCGCTGAGCCACGACCGAAAACTAGAGCCGTCCGGTCGCTTTCATCGCCAGGTAGTGGTCGGCAAGGGCGGGCGCGAGTTCCGCGGGGGCCGCGTCGACGACCTCCACCGCGCTGCGGCGCAGTCGCGACGCGATCGCATGCCGGTCATTGCGTGATCGTTCGGCGGCCGCCGCGTCGTACACCGCGGCCGCGTCGGAACGCGCGGCGGCCAATTCGTCGACGCGCGGGTCGGTGACCGCCGCGATCATCACGTGGTGTTTGGCCGACAACCGCGGCAGCACCGGCAGCAGACCCTCGTCCAGAGCGGTCGCGTTGAGGTCGGTGAGCAGCACCACCAGCGACCTCCGCCGGGTGCGCCGCAAAATGGTGGCAACCATTGCGCGCCAGTCGGATTCGACAAGAGTCGGTTGCAGCGGGGCCATCGCATCGACCAGCTGGGCGAGCAGTTCGGTGCGCGACGCACCGAACACGCCGGCCCGGCTGACCCGGTCGTGGGCGAGGAAGTCGACATGGTCACCGGCCCGCGACGCAAGGGCGGCCAGCAGCAGTGCGGCATCCATCGACCAGTCCAGCCGGGGCCACCCCGCGGGATCGGCCTCCAAATTGGGTGAGGTCGGGTCGACACCGACGCGACCGGCCGCCATGCGACCGGTGTCCAGCACGATGACGACTCGCCGGTCGCGTTCCGGCCGCCAGGTGCGGACCATGACGTCGGCGCGACGGGCGGTGGCGCGCCAGTCGATGGAGCGGACGTCGTCGCCGACGACATACTCACGCAGTGAATCGAATTCGGTGCCCTGCCCGCGGATCAGTGTCGGCAGCAGCCCGTCGATCTCGCGCAACTTGGCCAGCCGCGACGGCAGGTGCTTGCGCGACAGGAACGGCGGCAGCACCCTGACCTGACCGGGCACCGGCTGCGAACGCTGCCGCCCCGCCAACCCCAGCGGTCCGATCGATCGGGCGGTGACCGCCGCCGCGTGCTGGTCGCCGCGGCGAACCGGTCGCAGCACGGTGCCGACGTGCTGGTGCTGTCCGGCGGCGACGTTGATCGTGTGGGTGCGCGGCTGTGCGCGCGCGCTCGGGGGCCAGGCGTCGCGGATCTGGCCGCGGAATCGGCGTCGGCCGTCGTTGTGGATCAGCAGCCCCGCGTCCACCTGCTGGCCGAGCCGGGCCGACGTGTCCGGCGAGCGAGTGTAGTGCAGTCTGCGGGGGCTGGCCGCCAACCCGATATCAACGGCAACCGCCGCACCCAGCGCCACCAGCAACGCCAGGAAAGCCCTTGCCGGCCAGGGCGATAGCGCGATCGGCACGATGCAGATCAACGCCACCAAGCCGGTGCGTCCGGTCAGGACCACTAGCGGGGCACCGGAGCCGACGCCAGAATTCCGTCGAGCACGCCGTCGGGTGTGGCGCCTTCGAGCTCAGCCTCTGGGCGCAGCATGATCCGGTGGCGCAGCGTCGGACGGGCCATCGCCTTGACATCGTCGGGAGTGACGTAGTTACGCCCGGACAGCCAAGCCCAGGAGCGGGCGGTGCCCAGCAGTGCCGTCGCCCCACGTGGTGACACCCCCAGCTGAAGTGCGGGGGAGGACCGGGTGGCCCCAACGATGTCGACGATGTAGCCAAGCACCTCGTCGGCGATGAGCACCCGGCGCACCGCGTCGCGGCCGGCCGCCAGCTCGGCGGGCCCGGCCACCGGTTTGATCGCGGACAGATCGCGCGGGTCGAAGCCGTGCGCGTGCCGGGCCAGGATGGCGATCTCCGAGTCGCGCGACGGCAACGTCACGTTCAGCTTGAGCAGGAATCGGTCCAGTTGCGCCTCGGGCAATTGGTAGGTGCCCTCGTATTCGATCGGGTTCTGCGTGGCGGCGACGATGAACGGGTCGGGCAGCAACTTGGGTTCGCCGTCCACACTGACCTGACGCTCCTCCATCGCCTCGAGCAGCGCGGCCTGTGTCTTGGGCGGGGTGCGGTTGATTTCGTCGGCGAGTAGCAGGTTGGTGAATACCGGACCCGGGCGGAATGCGAACGCGGCGGTGCGGGCGTCGTAGACCAGCGAACCCGTCACATCGCCGGGCATCAGGTCGGGGGTGAACTGCACCCGCTTGAACTCCAATTGCAGGGCGGCGGCCATAGCCCGCACCAACAGCGTCTTCGCCACTCCCGGAACACCTTCGAGCAGCACGTGGCCACGACACAGCAGCGCGATCACCAGGCCGCTGACGACGCCGTCCTGCCCGACGACGGCCTTGGCGAGCTCGGCGCGTAACGCCAGCAGCGCCTCTCGCGCTGAGTCAGCGTGCGGGGTCTGGGCGGGATGTGCTTGCGGTGTGGAAGGGGACTGTGTCACGAGCGGGTGACCTGCCTTTCGATTTCGTCGAGTGCACGCGCAAGTTGTAGTAGGTCATTGTCGGTGGCCGGTGGTGGGCCAAACAGGTGGTAGGACACGAAGTTTGCGTCGGCTCCGCTACGCTGGGCCACGGTTGTCACCACCACCGGCGCCGCCGCGCGCGCGCCCAGGCCCAGCCGGGGCAGCAGCCGTTGCAGCGTCGCGGCGCGCAGCGCGTCGGCGGCGCGGTCACGTGCCCGGCGCGATCGGTAGAGCCGGCCGCGCCCCTCGACCGTCTCCGATGCGCGCACCACGACGGGCAACTCCTCGGCCACCAGCGGACCGATCCGTCGTCCCTTCCACAGGGCCACCAGCAGCACGACCAGCGCCAGTTGCCAGGCGATCCAGGTCACGTTGGCCGGAATCAGGTCGTAAATCGATGTTGGAGCCGAGTTCTCACCCTCGACGCGGTGCGGCGCGTACCAGATGAGGCGGGGCCGATCGCCCGCGAGGTTCATCGCCAGCGCGGCATTGCCCGCATGCAGCAGGCCGTCGTTGGTCATGAAGTCGGTACTGCCGACCACCGTGACGGTTCGGCCGCCGTCGCGATAGCGAATCAGAACCCCGTCGTAGCACCGCGTTACCACTCGGCCCTTGGCCTCATAGGTGTCGCTCGGCCCGAATCGAACTGACCCGGCTCGATTAGCCTCGCGCAGAGTGCAATTCGGATTATTGTCGAAAGTGCTGGTGGTCCCCTTGCTCAGATCTGGGGCCAGTGCCTCGCGGGTGCGTGCCGTGGGTTCCACCAGGAGGAGGTCGCCGGGGGCTCGCGCCAACCGGTCCAGCAGCGTGTTATCGGTCAAGAACTCGCTCTCCGCCACCAGTATCAGCGTGTCGGGGCGCGCCGACTTCTCGACGCCGGCGATGCCGTCGGCCACGACAACGTCGACGCCGTTGTCGCGCAACAGCGTCACCAGCGCGTGGGCACCGTCGGGTTCGGTTGACTCCGGATCCATCGGGAGGCCGGGTCGTGGTGCGGTGAGGTAAGTGCTGATCGCCGCCACGGCCGCGAGCACGATCAGCGTGAGCAATGGCCACCGCCACGCCCGCCATCGGCGGGGCGTGGTCACAGTCGCGGACTCGGGAGGCCGTACTGAGGCGGTCGTCATCACCGGACCTGAGCCCATGACTCGGCCGCGGCGGCCTCTCCGGCCGCGGGCGCACTGGCTGGTGATCGCGACCGCAGGTGGTCGTCGAGCTTGGCGATCATCTGGTAGGCGGCCTGGGTCCCGGGCCGCTCGCCGTAGGTGACATCGTTGAATGCCGTTGCTGCCGTGGATAATTCGCCCGCCAGATGCCGCAATACCGCACCCGCGTCGAGGGCCAGCTCGTTGGCGGTGCGGCCGAGATTCGGATTGAGCACGCCGGCCTCTTCCAGCTGGCGGGCGACGGCGCGCAGCCGGTGCCGTATCGCTGCGGTCCAATTTCCTTCCGCCGCACAGCCTTCAGCGGTAGCGCGGTGTTGTGCCGCGGTGAGCGGAGCGGTTTCGAACAACTGGTAGTCGCCGCCGCGTTTGGTGCGCATGGTGCGCCGCGCAAGGTGGATGGCGACTGCCACTGCGACGGCCAGTAGGACAAGCAGCACCGTCGCCGTGAACCACCCGCCCGGTATTTTGGAGGTCGCCTCCAACAGCCGGTACAACTTGTCGCTGAGCCATTCGTCGAGTTGTTGCGCCGCAGATCCTCTCGAATAAATCGGTTTGTCCAGCTCGTTCTGTGCGGCCTGGTGCGCGGCATCGCGGTCGATGTCGATGGAAGGCACGGTCAGCTGGTCCTCATACCGGCCGCCTTAGCCAGAGGTGGTCGGTGGACTCGGTCGCGTAGGGGCCGCCGGCGGCGCCGGTCTGCAGCACCAGGTCGAATGCCTCGGCGCGCATTCGGCGGTCGGTATAGAGCAGCACGATGACTCCGGCGCTGAATGGCGCGGTGATGATTTGGCCGATCGCCGATCCGATGGACGCGATCGTGGTGCCGATGAGCATGGCACTGGTGGATGCCGCCCCGGCGAGCATGAGCTGGCCGCCGATGCTGAACGGCGCGGCGACCGCATCCGCCACGACGGTTGCCACGATAAACGTCAGCAGCCGGATGCCCAGCACCCGCCAGAAGCTGTTGCGGACCAGTGCAAAGGACCTGGTGATGGCTTCCATAACCGGCAGCCTCTCCAGTACTATCAGCACGGGCGCGAACAACACCACGGTGTACAGATAGGCCATCACCGCGAGCATCAGAAGCACCAGCGGGAATCCCAACAGGAACGCCGCTGCCGGGTTGCCGACGGCCGCGAACATGGCAACGATAACCACGACCAGCCCGACGAGCGCCGCCACCACGGCGGCTTCCAGCAATGCCAGGCCGAGCAGTGCGGGGATGCGCCCACGAATCTTGGTCCACGTTTCGCCGATGGTGATCGGCGACCCGAACACTGCCCGCCCGACGATCACGGTGAGCATTCCGGACAGCAGCATGCCGCCCAGCCAGGTGACGAGCAGGCCGGCGGCCAGGGACGTGATCAACGTGCCCATGGCCCCCCAGCTCGGCTCGTCGGGACGTTGCGTTGCGATCCGGCCGTAGGCGGCCAATGGCCCCAGCGTGGCGGCCAGCGAGATGATCTGCATGAGCACGACCACCATCGCGGTCAGACCCAGCGTCGCCTTCGGATTGGCCCGGATGTAACCAACCGCGCCGTTGAAGATGTCGCTCAACGTCAGGGGCCGCAGCGGGATGATCCCGGGTTTGACCGCCCAAGGGACCATTCCCGGGACGGGCGGTGGCGGGCCATACGGGGAGCCCGGCGGCGGGCCGTAACCGGGCGGCGGGCCGTAACCGGACGGCGGGCCGTAGCCAGGTGGTGGGCCGTAGCCAGGTGGCGGCCCATACCCTGGCGAGCCCGGCGGCCAACCGCCATAACCGGGTGGCGGACCGCCATAACCGGGTGGCGCGCTGTACCCCGGCGGCACGTACCCAGGGGACCCGGCTGGCGGGCCGACCGGGTAGCCAGGCGGAAGCGTGCTCACTCGGCGCAGCGGCCGTCGTCGTTGGTCATGGCGTCCATCCTGCCCATCCTGTCGGTGGTGGGGGCATTTTCACAATCTTGGCCGCAGGTGGCCGTTTCGAGTGCCCGTGGCGCGTAGCGTCTGGTCCATGGCAGAACTGAAAGCCCGGCTTCGGGCGGATCTGACCCAGGCGATGAAATCCCAGGACAAGCTGCGAACCGCGACCCTTCGCTTGGTCCTGGCGGCGATCCAGACCGAGGAAGTATCCGGCAAACAGGCCAGAGCCCTCTCCGACGACGAGGTGATCAAGGTGCTGGCCAGGGAATCCCGCAAACGCGGTGAGGCGGCCGAGATCTACACCCAAAACGGGCGGGGTGAGCTCGCCGCCAACGAGCACGCCGAGGCGCGGATCATCGACGAGTACCTGCCGACACCCCTCACCGAGGCGGAACTGGCCGACGTGGCCGACACCGCGATCGCCGAGGTGGCCGAGACGCTCGGGGAACGGCCCACCATGAAGCAGATGGGACTGGTGATGAAAGCGGCCACCGCGATCGCCGCGGGGAAGGCCGATGGCGCGCGCCTGTCCGCGGCGGTCAAAGACCGCCTGTAGCCGCCCGCAGCGGCCTGTAGCCGCCTGCAGCGGCCTGCAGCGGCCTGCAGCGGCCTGTAACGGCCTGTAACGGCCTGTAACGGCCCAAGCCCTGGCCGCGTCGTTTGCCCGCGGTGCGCCGGGGTATCCGTGCAGGTATGACCAACTTCGGCTATACCCTGATGACGGAGCAGAGCGGCCCGAAAGACCTTGTCCGGTATGCGGTTTCGGCTGAAGAGCACGGCTTCGACTTCGAGGTCTGCAGCGACCACTTCTCACCGTGGCTGACGTCGCAGGGGCATGCACCGAATGCGTGGGCGGTGTTGGGCGCGGTGGCGCAAGCGACCGATCATGTCGATCTGTACACGTATGTGACCTGCCCGACGATGAGGTATCACCCGGCGATCGTCGCGCAACAGGCGGCCACCGTCCAGATCCTTGCCGACGGACGGTTCACTCTGGGATTGGGCAGCGGTGAAAACCTCAACGAACACGTGGTCGGCAAGGGCTGGCCAGCCGTCGAGCGTCGGCAAGACATGCTGCGCGAAGCCATCAAGATCATCCGTGAGTTGTTCGGCGGCCGGCTGGTGAACTGGCGCGGCAACTACTTCCAGGTGGACTCCGCGCGGTTGTGGGACGTGCCCGAGGTGCCGGTCGGCATCGCCGTGGCGATGGGGGGCAAAAAGGCGATCGACAGATTCGCCAAACTCGCCGACCATCTGGTGGCAGTCGAGCCCAACGGAGAACTCGTCGACGCGTGGCACGCCGCTTGCCAAGCCACCAATGGCGCAGGAGCCCGACGGGTGGTCGGACAGATACCGGTGTGTTGGGACCCCGACCGCGACGCGGCCATCGAACGCGCCCACGACCAGTTCCGCTGGTTCGCCGGCGGCTGGAAGGTCAATGCCGACCTACCGACGCCGGCCGGGTTCGCCGGCGCGACGCAGTTTGTGCGCCGCGAAGACGTCGCCGAGAGCATTCCCTGCGGGCCGGACTTGGACGCGATCGTGGACGCTGTCCGGCCGTACTGGGAGGCCGGTTTCACCGATGTCGCGCTAGTCCAGATCGGCGGCGACGCACAGGAGTTGTTCCTCAAAGAAGCCGCCGAACCGTTGCTTCAGGAGTTACGCGCGGCCTCGAAGTGACAACGCGTTTGGCGGATGTTTGCTCGGGCATCCGATTGAGATGTCAAATCAATTGCAAGGCAAGAAAATCGCCATCCTGGCGGCGGACGGGGTGGAGAAGGTGGAACTCGAGCAACCGCGCGCAGCACTGGAGCAGGCAGGCGCGCAAGTCCAGCTGCTGTCACTGAAATCCGGTGAGATTCGGGCGGCAACCACGATCTGGAGCCGGCGGGCACATTCCCCGTCGATCGGGTGGTGCCGGATGCGTCCGTCGACGAGTTCGACGGGCTGGTATTGCCGGGCGGCACGGTGAATCCTGACAAACTGCGACTGGACAGTTCGGCGGTCGCATTCGTCGAGGACTTCGTCAGTTCGGGAAAGCCCGTCGCCGCAATATGCCACGGTCCCTGGACATTGGTGGAGGCCGGCATGGTGGCCGGGCGGACGCTGACCTCGTATCCGAGCATTCGCACCGACCTGCGCAACGCTGGCGCTCACGTTGTGGATCAGGAGGTCGTCATCGACGGCAATTTGATTTCAAGCAGGTCGCCGGATGACCTCCCGGCGTTCTGCTCGGCGGTGATAGAGCAATTGGCCCCCGTCGCTACGGGCTAGTCGCGAACACCATTCGGTTTAGACCAGTCGTTTACGGGCATTAGTCACGTGACGCCGTGATCGGCCGCGGCGAACTGACTGAAAGGCCTGCGCTTGACGACCACGTATCCCGCCCCGGTCGGTGCCTCGGCAGTCGCCGGGGTGTATCAGCCGCAACAAGATTCGCGACTGCTGGTGGAAACAATGCAACGAACCGCGATCGTTGCGGGACGTCGGGTGCTTGATTTGTGCACCGGGAGTGGTTATGTCGCGATCGCAGCTGCCGAATTGGGCTGCGCCAGCGTCACCGCCTTCGACATCTGCCCCAACGCCGTGCGATGCTCGCGCGACAATGCCCTTGACGCCGGGGTGAAAATCGACGTCCGGCAGGGTCCGTGGACAAGGGCTTTCGGCTGCGCTCCTTTCGAGGTCGTGGTGTCTAATCCGCCCTACGTGCCCACTCCGCCGGTTGACGACGGAGACGTCATCGCGTCGGATGCCGGCCCGTCTTGGGCGTGGAACGCCGGTCCCGATGGAAGGCTGGTGCTGGACCCACTGTGTGAATCGGCATCAAACTTGTTATGCAAGCACGGGTCCCTGCTGTTGGTACAGTCGGCGTTTGCCGGTGTGCAACAAACGCTGGATTCGTTACGGGGGAGTGGTTTGGACGCTGACGTGGTTGCGTCCCAGTGGATTCCATTCGGCCCGGTGCTGTCGGCGCGAGCGAAGTGGTTGGAGGACACCGGTCGTGTACGGCGAGGCTGCCGGGAGGAGGAGCTGGTGGTGATCCGGGCGGACAAGCCATGACCGTCACGCGGGTACAGGTGGTACCCAAGGGCCCCGTGCTGATATCCGGCCCGGTCCGGATCGAAGTCCCCGGCGGCCGTGTCGTGGAATCCGACCGGTTCATGGTGGCGATCTGCACCTGCGCGCGCAGCAAGGAGTATCCGTTGTGCGACACCAGCCACCGACGGTGCCGGTCCATCTCAGCGGATCAGCGCGGCGCTCAGGCCGGTGCTCAGGCCGGCTCTTAGGCGAGCGGTCGCCGCAACGACGACTGCCCCAGCCTCCATGACGCCATCATGTTGTCCGCCAGGCGTTTTTCCACGACGGCATGGGCACGTATCCCGAACACGACGTCGCGGTCGAGGTTCGGTTCGCGGGCAACCAGATCCCCGACCACGTCGTGGCGCACCACCTGTTCGTGCACCGCGTCGGCCTCGACATGTTCGCTGTAGAACGCGATGCAGGCCGGTGGTGCGTCCAGTCGCTGCAGGGCCTGGACCATCCGTCGGGAGCCCGGCGGCGAGGTGATTTCCGTCGCGGCGAAATGTCCGATCGCGGCGCCGCGCAGCCAGCGGTGCAAGCCGAACAGCGACATCAGGTTCACCACGGTCAGCGATTCGGCGGGGACGGCGTCGAGGTAACCCAGATACGTCGAGTCCAGTTCGGCCGCGGTCAATAGATCGGCGAAGAGCTGCTGGTGCAGTCGCGGGCCCTGCCCGGCGCCGTATTCGTCGAATTCGATCGCCACGAAGGCGGCCTTGGCAGTACCCGTCAGGCGCGGAATCGCCCAGGCGTGTGGGTCGCCTTCCTTGAGGTGGTAGAGCGATCTGTGCGCGAAGTACTCACGCGTCTGCTGCCAGCTTCCGGTATCGCGTAAATAGTACGAAGGACCGGTTCCGTCGATGGGCTCGACAGAGATCGCCTCCATGTCGATCGCCGCGGTGTGGTCGGGTTCGATCGGCCCGACGTCGCGGCTTACCCCCGCCAAAAAGGCGTGCTCGAGTTCGGCGCGTAGGTGCAGCAGTGCGGGGTTCCACTCCCAGGTCGCGTCCACGCCCGCGAATCCTCGGTAATGCAGCTCATAACACATGAATAAGGCGAGCTGCAGATCAAGACCGTAGGGATCCGAATCACGCACCGACGCGGTGATACGTGCGAGTTGGTTGCGTGACGCGGGTCCGGTCAGGGTGCGACGGACGGCCATCGACAGGGGTCCGTGTGCCGACGGCAGGGCGGGCTCGATGCTGAGCGATGCGCGGGTCACGCGGGTGGGCATACCCGTTCAGGGCGCGCGCAAACGCTCTGGTCAGCGATTGACCGCTTCGGCGGCTGCCGGCAGCTGAAAGCTGATTTCGATCGTTGTTCCGGCTGCGGTGCAGTGCAGTTCGACCGAGTTGCTGATGGCCCTGATCAGCGGCAGGCCCCGCCCGCCGTTGCGGGGTTGGGCGGCCGGTGTTTTCCACGAGCCGCAATCGCCGACCCGCGCGTGGACTTCGCCTTCGACGGCGTCGACCTCGATCAGCATTGTCCCGACGCTGTGACCGCGGTATGCATGCTCGACACTGTTGGTGCACGCCTCGCTGATGACGAGCACGATGTCGGCGGCCAGCTCATCGGGGACGTCGGCAGCCCGTAGCCAGCCGGCCAGCCGACGCCGGATACCGGCCAAATTGTCAGCGCTGGCTTCGCTTTCGATCCGAAGCGGCACCAGCTGGTGCCGGTAGATCACCATCGCGACATCGTCGTCATATCCCGCTGTGGGAGCCAACTCACCAAGCATCGCATCCGCCACCGCGTCCAGCGGCAAACTCATTGTGTCTACCAAAACATCTGCCGCACGGGCGATTCCGTCGTCGATCGACTCGTGCTTGCGCTCGACCAAGCCGTCGGTGAACAACATCAGCGTCGAGCCGGGCGGTAGTACCTGGGAGACTTGCGGGCGAGGTCCGTCGCGGCGCACCGCGAGCGGCACTGATCGTGCATCGGTCAACATGGTCGTCCCAGGCCCGGCCGCGGCGAGTACTGCGGGCATGTGCCCGGCGTTGCTGTACTGCAGGACGCCGGATTCGGTGTCCAGGATCGCCAGGAACACAGTGGTGCAGTACGCGTCTGGAATGAGCGATGCCGCCGCGTCGAGTTGCTCGAGCAACACCGCCGGCTCGGCACCGGTGAGCAACAGTGCGCGTGCCGAGCTGCGCAGCTGACCCATGATCGCGGCGGCCGGCAAACCACGGCCGACGCAGTCGCCGACGACGATGCCGATGCGGTGATCGCCGACGGGCAGCACGTCATACCAGTCACCGCCGATCTCCAATGGCGGGACCGCGGGTTCGTAGCGGACCGCAAATCCCGCAGGCGGCTGCAGCGGTGGCAACATCGCCCGCTGCAATGTCAGCGACGTTTCGCGCGCACTCTCGAACTGACGGACGTGCCGCATGGCCAGACTGAGGTGGCCGATGAGCACCGTCACCAGCAGCCGATCCTCGCCGCTGACCCACCGAGGCACGCCAAGCTCCAACCACAACGCGATGTCTCCCGCACCCGACAGCACCGTGACCAATCCCTTTGCCTTACCCGGAGATCCGGGCCCGTCGACCGTCTTGACCGTCAGCGGCAGCTGGTGTCGTGCGAACTCGAATATCATGCGCAACCACGGATCCAGTTCGCGCCAAGTCGATTCGTGTGGCTCGCCCGCGATCTGGACGGTCGGTTCGCCCTGGGAATGCTCGCCAGGCGGCCACATGACCGCGACTACACGCTGCACGTCGACCGCCGACCGGCATTCGTTGAGCGTGATCGACAGCACCTCGGCCACGCTCTTGGCCACCCCCACGGCCGTGGCCAGCCGAAGCACCGCGCTTTCCCGGGCCGCAAATGCCCGTTCCGCGGTGATGTCTCGAATGGTTCCGACGTAGACATCTTCGTCGGTTGCGGTTCCCCGGACGGCGTTGATGCTCACCGTCACCCATGCAAGATGGCCGTCTTTACGGCGAATGGGTGTCTCGTAATCGGCACGGCCGTGGCTGCGGACCCGGGCTTGCTGTTGAGCGGCCGTGTTCGTGTCGACCAGCCACGGGTGCGGCCATCGATACGGCAAACCCTCTGGGGGATAGCCGAGGATCTCGGCGAAGGCGTTGTTCATGTCGACCACCGCGCCGTCGTGGTCGGCGACAAAGAACCCCTCTTGTAAGGAATTCACCAGGGCGGTGCGGAACTTGTCGCGATCGGCCAGATCCTCGGCGCGGGCCCGCTGTTCGGCATAGCGCCTGGTGCCGTCCAGGAAGCCCCGGGTTGCGACATCGAGCGGGGCCAGCGTCTGCAACAGGAATTCCAATGCGACCGGCGCGTCGACCCGGACGTCCTGCGAGAGTTCGAGAATCAGCCGGACGTGGTGCTCGACGATGTCGAGCATGCTTATCCGTTCCTGCAGGGCGCGGCGGCCGAGTTCATGGCCGACGGACAGGCTGTCCTCGTCGCGGGCGCCCAGGTACGTCCGCAGCGCGGCGAGGTAGTGGGCGCGGTAGTCGTCGGTTTCGGTCATGTCGAGACCCCCCGGTGACGTGCGGCGAGCACCATGGCGTCGTCGGATTCTTTCGCGTGTTTAGCCAAGATCTGTTCGGCAATGGCCGTGGCGGGGGCGGCGAAGTCGATATGGTCCAAGTGATCTTCGGCGATTCCGTCGCTGGCAATGATGAGCAGATCGCCGGTGCGTATCGGAACCACTTGCGCCGGAAAGATTTCCGGTATCCGGTAGCCGACGATGCCGGCGGCCAGGCGTGCTGAAGAACGGACCTTGACACCCGTGGCCGCCTTGGCGACCAGGTTTGCCGTGACATTGCCCACCCCGGTCCAGTGCAGCTGGCCGGCCTGGAAATCGACCTGCGCCAGGGTCATCGCAGCTCCTCTGGTCCCCTCCAGCACGCGGTGACAGAGCTGGACCAAGACTTCAACCCGTTCGCCGCGGGCGTTCCTGAGCGCTTCCACCGCGGCGATTGCCGCGTTCGCGGCAGACGGGCCGTGACCAAGGCCGTCCACTACGCCGAACAGGGCACCCTGACCCTCGATGTCGACCGCGATCGACTGATCGCCACAGACATACTCGCCGGGACGTGGACGTCCCGCCGTCGCCCATTCGATCGGCCCCCATCGGCCTCCCGATCCAAACAAGTCACGCACGAGCCGGAACCCATTTCCACATCTCGATGACCGTTCCGCGCCCAAGTGCGGATTCCACGATCAACCGGTCCATCAGGCGGCGCGCACCGGGCAAGCCGAGACCTAGCCCGCGTCCGGTCGAATATCCGTCTTCCATCGCCCGCTCGATGTCAGCGATGCCGGGGCCCTCGTCCTCGGCGCGTATTACCAGCGCTTTGCGGCCCTCCCGGTCGGCCACCTCCACCCGAACCGCGCCATGGCCGGCATAGCTGGTGATATTGCGTGCGACTTCCGAGATCGCCGTGGCGATCATCGTGACGTCGGTCAGGGAAAATCCAAGATGGAGTGCTAGCTGGTGCCCGGCTTTGCGGGCGTCCACGATGTCGTCGGGGTTGTTGATCGCGACGACGATCTCACCCGCCACCGTCGCGCCCGATCGTCGATTTGCCCAGTCCCAGTTTGCGATTCAGCAGCGCTATCCCTTCCTCGAGGTCTAGCGCGGTGTTCATGTCGTCGAACGCCAGGCCCAACTGCACCATCGCAAAAGCCACCTCTGGCTGCAGGCCCACGATCACCGTGACGGCGCCGCGCAGCCGGGTCATATGCGCAATCGTGCGCAGCGATCGGGCAGCGAAGGAATCCATCACGTCGATGGCGGTGACGTCGACGACGATCCCCTGCGCACGGAACCGGCTGACTCGCTCCATGAGGTCGTACCGCAGCCGCTCGGTGTCGGAGTCGGTGAGCGCGGCTTGCACCGTGGCGATCAGAATCGCGCCCTGTTTCAGGATTGGTACTGGCATTAGCCTGGTTGCGTTAGTTGTGCTTAGCCGGGCTGCTCGCCGGTGCGCGTGACCTCGTAACCGAGCAGGCGCTCGGCTTCTTCGATGCCACCCTGCAGGTCGCCGACGGCATTCATCTTCGACAGGTCCAGTCCGATCGTGACCAGCGTCAGGGCGATTTCGGAGGACAGACCGGTGATGATCACGCTCGCACCCATCAACCCCGACGCGTCGACGGTCTGCACCAGGTGGTTTGCCACCGTGGAGTCGATGGTGGGCACACCGGTGATGTCGATGACCACGACCTTCGCGCGGTTCGCCCGGATGGCGCGCAGCAGCTGTTCGGTGACCTGGCGGGCGCGCTGACTGTCGAGCACCCCGATGATCGGCAAAATCAGCAGCTGCTCGCGCACCTGCAGCACCGGCGTCGACAGCTCGCGGATCGCCTCCTGCTGCTGGCGGATGATGCGCTCGCGTTCCTGGACGAAGCTGACGCCCACGGTGTTGGCGATGCGGTTGGCGGCCGGCTCGTATGCGTCCAGAACCCGGTTGAGCATGTCGAACTCGGTCTGGTACTTCTCGAACAGCGAGCGCGCCAGCACGTCGCGCAGCAGCAGCACGATGCCAAGCACCTCATCGGTCTCCACGCCCCGCGGAATGATGCGTTCGGACAGGTCGCGCGCATAGTCCTGCAGCGCCTCGACGCTACCGGTCTCGAGCACCTCCACGTAGTTGTCATAGACGGCAGTCGCCTCGGAGAAGATCTCCTCGGGCGTCATTGCCGTGAGCAGTTCGGCCGCCGTGATGCGGCGAGCCCACTCTTCGCGCAGCACCGTTCGATTTCGCCGCAGGTGTTGGACCAACTGTGGCAGCAGGCCCTCGCTGGAAATGCCGGCTGTCTGTGACGTCGCGCTGGTGTTGGAGTCTGTCGGAGAATCTGACATGTGGCCTCCCAAGGCCTTCCAAGTGCACCTAAGTGTGTACAGCGCTCCGCAGGGTGCAGGTCCTATGGGGAGACTATCCTGGCGGCGGCGCGCGCCGTGTTGAGGGCTTCTCCTTCTCGCAGTTGGTCGGGCGGGTTAGGCTTGCACCACACTTAAGGACTTGAGCCACGGACGAAGGATCGCCATTGTCAGCTCCCGATTCGATCACCACGTTGGTTGCGGACCACGATGGGGTCGCCGTGGTCAGTGTCAGCGGCGAAATCGACCTGGTTACCGCTCCTGCCTTGGAACAAGCCATCGGCGCAGTAGTGGCTGAAGGCCCGACCGCGCTGGTCATCGACCTGTCCGGGGTGGAGTTTCTCGGCTCGGTGGGACTCAAGATTCTGGCGGCGACGTACGAGAAACTCGGTGATTCCGCTGAGTTCGGGGTGGTGGCGCGGGGCCCGGCGACTCGAAGGCCGATTCACCTGACGGGCCTGGACAAGACCTTCCCGCTCTATCCGACCCTGGACGACGCCCTGACCGGCGTGCGTGACGGCAAGCTGAATCGCTAGCGCGATTCACCGGGTTCTTTGCATCAGCGCGAGTCCTGCCAAAAGCTCAGGGAGTCTGGGAAGTCAGAACACCCTGAGCCGGCGAACGATATCCAGGGTTGATCGGTCCCCTTCGGCCTGTACCCCCAAGGCTTCCCACGCGAGGCGCTGGTCGCGGCCGCCCGGCCGCTTTTTGCCGCGCACGGCTTCGCCGATGTCGCATTGGAGACGATCGTGCGCGCGGCGGGCGTCACCAGAGGCGCGCTGTATCACCACTTCACCGACAAGACCGAGCTCTTCGCGGCGGTCTTCGAACAGGTGGAGGCCGAAGTAGCCCTGCGCATGGGCGAGGCGATCGTGGCCGCCAACCAGACGGACCCCGTCGAAGTCATGCGTCTGGGAGCGGACTTCTGGCTTGATGTCTGCTCCGACCCGGAGGTCCAGCGGATCGTCCTGGTGGACGCCCCGGCGGTGTTGGGCTGGACGCGGTGGACCGAGATCGGGAACCGCTACAACATCGGGACGGTGCGGGACCTGCTCAAGAGCACCATCGAGGCCTCCCGTATCCCGCCGCAGCCCGTCGAGGCGACGACGTTAACGCTGCTGGGGGCGATGCGTGAGGCGACCCTCTACGTGGCGCGGGCCCGAGGACCACGCGCACGCACGCCGGGAAGCCGGCGTCGACATGGAGCGGTTCATCCGTGCGCTTAGCGCCACCTGAACAGACTGGGCCGTGCGATGATCACGGCCATGGATGTCGATCATCCTGAAGACGATCAGCGGTGGGACCGAAGCGAGCGCGGCGAAACCGAAATCGAACGGTTGGACCGCAACTGGAACAGCCTGCTGCAGGAACTGCGGGTAGTCCAGACCGGAGTGCAGCTACTCACCGGGTTCCTCTTGACGCTGCCGTTTCAGCAGCGATTCGACGTGCTCAGCGGGCACATGTGGGTGGTCTATCTGGCGACAGTCGGCTGTTCGGTGAGCGCGACGGTGCTGCTGATCGCTCCGGTGGCCACCCACCGCTTGCTGTTCCGACGGCACCGGCTGCAGGTGCTGGTGTCGGCGGCACACCGATGCGCCTACGCCGGGCTGGCGCTGCTCGGTGCCGCGCTGACCGGGATGACGGTCATCGTTTTCGCGGCGGTGTCCGGGCGCACCGCGGGCGTGGTCGCCGGGGTGTGCGGGGTAGCGCTTTTCACCGTGTTCTGGCTGGTGATGCCGCTTTTGCTGCGCGACGCGAGTTCTAGCCACGGGCACGAGCGGAGCTCGCCAATTTGGCGCTTGTAGAAATAGTATCTATAGAATACTGATGCTCTATATCAGGGGTGGCGGCACCTTGGCTGCCGGCAGGATCTCTGCCATGCGAATGGCGTTGCCCTGCAACCTATCTCGTTGGGAGTGACGATGGCTTACACCGAAAACGGCCCCGTTGAGCGTCCCACCGTCCTCGGCCTGGTTGCCGCCGTGGTCTGGCTGGTCGGCCTGGTGGTGGGCGTGTCTGCGCCGGTGGTCGGGCATCCGGTGGTGGCGGCCGTGTCGGTGGTTTTGGCCCTGGTCGCGCCCTGGTTGGGGCTGGCGTGGAATCTGCATGCCCGGCTCCGGGCCGACGATGTCCAACTGCCCTTTGCTGGCGGCGGGGTCCCGCTTACCGTTGGCTGACCCGCGCTCGGTCGGGTTTCGTTGATTGTCTCGTCTGCAATTTCTTTGTTTCCTCGGGTGTGGATTGCACCTCGATGGGGTACCGCCTGACCTACGGGTGACTACAGGGAAGTCGGTCGACCCGCCCCTGCGTAGGAAAGGAACACCCATGTCGACCGTTAGCGACTACGACGCACGCCGCGTGTCCGACGTCGAGAATATGGACAGGTCTGGTCTCCGCGAGCTGGCGCCCGCTCTGCCCAAGTCGTCCGGGATAATCGTCGACGACGACGCGAGCGATGCGTTTTTCGAGTTGCCCGACGCAGATCTGTCGGGTGAAGAACTGTTGGTGACGGTGATTCCCGCGCGCGCCGACGAGTTCACCTGCTCGAGCTGCCATCTGGTGCAGCACCGCAGCCGGTTACGCACCGCCGGCGGTGCACCACCGATCTGCGCGGACTGCGTCTAGTTCCCGAACTAGCCCTCATCCACGGAGCGGTCGTGGCGCGAACTGCTCCGACTCCGGTGTCTTGACCGATGTGCGCACGCATGCTCTCCTATAACTAGAAACGGGCCATTTCTGGTTCGTGGGATGGGGGTCCTCAGCGTGCCAGCATCGGCACTTCGCCGGAAGGTTGCGCCGGATGGGTTGCGCCCTCCGCCGGGTCTGCCCGCCCCCCGCATCCTTCGTCCGGCCTTCGCCGCAGCGTATGCGGTTGCCTACCTCGTGGGTGGCGAGCGCCGGATGCTGCGATTGATACGTCGATACGGGCCGATCATGACGATGCCCATCCTCAGCCTGGGCGACGTTGCGATCGTGTCCGGCCCGGAGCTGGTGAAGCAGGTTTTCACTGCCCCGACCGACGTGTTACTCGGGGGAGAGGGCGTGGGTCCCGCGGCGGCGATTTACGGGTCCGGATCGATGTTTGTGCAGGAGGAGCCCGAGCACCTACGACGACGCAAGCTCTTGACGCCTCCGCTGCACGGCGATGCGCTGAGCAGTTACGTGCCGATCATCGAGGCCTCTACCCGCGCGGCGATGCGCGGCTGGCCCGTTGACCGTCCGTTCGAGATGTTGCAGGCGGCACGCTCGCTGATGCTGGACGTGATCGTCAAGGTCATCTTCGGAGCCGACGATCCCGACGAGGTCCGGCGGCTGGGCCGGCCATTCGAGCGCCTGTTAAACCTTGGTGTTTCAGAGCAATTGACCATTCGTTACGCGCTGCGCCATTTCGGCACCTTGCGGGTATGGCCTGCGCGGGCCCAGGCCAACAGGGAGATCGACGACGTCGTCATGCCGCTGATCGCTCAACGGCGACACGATCCACTCTTGGCCGAGCAGGCCGACATTCTGGCGTTGCTCGTGTGTGCCCGCGGGGACGACGGAGAACAGTTGTCGGACAGCGAGATCCGTGATGACCTGATCACCCTGATGCTGGCGGGCCATGAGACCACCGCGACCACGTTGGCGTGGGTTTTCGATCTGCTTTTGCACCACCCCGATGCACTGCGACGCGTGCAAGCCGAAGCCATCAGTGGTGATGAAGCCTTCACGACGGCGGTGATCAACGAGACGTTGCGGGTGCGTCCGCCCGCGCCCCTTACCTCCCGCGTCGTCGCCCGAACTTTTGAAATCGGTGGCTACCGCGTCGATGCCGGCACACGAATCGTCGTTCATATCATCGCCATCAACCGCAACGCCGACACCTATGAACACCCGCACGAATTCCGTCCCGAGCGATTCCTCGACACCCGACCCCAAACCTACGCTTGGATTCCCTTCGGCGGCGGCGTCAAACGGTGTCTGGGCGCGAGCTTTTCCATGCGGGAGTTGATCACCGTCATGCACGTGCTACTGCGCGAGGGCGAGTTCAGCGCCGTCGACGAAAAGCCGGAGAAGATCGTGCGGCGCTCGATCATGCTCGCGCCCCGCTGCGGCACCAGAGTGCGGTTCCGTCCAAGCGCAGGCGAAAATGCCTGACACACAGACACACCCGGACTTCGAGGTCGCCATCATCGGGGCCGGGCCGGGCGGCATCGCGGCTGCCGTCAAGGTTGCGGCGGCCGGCATCGACGACTTCGTGATCATCGAACGCGCTGACGATATCGGCGGAAGCTGGCACGAGAACCACTACCCAGGACTGAGCGTCGACATCCCGGCAATCGCCTACCAGTATTCGTTCGCCCGTAACCCAAATTGGAGCCGCGTCTTTCCGCGCGGTGCGGAAGTCAAGCGCTACCACGTGGACGTGGCCAAACGGTTCGCCCTTTACCGCCGGGTACTGTTCAACACCGACATCGTGTGTGAACAGTGGGATGACGCGGCCGCCTTGTGGGTGCTGCACACGCAGACAGGCGAATTCATCACGGCGCGGTTCTTGATCAGCGCCGTCGGCGCGTTCATCCGGCCCAAAGCCGATCCCGGAATCCCCGGATGGGAAGCATTCGAAGGCAAGATCCAGCGGCCGGCAAGTTGGGACCATGATTATGAACTGGGCGGCAAGCGGGTCGCGGTGATCGGTACCGGCGCAAGCGCCGTGCAAATCATCCCGGCCATCGCCCCCGAGGTGGCGTCGTTGACGGTCTTCCAGCGCACGCCGGTGTGGGCGCTGCCCAAACCCGACTACCGCATCTCAAAGTCCTTGCAGCGCATGCTGGCTATTCGTGGTGTCCAGCCTGCTCTGCACGGCGTCGCTTTGAGCGTCGTCGATCTCGTGCTCCGCGCCGTCAGCGGATTGCCGCAACCAGTCATCCGTCCCGTCCTGTCCGGCTTCGACCAGACCACCATCGCGGCCTACCGTCGCTACCTCAACCGGGTCGTCTCCGACCCCCATACCGTTGCCGCGCTTGCGCCGAATTTCGGTGTCGCGGCGAAGCGGCCAACGTTGTCAAACCACTACCTACAGGTCTACAACCGGCCCAACGTCGAACTCGTCACCACACCGATCAGCGAGATCACTCCACACGGGATTCGCACTCGCGACGGTCGTGACCACGGCTTCGACGCGATCGTCCTGGCCACCGGCTACGAGGTCTTCTCCGACCCCGAAACATACCGGCCCGGAGCGATTCTGGGCCGCGACAACTTCGACCTGGCTGATTATTACCGCCAGCACGGATTGCAGGCCTACCAAAGTGTGGCCGTGCCCGGACTGCCCAACCGATGGACCCTTGTCGGCCCGTACTCGTGGACCGGAAGCGGGTGGCACGCATTCGTCGAAATGACCGCCGATCACGCGGTTCGTGCGATCAGCGAGGCTCGCCGCCGTCGGGCGACCCGCGTGGAGGTCCGGCAAGCGGTTCACCACGCGTACCACGACCTGATCGTGAAGCGCTCTCGCGCACTGCGGTACTACTTCAACGATCTCAACGGCCACGTTCCGACGTATTACCGCAATTCGCAAGGAGATAGCACCTACGTCCGCCCGACGGGCTTCTTCGCGGCCAGTCGTGCCAATCGCCAATTCCCATTCGACGACTATCAATACGAGCAGGCGCGCGACGACGCGTCGTTAGCGGTGCAACGGTGGCCGAGGTAGCAGAAACCAAGCCGGAAACCGCCACCGCGGTCTTTCGACTGCTCGCGGGTGGCTCCCCAGAACCGCTGCCGCGCCACCGCCATGGCCTGTCGCGCGATGACATCCGAGAAGTCCAGCGGGTTCGAATCACAGCTGCGGCAATCGAACTCTTCGCCGCCGACGGGTACGCGGCGACCTCCGTTTTGACCATCGCCAAACGCGCCGGCGTATCGAGCAAGACCTTCTACCAGCTGTACGCGAGCAAGGAGGATCTGTTCCTCGACGCCTACCAGGCGGTGGGGGTGGTCGTCAGAGAGTCGGGGCTCAACGTGCCGAACGGCGGAGCGCCGCGCATCGAACCGGGTGAAATCGCCGACTACGCCGCGAGACTCCTGGCGGTGATCGCCGCGGCGCCCGCTGCTGCCCGCGTGTTCTTTCTCGAGGCGGTCGGTGCGGGGCGGCGGGTGCGCATCCACCGCAACGAAGCCATCCGCGAATTCGTCGATGCCATAGCGCCCGCCATGTGCGACCTGCGCAGCCGAACTGATCCCGCAATGCCGCCGCTCACCGACGAAATGTGTTACCTGGTCGTGGCCGCCGGTACCGAGTTGATCATCGAATACCTGGCTGACCACGAACCAACGACGCTGCCCCACCTGGCACCCCGGATCGCGGAGTTGGTCAGGGTGGTCGTCATCCCTAACTACCAGCCGGGCGAGTGAGGAAAAGGGTATCCAAAGTTATCGTTTCGGTGAAGCACCCCGGGGAGGCTTGCGTGGACGGAACCCAATTCGGACGCTACCGATTGGTGGAATTGCTGGGCCGCGGCAGCATGGGCGACGTGTGGCGGGCCTTCGACACCGCCATCGACCGGGTGGTGGCTCTGAAGGTGCTGCCAGCGAATTGCACTGGTGACGAGGTCTTCCAGACGCGGTTTCGGCAGGAGGTCCGCGCTGCGGCCGGGCTCGACGAGCCGCATATCGTCCCGATCCATGATTTCGGCGAGATCGACGGACGGCTGTATGTCACGATGCGGCTGATCAAGGCCGCGATCTGCACCAGCTCCTCGGCGCGGGACCGCTGCCGCCGGCCCGCGCGGTTGGGATCATTGAGCAGATCGCCTCGGCGCTGCATGCCGCCCACCAAATCGGACTGGTGCATCGCGACGTCAAGCCGTCGAACATCTTGGTGACCGACGACGACTTCGCGTATCTCATCGACTTCGGCATCGCGGCCAATGGCACCTGGGCCTACCTGGCCCCGGAGCGATTCCAGCAGGGGTGGGTCTGGCCAAGGTAAACGGAACCTGGCTCATCAACCGGTTTGATCCGTTATGACCGGACGAGAAGAGCTAAAGCTCTTGCCGTCCATCGGAATCGCCAGTGCAGCCGTGTCGCGTCCTACCCGGTAGGCTCCAGCCGACCGCATGGCTGTAGTTGGTGAGCCTTGCCAAGCAATTCAGAGTCGGGGTCCGCAATGAAGGTGCTTCTATCTATCGCGGCGGTCCTGGTGAGCGCCACGGCCCTCGCCGCGACCGCGCACGCAGATCCGAACGACGCGCAGTTCCTCAAAAACATCCGCGACAATATGGGCAGACAGATCACCGACTCCCAGGCGCTCATAGCCTCGGCGCACGAAATTTGCTCGGAGTTGCAGCAGGGCAAGTCCGCGGACGATGTCATAAAGGGCGTCCGGCTCGGCAACCAGGATTGGGACTACAACGAAGCGGGCTACTTCGTCAGCGCAAGCGTCGAGGCCTACTGCCCGGACAAGATTGCCAGCGAATGAGCCGGACGCTTGGCCTGGTTCCGGGGGTCATCAATCAAATTTGTTGGAGTATTGCGGGCAGTAAGCCCCCGTCGCTATACCCAGGATCTTGGCGATAGAGGTGTCGGCTAACTGCGGAAGCCCCGATTTCGCATCGGCGAAGGTTTGGTCGAACGTCATTCCTCTAGACCAGTCCGTACAAACCGCATGCCCGATTGGACCATCGTTTGGTCCGAGCCGCTGGGCCACGTGATCCCCTTGTCCTTGAGCGCTTGCAGGTAACCGTCATCCGTCGAGTCGGCATTCGCGATCGGGGTGGTGATGACTGCGATAGCGCCCAGAACGGCAGCGAGCGGGCCGGTGAATCGTCCGGTGTTCTTCATTCGTTGACTCCTCGGTCTCGGCTACGTTCGTGCGGCCCCCTGACGCTGACGCGGCGGCAGTTAGATTATCTCGTTTCTGCTGGCTGGCACGTTGAAACCCGATTGGTCACTCGGTGCGTAGGGGTCACCAGTCTTAATGCTGGTCGGGGTGAGCTATCCGCGGACTAACTGCGGACGGGCTTGGTGGATCCCATGATCTGATGTCGGGGTCGTCCTGTGATGTTCGGGGCGGAATAGGGTTCGTTGTGACATTCTGCTGAGGTGCCCGCTCCTTCGGGTGTTGTGACGTTCGTGTTCACCGACGTTGAGGGTTCGACCCGTCGGTGGGAGGCCGATGCGGAGGGCATGCGGGTGGCGCTGGCCGCCCATGACGAGGTGTTGCGTGCGGCGATCGAGGAGCACGGGGGCTGGTTGTTCAAGCACACCGGTGACGGGGTGTGTGCCGCGTTCGCCTCGCCCAAGTCGGCGGTTGATGCTGCGGTGGCCGCGCAGCGGGCGCTGGAGTTGCCGGTGCGGATGGGAATCGCGACGGGCGAAGCCGAGTTGCGGGGGGCGGACTACTTCGGTGCGGTGCTCAACCGTGCCGCGCGGGTGATGGCCGCCGGGCATGGCGGGCAGATCCTGTTGGCCGAGTCGACGGCGGGTCTGCTGACCGGAGTTGATCTGGTGGATTTGGGGCCGCGGCGGTTGCGGGATCTGCCCACCGCGGTCGGGGTATTTCAGGTCCGAGCGGCGGGCCTGCAGGCGGACTTTCCGCCGTTGCGGGCGCTGGATGCGAGTCCGGGGAACCTGCGGCCTGCGACCACGAGCTTCATCGGGCGCGAGTCCGAGGTCGCCGAGCTGCAGGCCGCGCTGAAGGCGCATCGGTTGGTCACGCTGACCGGGGTAGGTGGGGTCGGCAAGACCCGCCTGGCCACCGAAGTCGCGGCGCGGCTCGCCGATGAATTCCCCGACGGGGTCTGGTTTTTCGACTTAGCCGCAGTCGCCGATCCGGCGGCGGTGCCCGACGCGGTGGCCGCGGTGCTGGGCATCATCCAACAGCCCGGGAAGAGCGTGGCGGACAGTGTCGCGGCCGCGTTGGAGGGCCGAGTCCGCCTGCTGGTGTTCGACAACTGCGAACACGTGGTCGACAACGTCGCGGATCTGGTCGAGGCGATTCTCGTCGCCTCGGCGACCGTCACGATTCTCGCGACCAGCCGCGAAGGATTGGGGGTCAGCGACGAACAGTTATGGCGTGTCCCCTCGCTCGACGTCAACGCCGGAACCGAATCGGCCGCCGTGAACCTTTTCCTCGACCGCGCCCACAGTGTCGTGTCGGACTTCTCGCTGGCCCAGCACGGCGAGGCGGACGCTGTCGTGGAAATCTGCCGCAGACTCGACGGCATCCCGTTGGCCATCGAGTTGGCGGCCTCGCGGATGGCGGCGATGACTGCGGGCGAGGTGCGTGATCGTCTCGATCAGCGGTTCCGGCTGCTGGTCGGCTCCCGGCGCGGCCTGTCACGCCACCAAACACTGCGCCACGCCGTGGCGTGGTCCTACGACCACCTCGAAGACGCGGAAAAACGGTTGCTGGAGCGGTGTTCGGTGTTCGCGGGGGGATTTGACCTCGAAAGTGCCTGCGCCGTCATGGGTTCCGAGGATGACTTCGCCACCCTGGATCTGCTCGACGCCCTGGTGCGCAAGTCGCTGCTAGTCGCTGACCGGTCCTCGGGGCGGACCCGGTTTTCGATGCTGGAGACGATCCGCCAGTTCGCCGAAGAACAGCTCGTCGCCAGTGGTGAGGCTGACTCGGCCCGTGCAGCGCACGCCCGCTACTTCGCGGAGCGCGAAGCAGACATGCTTGCGCTCTGGGACAGCCCCCGGCAGCGCGAGGCGTACACCTGGTTCTCCACGGAGCTGCCCAACCTGCGCACCGCCTTCCGGTGGGCCGCCGACCGGGGCGACCTCGACGATGCCGCCGCCATCGCCACCTACGCGGGGTTGCTCGGCTATCTGGTCGAAAATCCCGAGCCGATAGCCTGGGCCGAGGAGCTCATCGAGCCCGCCCGCGCCGTCGACCATCCCCGGCTCGCGACCCTGTACGTGATCGCGGCGCTGTGCTGGGCCGGGGGACGGATCGAGGAGGCTGTCGGCTATAGCGACGCCGGCCAGACGGTGATCGGCACTGGCCGCGACGAGGTGCCATTCGGTATCGAGGGCGCGCTCGGCATCACGCACACGGCCACCGGCCAGCCCGGACGGGCCGTCGAGTGGTGTCGCGCCCAGCTCGCACGCGGCCGAGACACCCATACACTCACCCGGATGTGCCTGGTCGTCGCACTGACGATCGCCGGGGCCGGTGAGGAGGCGCGGGCCGCCGCGAACGGACTGATCGAAGCCGCCGAGG
The DNA here is from genome assembly GCF_052144515.1 of Mycobacterium sp. Taxonomy (GTDB): domain Bacteria; phylum Actinomycetota; class Actinomycetes; order Mycobacteriales; family Mycobacteriaceae; genus Mycobacterium. The sequence continues at coordinate 1,795 of NZ_JBKQQD010000491.1, read as the reverse complement.
CCACCCACAACCCCTTTGCGCTCTCGTCCGCGCTTCACGCCTACGGCAGGGCTTACCGCGATGCTGATCCCGTCCGCGCGCTGGAAGCCCTGCGCCGGGGCCTGGTGATCGCCCAAGACAGCGGCAACCGCTTGGTCGAATCCAACCTGGCGATCGTTTTGTCTCGGCTTGAGGCCGAACACGGCGACCCGCTGGCGGCGCTCGATCACATCACTCTGGCCATCCGCAACTGCTACGACTCTGGCAACGTCGCAGTTATCCGTTCCGCCCTGGCAACTCTCGCGGTGTTCCTCGACCGCCTCGGACGCTTCGAACCGGCAGCCACCATCGCCGGTTTCGCATTCAGTCCCCTCACCGCGTCGGGATTCCCCCAAATCACCACCGCCATCACCCACCTCCGCGATGTGCTCGGCGAGGCGACCTACGAATCGCTCGCCCGCGAGGGCGAGGCGATGACCACCGCCGCCATGGTGACCTTCGCATACGACCAAATCGACCAGGTCCGAACAGAACTCGAACACTCTGGTTGAGTTGCGCGAGTCGCGTGTCCAACGCGAGAGCGGCGCAGCATGTTCTCAATCGCCTTCAGCAGTCTGTTCGGCCAAGACGCGCTAAACCTCCGGTGCTAACGTGCGCCTATGGACGCGGCTCACGTCGACGACGAATCGGGTGCGTCGCAGCAACTGATCCGCTATGAACTTTTTCCGCTTCCGCAAGGCTATTCAGGGAACTTCTGGACTAAAGCGCCGCCGGATCCGCCGCCCCTGGTCCTTGAGATGGGAACAAAAGACGCGATCCAGGTGCTCGATCCCAAGACGAATGCGCTCATCGCCTCGACTTCGCTTGCGTAGGTGACGGCGACACCAGCTCAGCACAGACGCGGAGGTGGGGAGTACCCGTCACACACTGACCCCCTTCTGATCGTGGCCGTTCCGGGTATGCAACCCCTGAGGATTAGGCCCAGCCCGATGAAGTATGCGATGGAGTATCGGGAGGGCAGTTATCGGTATAGCTGGCGCGACATCGACGGTGGCGCCGAGCATCCCGCATATGCGGACCAACCCGCATATGTAGTCACGGAAGCGGATTGGCTTGCGCTCGTTGAGAAATTCGGCTTGAGCCGCCGCATTGTCGACGACTATGCGTCCGGGAACATAGCGCGACGAAACCAACGCGCCATGATCAGAGCTTTGGCGTGGTTTGCATTGTTTCTCCTTCTCCTTTCGCTGTCGGCATACCTGAAATATGGGAGGTAATGCAGGCCGTCAGGAGGATGCTGCCCGCCAGGTGCGTCGCCTACCGCCCGCCCAAAGGTGGCGTGCTGCGCCTCTCCCGCTTCCGTCCCTTAGTGTTGGGTCCTGCCTTTGACCGGCTGATGGCTTCTGGCGCGGAGTTCCCCGAGGTAACGCGACACGACCTGCGTCATACGGCCGCTTCGCTCGCCATCAGTGGAGGCGCTAACCCAAAGGCTGTTTAGACAATCTCAACGTGGGTGGTTTACCCACGCCGGCACCCGCATCCTGCTCATCGTCCAAGACCTCAACATCAGAATCATCAACGCCGCCACCGGCCAACTCATCCGCCAGCTAACCCTGGACCCCACGAGCGACTACCAACCCCGCACAGCACCCAACACACCCCAACAAAACACCCGAACCCTAAAACAGATGAACTACCCCGGGTTTAGTTCCTAGTCGGTTGCGAGGGCCGGGGTTGGCTGACTCGCGGGTTGTGAGGTGCCGGTGAGGGCGGCCTCGTACTCGGCTGGTGGGACGTAGCCGAGGGCTTCGTGCAG
>NZ_JBKQQD010000490.1:0-5090 GCF_052144515.1 Mycobacterium sp. | reverse complement strand
TCGTTGCGGATTCGGGCGTCCGGGCTACCACAGGAAACGACTCTCGGGGGAGCCGACGCCAGCTTGGAGCTATACGTGAATCTGTTGAGGCACTGGCCCGAGCCCATCGAGAACACCAACTTCAGGGCCGCGGTGTCGTAGCCCCGTGGATCGTCATAACCAGAGGCGGAGATGACGTCGCATGCACTCAGCAGGAGCGTGATGACCCCCAATATCAGTGGGATAGCACGCTTTTCAGCGCAAGGCCGCCACTGCCGATTCAACGTCAACGATGTCCACTCAGAGGCCTCCACATATGGGCAGGATAGCCCGCACCAGGACTGCTTCATAGCCAGCGCTAGTCGACCAGTCTCACCGGACTCTTGTCAGTGTCGGCCATGATTTCTAACCGGTGTCGATGCGTGGTCCTACCACTCCCCTTGCTAACAACGACTCATGGCCGACGAAGGTGGTGTCGTGGACCTCCCCCGAAACCGTGGAGGCATGCACTATGAGGAATAGGTATGTCAGAGACACGGAGGAAGTTCGATCCCGAGTTCCGGGAGGGGGCGGTCCGCATTGTTCGGGACACCGGCAAGCCGATCGCCCAGGTGGCTCGGGACCTGGGTATCAACCAGGGCACCCTGGGCAACTGGGTCGCCAAGGACCGCGCCGAGCGCGAAGGAACGCAGGGTCTTTCGACCGGCGACCTGGCCGAGTTGAAGCGCCTACGCGCGGAGGTGGCTGAGCTGCGGATGGAGCGTGATGTCCTCAAGCGATCCGTGGTCCTGTGGGTGTTATCCCGATCTCGGGATAACACCCATAATGCCGAGCACCGGATTATGCCGAGGACGCCGCTGAATCGTCTGCGCGGTAAGGGATCTGTGTCCGTGCACTCGGCATAATCACAGCGCCTCAAGGAAGGCGAGCAGGGTGTCGGGGGGGTCGGTATCGGCCCGGAGCCGCATGGAGGGGTGTGGTGCGGGCGAGGGCGCGTTCTTTGAGGCGAAGATCTGCGTGCAGATAGATCTGGACTGTGTCTGTTTTCTCGTGGCCGAGCCAGAGCGCGATCACAGATGTGTCCACGCCCGCGTGCAATAGGGTCATGGCGGTCGAGTGACGCAGGACGTGCGGGGTGATCGTCTTGGCGTCGATCGTGGGGCAGCGCTGCCGCGCCGTGATCGCGTGGTTGGTGACGAGCAGCGCGACCGCGTCACGACTGAGCGGCCGACCGCGGCTGGTCGGGAATAACGGATCCTCGGGTCGGCCTTGTCGTTCGGCCAGCCAGCCCCGCAGCACCGAGACTGTCTGGGCGGTCAGCGGCGTGCAGCGCTGTTTGCGTCCCTTGCCGACACAGCGCACGTGGGCCCCCGCTGCGAGATGGACGTCGCGGCAGCATAGCCCGGTCAGCTCGGAGACCCGCAGCCCGGTCTGGACCGCGACCAGCAGCAGCGCGTGGTCGCGACGGCCTATCCACCGGCTGGTATCCGGGGCGGCGAGCAGCGCCTCGATCTCCTCACTGTCGAGGAAGCACACGACCGCCCGGTTGTAGCGTTTGGGTGGGATGGCCAGCACCCGGGCGATCAGCGCGGCGTGTTCGGGGTGTTGCAGCGCGGCGAACCGGAACAGCGAGTGGATCGCGGCCAGGCGGGTGTTGCGACTGCGCACGCTGTTGGCGCGCTGGTCTTCGAGGTGGTCGAGGAACGCGCCGATCAGCGGGGCGTCGAGGTCCTCGATCTGCATCCGGGCCGGCGGTGTGCCCGTCCGCTCCGCAACGAAACCGAGCAGCAGCCGCAGGGTGTCGCGGTAGGAGGCGACGGTGTGCGGGCTGGCGTTTTTCTGCCGGGCGAGGCGTTCGGTGAAGAAGGCCTGCAGGGTCGGGGCGAGCGCGGTCATGACGTCGCTCCGGTGTGGCGCTGCATCCGGTCGGCGGCGAGGGCGAGCAGTTCCGGGGCGGCCGAGAGGTACCAGTAGGTGTGACGTGGGTCGGTGTGGCCGAGGTAGGTGGACAGCAGCGGCAGCCGCGCCTGCACGTCGGCATCATCGCGATACCAGCCAAGCAAAGTGTTCACCGCGAAGGTGTGCCGGGCGTCGTGAATGCGCGGGCGACACGCCGGGCAGTGTTGCCCGATCCCATTCTCGCGCAACAGCGTCCGGAACGTCTGCGACACCGTGGTGGCCGCCAGTCGGGCACCGGTGGCGGACACCAACAATGCGTCCGTATGCGGACGCGGACACAGCCGGTCCCGGCGCGTTGCGTAGGTGGTGAGCGCGGCCATCGTGGAGGGATGCAACGGCAGTTGTCGGGGCTTGTGGAATTTCGCCTCACGTATCGTCAACACGCCGGTGGCCGGGTCGACATCGCCGCGGTCCAGACCCAGCGCCTCCCCGCGCCGCAGCCCCGTGGCGAACAGCAGCCCGATGAACGTCTGCATCGTCGCGGCGGCCAGCGGCGAGCGCAGCCGCCCGGCCCCGGCCATCAGGGCGGCGACATCGGCATCGGAATACAGATACGGCGTGGCGCGCCTGGTGTGGGCCGGCAGCAGATCCACCGGTGGCACCTCGACGGCCGGATCGAAGGCCTGCACCCAGCGGGCGAAGCAGCGCACCACGCTGAGCCGTTGTGCGTGCCAGGTCGAGGAGCTACCCGGCGGGAGCGTGGCCCACTGCACCGCCAGCTGCGTGGTGATCGTGTCGGTGTCGGCCGCGTCGGCGAAGTCGACGAACTGCTCGAGCAGCAGCCCCGCGCCGACGAGCTTGAAACCCAACGTGCGACGGACGGTGAGATAGTCGGCCACCGCGCCACGCAGGCCGCTCACCGCGCACCCGCCGGCCACGGCCGCACCACCGTTGACAGCGCGGCGTGATCGACCTTGGCATATATAGCGGTGCTGAGCATGCTGGCGTGCCGCAGGACCTGACCGACTTCGGGCAGGCTGGCGCCAGAACGCAGCAACTCGGTTGCCGCACAGTGCCGCAGCCGATGCGCCGTCACCACCACGCCGGACCGCTGCCCGCGCCGTCGGACGATCGCCGATACCGCCTTGGCGGACAGTTCACTTCGCGGGGCGATCAGTGTGGTGAACACATGCGTGGAGGCGCACCGAGGCCGACCTCGCCGCAGCCAGCCGGCGACGGCTTGCCCGACATCGGCCGGTAACGGTAGCCGCTCCTCACGATGGGCTTTGCCGCGAACCAAGATCTCACCGTGACGCCAGTCCACATCGGTCAGTTCCAGGGCTGCCACCTCGCCGACCCGCAGCCCGAGCCGCAGCAGCAGCGTGAGCACCGCGAAGTCGCGGCGCCCCAACGCGGTTCGGCGGTCGCAGGAAGACAACAGCCGCGCCGCCTGCCGCCGATCGATCGGCTGTGGCAGACAGCTCGCTGGCCAGGATGCCGCCGACGGCACCGCACCTGCTAACCCCGTCGCCGTGATTCCCGTCAGATGCAGGTAGCGCAGCAGCGCCCGCATCCCGACAACGAGAATCGCGGCCGACCCAACACAATGGGTCCTGCACCTAGCCAGCACGAACTCGCTCACCTGGGCCGCGGTCAAGCCGCACAGGTCCCTACGCCCCGACGCGCAATACTCCGACACGAACTGGCGCGCCACATCGACGTAGTTGCGAACTGTCGACGCGGCCAGCCCGCGCTCCTCGACCAGATAGGCCCGGTACGTGGCAAGCAGAACCTCCACCGCACTGTCGGCCACGGCCGGCGAGCAGGCCGGGGCGATCCCGACTTCACGCAAATGATCCAGCAGCGGCGCCATGCCCCGCGCCGAGAGCCACTGCCCGTATCCTGCGACGCGTCGGGCCCGCAGGAACTCCTCCACAACACTGGACGTGAGCTCGTGTCCGTCTAGGCCCCGATCGACCAGCCAACGGCTCAGGTGCGCCATCACCTGAAGCTGACCCGCCGCGGAACTCGGCTCATATCCCCGCGCGGCCAACTCCGCGCGGAACCCGTCCGCATACGGGCCCAACGGCCCACGAACCCGTACCCGCTTCGCTCTACTGTTCACGACCTCTCCTCTCCAGATGCGCTTTCTGGAGAGAAGTCTCGTCACCAACGGGATCCGGGATTATGCCGAGTTCGTGGACACAGATCCCTTACCGCGCAGACGATTCAGCGGCGTCCTCGGCATAATCCGGTGCTCGGCATTATGGGTGAAGGAGGCGACGAAGTGAGTGTGGCCCGCTTCATCGCCGACCAGAGGACCTTCTACCAGGTGCCACACGCGGCGTGCTGCGCCATCCTGGGTGTGAGCATCTCCTGGTTCTACAAATGGGTGGACCGCGAGCCCACCCACCGGGAGCTCCGGCGGGCTGAGCTGGACACGCGGGTGGCCACGCTGTTCGCGGCCTCCAAGTGCAGCTACGGTTCGCCGCGCATCCACGCCGACCTGCTCGACGAGGGCTGGAAGGTCAGTGTGAACACCGTCGCCGAGTCCATGCGCCGGCAGGGCCTGCAAGGTCGAAAGCCAAAGCGGAGCAGGGGCTTGACCCGACAAGACAAGAAAGCCACGAAGTTTCCCGACCTGTTGAAACGCGACTTCACTGCCGCTGCGCCGAACCTGAAGTGGTGTGGTGACATCACCGATATCCCCACCGACGAGGGCAAGCTCTACCTCGCCTCGGTGCTGGATCTGTGCGGGCGCCGGTTGCTGGCCTGCCCGATGTCGGAGCACCCGGACGCCGAGCTAGCCAGTGACGCGATGAAGATCGCCGCCGCGGTGCGCGGCGGGCGCGCCGTGATCGATGGCGTGATCTTCCATAGCGATCGCGGATCTACTTACACCGCAAATGATTTCATGAGGTTATGCCGCACCCTTGGGGTACGGCAGTCGATGGGCCGCGTCGGGTCGTGCTTCGACAACGCCACCTCCGAGGCGTTTTTCTCCACCCTCGAACACGAGGTCTTGTCCCGGCACCACTTCGCGACAAAGGCACAGGCCCGAGAGGTCATCACCGCCTGGTGCTACGACTTCTACAACACCCGACGCCGGCACAGCTCAGCCGGGTTGCTACCACCCGTTGACTACGAGAAAATCGCGACCATCCGACCGGAGGCCGCATAACGGAAGCCTTCACGTTTTCAGGGGAAGCCCA